>CAJTYO010000006.1 GCA_910584045.1 uncultured Oscillospiraceae bacterium | reverse complement strand
CGGCTCAACCTGCATAAATCGAACGCTGCGAATGAGAGGCTGGCTGACGGACTTTTCCCCGGACGTGTTAGTCCTTGGAGGAATACATCAGGCCAATACTCTCTCATTCTATCAGCTTTGGCAACAATGCGGAAAAAGACACAGCTGGCTGCCGTGCCTCTTACCGTAATTCTTATTGTAATAGGAGGAAACCAACATGATTAAAGAAGCCATTATTAAACTTTCCAAGAAGCAGGGTCTGACCTACGCTGAGGCGGAGGCCGTCATGAACGAGATCATGAGCGGCGAGACCACCCCTGTCCAGACCTCCGCCTACCTCACGGCCCTGTCCCTGAAGGGGGAGACCATCGACGAGATCACCGCCTCCGCCTCCGGGATGCGCACCCATTGCGTCAAGCTGCTCCACGAGATGGACGTGCTGGAAATCGTAGGCACCGGCGGCGACGGCTCCAACTCCTTCAACATCTCCACCACCGCCGCCTTTGTTATCGCCGCAGGCGGCGTACCGGTGGCAAAGCACGGCAACCGGGCAGCTTCCAGCAAGTCCGGCGCGGCGGATGTGCTGGAGGCCCTGGGGGTGAACATCACCATCCCGCCGGAAAAGAGCGCGGAGCTGCTGCGGGAGCTGAATTTCTGTTTTCTCTTCGCCCAGAACTACCACATCGCTATGAAATACGTGGCCCCCATCCGCAAGGAGCTGGGCATCCGCACGGTGTTCAACATCCTGGGCCCCCTGTCCAACCCCGCCGGGGCCAATATGGAGCTGATGGGCGTGTTCGACGGCGCGCTGGTGGAGCCTCTGGCCCAGGTGATGAGCAAGCTGGGCGTCAAACGGGGCATGGTGGTCTACGGTCAGGACAAGCTGGATGAGATCTCCATGAGCGCCCCCACCACAGTCTGCGAAATCAAGGACAGCTGGTTCCAGCGGTACGAGATCACCCCGGAGCAGTTTGGCTATGCCCGCTGCGAAAAGTCCGACCTCACCGGCGGCACGCCCCAGGAGAACGCCGCCATCACCCGCGCCATCCTGGACGGGACGGAAAACGGCCCCAAGCGGCAGGCGGTGTGCCTGAACGCCGGGGCGGCGCTGTATATCGGCGGCAAGGCGGAGAGCATGGAGGCCGGGGTCAGGCTGGTGGAGGAACTGCTGGGTTCCGGCAAGGCGGCGGAGAAGCTGGCGGAAGTCGTCCGCCGCTCCAACGGGTGAGCGGTATGAGTACGATTTTAGACACCATTGCCGCCCACGCCAGGGAGCGGGTGGCGGCGGACAGGACAAAGCTTCCCCTGGAGGAACTTGAAATGCTGTGCCGGGGGCAGGAAGCGTATGGGAACGTGTTCTTGGAGCGGCTGCGGAAGCCGGGGATGAGCTTCATCTGTGAGGTCAAGAAAGCTTCGCCCTCCAAAGGGGTCATTTCCGAGGATTTCCCCTACCTGGACATCGGCCGGAGCTATCAGGCGGCGGGAGCGGATGCCATTTCCTGCCTGACGGAGCCCAGGTGGTTCCTGGGTTCAGACGAGATTTTCCGCGCCATCCGCCGGGAGGCCGTCATTCCTATGCTGCGCAAGGACTTCACGGTGGACGAGTATCAAATCTACCAGGCGAGACTCATGGGGGCGGACGCGGTGCTGCTCATTTGCGCCCTGCTGGACACCGCCACTCTCGCCCGGTATCTCGAGCTTGCCCACAGTCTGGGCCTTGCCGCCCTGGTGGAAACCCACGACGAGGAAGAAATCTGCTCCGCCGTCAGCGTGGGGGCAAAGATCATTGGTGTAAACAACCGGAATCTGAAGGATTTCTCTGTGGACTTCTCTAATGCCGCCCGCCTGCGGGAGCTGGTTCCGCCGGAATGCGTCTATGTGGCGGAGAGCGGGGTGTCCTCAACCGAAGATGTCGCGGCACTGAAAAAGGCCGGCGCTGACGCAGTACTGATGGGCGAAGTTCTCATGCGGGCGAAGGACAAAGCCGCCCTGCTGCGGGAAATGCGGGAGGCGGCGCGATGACAAAAATCAAGATCTGCGGCCTGTACCGGTCCGGGGACATTCGGTACGTCAATCAGGTCAAGCCGGACTGGTGCGGCTTCATTATCAACTTTCCTAAAAGCCACCGCAGCCTTGCCCCGGAGAAGGTGCGGTCGCTGCGGCGGGAACTGGATGATGCCGTCGTTCCGGTGGGCGTGTTTGTGAATCAGCCGGTGGATACAGTCGTCGCGCTGCTCAATGACGGCACGGTGTCTATCGCCCAGCTCCACGGCCAGGAGGATGCGGCCTATATCGCCGCCCTCCGCGCCGCCGCGCCGGGACATCCGGTGTGGAAGGCATACAAAGTCCGCTCCCCGGAAGATTTAGCGGCAGCGAACCATTCGACAGCGGATTTGATTATCCTGGACAACGGGTATGGCACCGGGGAAACCTTCGACTGGTCATTGGCAGAGAGCATAACGCGGCCCTGGCTGCTGGCGGGCGGACTGACGCCGCAAAATATCCCAGAGGCCGTCACACTTCTTCATCCCTACGGCCTGGACATCTCCAGCAGGGTGGAGACGGAGAAAAAGAAAGATTTTGATAAAATCCAGGCGGCGGTTGCCGCCGCTCGAAAGGACTGAGCACTATGTCAAAAGGACGCTTCGGCATCCACGGTGGGCAGTATATCCCGGAGACGCTGATGAATGCCGTGATTGAGCTGGAAAAAGCCTATGACTTCTATAAAAGCAATCCGGACTTCAACAGGGAACTCACCGCTCTGCTGAACGAGTACGCGGGCCGTCCCTCCCGCCTCTACTATGCGGAAAAGATGACCCGCGACCTGGGTGGTGCAAAAATCTACCTCAAGAGGGAAGATCTGAACCACACCGGCTCCCATAAGATCAACAACGTACTGGGCCAGGCGCTGCTGGCGAAAAAGATGGGAAAAACCCGGCTTATCGCCGAGACCGGCGCCGGACAGCACGGCGTGGCCACCGCCACCGCTGCCGCCCTCATGGGGATGGCGTGCGTGGTGTTCATGGGGGAGGAGGACACCCGGCGGCAGGCCCTGAACGTATACCGGATGCGTCTGCTGGGAGCGGAGGTTATCCCTGTCACCACCGGAACCGCCACCCTGAAGGACGCGGTCAGCGAGGCCATGCGGGAGTGGACCCGTCGTATTGATGACACCCACTACTGTCTGGGCTCCGTCATGGGTCCCCACCCCTTCCCCACCATCGTCCGGGACTTCCAATCCGTGATCTCCCGGGAGACGAAGGCCCAGATGCTGGAGAAGGAGGGGCGGCTCCCGGATGCGGTGATCGCCTGCGTCGGCGGCGGCTCCAACGCCATAGGCAGCTTCTACCACTTCATCCCGGACAAGTCCGTGCGTCTCATCGGCTGCGAGGCGGCGGGCCGGGGGGTGGACACCTTTGAAACCGCCGCCACCATCGCCACCGGGCGGGAGGGCATCTTCCACGGCATGAAGTCCTATTTCTGCCAGGACAAGTTTGGGCAGATTGCTCCGGTATACTCCATCTCCGCCGGGCTGGACTACCCTGGTATTGGCCCAGAACACGCATATCTCCACGACACCGGTCGGGCGGAGTACGTGCCTGTCACGGATGAGGATGCGGTGAGTGCCTTTGAGTATCTCAGCCGGACGGAGGGGATCATCCCCGCCATTGAGTCCGCCCACGCGGTGGCTTACGCCATAAAGCTGGCGCCCACCATGGAGAAGGAGCAGATTATCGCCGTGACCATCTCCGGAAGAGGAGATAAGGACGTGGCCGCTATTGCGCGGTATAGAGGGGAGGATCTCCATGAGTAACATTGCTTCCGCTTTTGCCAACGGCAAGGCGTTTATTCCGTTTGTCACCTGCGGGGACCCAGACCTGGAGACAACGGCGGCACTGGTGCGGACCATGGCGGAGGCCGGGGCGGATCTCATTGAGCTGGGCATTCCCTTCTCCGACCCCACCGCCGAGGGGCCAGTCATTCAGGGTGCTAATATGAGAGCCCTAGCGGGAGGAGTGACTACGGATAAGATTTTTGACATGGTTCGTGACCTGCGCCGGGATATAACAGTGCCCATGGTGTTCATGACCTACGCCAATGTGGTGTTCACCTACGGCACAGAACGGTTTGTTTCTGTCTGCCGGGACATCGGCATGGACGGTCTGATCCTCCCTGATCTTCCCTTCGAGGAGAAGGATGAGTTTGCCCCGGTGTGCCGGGCATACGGTATTGACATTATCTCCCTGGTAGCGCCCACTTCGGCGGACCGGATCGCCATGATTGCACGGGAGGCCGAGGGGTTCCTTTATGTGGTTTCCAGCCTGGGCGTCACGGGGACCCGCAGCGAAATCACTACTGATTTGGCTTCCATCATTCGGGTGGTACGGGAAAATACGTCCATCCCCTGCGCTATCGGCTTCGGCATCTCCACGCCGGAGCAGGCCCGGAAAATGGCGGCGCTGTCCGACGGAGTCATTGTGGGTTCCGCTATTGTCCGGCTGGTGGAACAGTATGGCCGGGAGGCTGTGCCGTATGTGCGGGAGTATGTGGCGGAGATGAAGACAGTAGTCATGCAGTGCAGATAATGTTTGTATGATAAACAGATTTTTCTAAAAAGTCAGGCATCCTTCAGCCACGCCTTGAACTCATCCAGCGAAATCTCCTCCGCATCGCACTCGTGCTTTTTCGCCTTGGCCTGCTTCGCCCAGGCTGCAAACTGTTCCTCTGAAATCTTCCCAGCCTTGATCCAGGCGAAGTGCCGCTTATACTCCCGGCGGTACTCGCTGAATACCAGATCCTTCTTGCTGTTCTTCGCCCACCTTTGTACTGGAGCAATATTCCGGCAGAGCTTCCCGGAGGGCTTCGGCCTGCTGCAATACTCCGCTGTGATCCGGCCAATGATAGGAAAATACCTGCCGCAGTTCCTGCACCGGCGGACGGGAATACTTTTTGCAACGCAATCTCGCAGAGAAAAGTCGATCAGGTCACGGATAGTATTCGGATACAGGATTGTGCCACAGTCATCCTCGCCCACCGGCCCGAAGCTAACCGGGATTGGCTTGAAGCAGAATAGGTCCGCATCACGGGGCTGGTCGAAAACATAGTTCGCTCTGACATTTTTCTGTATGTCTCTATCAACCCGATCAACATCCAAAATATTCTCCACAAATTTCTGCGCCTGTTTCTGGCATAGCGAAAGCTGTTCCGGAAGCTGGCGCATTTCTTCTGCCATCCCGGGTTCTATGCTTCCGCTGGCTTTGCGCCAGAACCACTGCAAATACAGCAGCTTAAAGTAAACATGCTTCTCGCTCAATTTACCCAGTGCCCGCATCATCTGGTCGGTGTATGCGTCTTTTGTAGCAAGAAACTGCTTCAAATCCTCGCAAGTCTGCTGGATCAATGGCTCCCACTCCGCGCAGTCCATCTCCAGAAAACTCAACAGGCTCTCCAGATAAGGCAGAGCTATCTGCGCAGCAGTGGAACCTTGACCTCCAAAAGTATCGTACTCAAAGAACTCCCCGTCCTCTAGAAAGTGCATTTTATAGTTCCACATAAAGCCTCCTACAAAGTATCCAAAAATATTTTTAAAATGTGTCTTGACAAAACAGGTGCAACTATGTTACTATGGCAGCATCGATAAAATCCAAAAAATAAATTGGATATCAAAAAGCAGTCTACCACAGCCGCATATCTCTGTCAACAACAAAAAGGAGGGCTTCATGAAACAATTACAAACGATCAGCGGCGAAACGCTCATGAGCAAGCCGCTGCAGCCAATGAACTTTGTCGTGGACACGCTGCTTTCTCAGGGGCTGCACATCCTTGCTGGTTCTCCCAAGGCAGGAAAGTCCTGGCTGGCACTTTGGCTTGCCGTCACGGTGGCAAAGGGGGAAACGGTCTGGAAGATGCCTGTGAAACAAGGAACTACTCTCTACCTATGCCTGGAGGATTCGCAGTTTCGTATCCAGAACAGACTTTTTGAAATCACGGATGATGCCCCGGCAAACGTCCACTTCTGCACCGAGTGCAATACGCTTGGCCACGGCCTAGAGGAGCAATTGGATCGCTTCGTTTCCACATATCCGGACACAGTTCTCGTCATCATCGACACCTTGCAAATGATCCGTTGCAGCAACTATGACTGCACCTATGCCAACGACTACCGTGACCTTTCCGTGCTGAAGAAGATTGCTGATGAGCATCAAATCGCCATTCTTCTGGTCCATCATCTGAGGAAAGAACCGTCCGACAATGTATTCAACCGCATCTCCGGTACGACTGCAATCAGCGGTGCGGTGGACAGCAGTTTCACTTTGATTAATAGCAGCCACAGCAGTAACCGAGCAAAGCTGTTTTGTATTGGCCGGGATATCGAGTATCGGGAAATTTCTTTGGAGCGTAACAGTGATAATGTTTGGGAGATGATTGCAGACAGCTATGATCAAGGTGAGCAGCGTGACAGCAAAATTATTTTTCTTCTCTCTGCACTTCTGAAATCCACTCCGGATTTTACCGGCACTCCAACCGAGCTGTCAAACAGGATCGACCCTGTCGGAACAGCGGGCATTACGCCGAAGAAAGTTGCCCGTCAAATCCTGCAAAACGTTGATGCTCTAAGAGAAATCGGCATCGCCGCTACCACTCGCCGGAGCAACGGGAAGCGGATCATTGAACTGCATAGTGTCGAAAGTGCCGATTCGTCCGGTCTCCCGACTGTTGGCACTATCGACCCTGTAGGTACGGATGCCCAGATTGCGCACAGGGGCATCGAGCCCCTGTGCGCAATTTAATCGAGCGCAGGCACTCAATGTGCCTGTCGCTCGATCTCCTGTCCAGCCCTGTGAGGCCGTTTGTGCGGCGTTCAATGACTGGGGCGGGGAAGTGTCCACAACTGGAGAAATCGGCCACGTTGAGCCTTTGTGGGCCAGACTGCCGGAAGCTGCCGGTTTCGAGGAGAACGGACGGGGGCACAGGGACGGGAAAACGCCCATCTTTAGATGGGGCAAGCATCGCGTTTGTCTGGACATGGGGCGAAGCCCCAGCCCTGCCAAACACATTTTGCGGGCGGAAGCCCGCACCCACTTTCAGAAACGGAGGACAGCGTGAAAAAGGACGCCACATTCAGTATCCGGATTGCATCCGAGAATCTGGCCGCTATCAAGCAGAACGCAAAGCAGGCCCGGATGTCTCAGAGCGAGTACGTCATCCGTTGCTGCCTGGGGCGGCAGATCGTGGTGATGGACGGCCTGAAAGAAGTTCTGCAACAGCAGCGGGCCATCGGCAACAATCTCAACCGTCTGACGGTCCTGGCGAACATGGGTCGCATCACCACTGTGGATCTGGAGCGCACCGCGCGGGAACTGGCGGACATCAGCGCCGTTCTCCGGGGTCTCCAGGAGCAGGGGAGGCGAGGCAAATAGCCATCATCAATTTTACAAATTATCCCAGAGGTCAGAGCCGGGGCGGCATGGGAGCCGCCATGCGCTATGTCAAGCGAGACGAGAAAACGCGGTGGGGCGACCGGCAGTTGGTCAGCGGGGTCAACTGCCGCCCGGAGAGCGTCTACGATGACTTCCTCCAGACCAAGCTGCTCTACCACAAAGAGGATGGCAGAATGTTCTACCACATGGTGCAGTCCTTCCCGAAAGGTGAGGAGGTCAGTCCCACCGCCGCCCATGCCGCCGCGCTGAAGCTGGCGGAGTATTTCGAGGGGCGGGAGGTGCTGGTCTGCACTCACACGGATCGTGACCACATCCACTCTCACTTCATTATCAACAGCGTCAGTTTGGAGGATGGTAAGAAACTCCATATCAGCGAGAAGGAACTGTCCGAACTCCGGCAGCGCAACGACTGGGTCTGTGCGGAGTTCGGCCTGCCGGTATTCCAGCCGGAGCAAGAGAAAAAGGTAGGGGCAATGACCTCTGCCGAGTATCATGTTGCAGCCAAGGGGGAGAGCTGGAAGTTTCTTCTGATGAATGTGATCGACGAGTGTATGCGGTGCGCTGAAAAACGGGACGAGTTTATTCTGCTGATGCGGAGCGAGGGCTACGACGTCCGCTGGCAGGATTCCCGGAAGAACATCACCTACACCACACCTGACGGAAAGCGGTGTCGGGACGACAGGCTCCATGACGAAAAATATTTGAAGGAGAATATGGAAAATGAGTTTGGAATCAGAGAGACCTTTATCGCTGGACGAACTGCGCCAGCGGAATATGCGTCAGACAACTCCTCCGCCGGAATGGCGGCTGACAGAGGAGGAGTGGGGGAACCTGTTGGATTGGATCATAGATCTGCACCATTTTATAAAGGAGCAGAACTCTCTTCTCGCCCAACTGAAACCGCCAGCACAGCCGCCGCAGTTGAAGACGCTGGCGCAGGATGTATCCGCCATTCGGGAACTGCTCCAACAGGCTGGGAGGAAGAAAGAGCGGCGTTTCTCGCTCCCGCATATCAGCCTCCCGCGCCCCAATTGGGCGTGGCTGATGGTTCCGGCAGTGCTGGTGGGATTGGCCGTGCTTTGGTACAGCTCGGTCACAATCTTGAAAGCCTTGGGGATGTAGCTCCGGCATATACCGCTCCAACTCATACGGATCGCAAGACCCGCCAGAAAGAGAGGGAGAAGAAAATTGCCCACGGTCACGCAGAGGATGATCACGAGGAATATCGCGGCATGACACAGACCATGTAGAAGGAGGATTTCTATGAGAACGGAATTTGAAGAATATATCAGCACTGGAATGCTGGGGACATACCGGCCAGAGGCCGCCACGGTCAAACGGATGGAAGATGGCAGCGTGGACACCATCTTCACCGATACGGCACAGACAGATTCCACATGGGACCGGGAGATGTTGATCGAAGGCCGGGTGTTCCACGTCACCTCTGTCTTTGCCGGGGAACCGTCAGCAACGCCTACAGAAAAGCTGCTGGCGCTCATCGACACAGAGCTGGCAAAAGAATCCCACCCCGCCTGATATTTCAGTAGACTTTCACAAGCCGGTGCGGTATAGTGTCAGTTACCGTACCGGCTTGCCCCATAGGAAAAGGAGGTAAAAATGGCAAGCCAAAAATTCAATATTTTATATGGAAGGCTCAGTCAGGAGGATGACCGGGCTGGCGATTCAAACAGCATCGTGAATCAGCGCCTTCTCCTCGAAAGGTATGCTCAGGCTAATGGTTTCGAGAAAACGATTTTCCTGGCGGATGATGGGTACTCGGGGACAAATTTTGATCGGCCCTCCTGGAAAAAGGTCATCGAAATGATCGAGCGGGACGAGGTCGAAACGCTGATCGTCAAGGATATGTCTCGTCTGGGCCGTGAGTATCTGCAAGTGGGTCAGCTGACAGAACTCTACCTGCCAGCGAAAGGTGTCCGGTTTATCGCCATCAACGATGGAGTGGATTCTCTGGTAGAGAGCAGTACCGATTTCAATCCTATCCGGAACTGGGCGAACGAACTCCACGCCAAGGAGTCCAGCAAGAAAGTTCGGGCAGTGAAGAAACTCCAAGCCGAGCGCGGTGAGCGGCTGGGCGGGATGCCGCCTTACGGCTACCGCAAGCGGAGCAACGACACAAAAGCGATCGTTCCGGATGAGGACACCGCCCCGGTGGTGCAGCGCATCTTTGAGCTGTGCGCTTCTGGAAAAGGGCCAAATCAGATCGCCCGCATCCTCACGGATGAAAAGATAGTGAACCCAAGCAATTACTGGCACCGGAAGTATGGCATATCCCACCGGCACCTGGATACCACCCGGCCTTACAACTGGAGCGGCAGCACGGTCACAGGCATCCTCAACAACAAGGTCTACTTAGGCCATATGCAGGGGCTGCGGAATACCTCCATCTCCTACAAGAACAAGAAGCACATTCTTCGTCCGGAGAGTGAACAGATTCTGGTGGAGAATACCCATGAAGCACTGGTCAGCCAAGAGCGGTGGGACATCGTCCAGACGGTACGCCAGCACAAAAAGCGGACTCCAAAGCAGATGGATGAGCCGAATATGTTCTCTGGACTGGTCTATTGCGCCGACTGCGGCAAGCCGCTGGTGCTGCACCGGGCATCCACCATGAAGAAAACCAGGTATAATTTCCAGTGCTACACCTTCGGCAAGCGAGGAAAGGGCAACTGCTCACCGCACCACATCCGGGAGATGGATCTGATGAAGATCGTGCTGGATGATATTCGCCGGGTGACGCATTACGCCAGAACGCAGGAGCGGCAGTTTGCACAGTATATCAACCAGAAGAATAGCGTGGAACTGCGGCGGGAGATGAACGTTCTCCAGAAAGAACTGGGCGCCATGCGAAAGCGGGATGGCGAACTCTCGATGCTGTTCAAGCGTCTCTATGAAGACCACGTCCTTGGCCGGGTGACCGCCGAGCAGTTCCGTATGCTCTCCAGTGACTACAATACAGAGCAGAAGGTGCTGGAAGATGCTATCCCGGAGAAGGACGCACGACTGGAGAAGCTGAAGGCATCGGCAGCCAACGTGGAGTCATTTATTGAAAAGGCGAAGCGGTATACCGCTATCGACGAGCTGTCTCCGGAACTCCTGCGGCTGTTCATCCAGCGGATTGAGGTGGGTGAGCGGAGCAAGAAGTATTCCCGCAGTGCCAGCCAGAGCGTCCGGATCATCTACCGGGACATCGGCGTGATGGACAGGCCAATGGAGGTGAAGGTGATGCAGCCACAGGATGCTCCGGCAGAAAAGAGTGTCGTCCAGATCCCAGCATAGCATATCAGAGGTAGAAATGCAATAAGGTTCGAGCGTCCTTCACCGCTCGAACCTTATTGCAGGGGGGGTCTCACTTTGTGTCCCTGTGAACGTATTCAGAGGTTTTCCGGGCTTTTGCTTTTGATAGGGTTTGATGCAGTTTGACGCTAAAAAGCCATTTTTCACCAAATTTATAGTGGTTCCCAATAGGATAACCGGGTAAAAAGAGGGTCAAGTGGTTACAAAATAGGATAACCACAGCTCTGTTTTTGGGGTATTTCAGAGGTGATTTTTACTCCCTCTCTCCCCTCGATTTATACGAGAACAGTTTGGCATTCTTAGTGGGCGTGTGAAAAACAGAAATGTCGGCGCGTTCTCGCGGCGAACGTCAGTAAAATCTATCATAGGTCACTCCCTCTCAATCAAATTTTAAAAGATTTTATCAGATATGGCAAGGGAGTTAGCCGGAGGTCCCGGTGGCGAAGCTGTTTGAGGATTGAGGAAAATATACGAACGCGGATGGTCCAGACCATACTCAGTCTGGGTCATCCGCATTTTGCGTTTCTGCTGGCAGAATGCCGAAGTGTTCCAGCGCCTCCTTGATATATGCTACTTTATTGGCGGGACAATAGGGCTTCTTCCGAGGGTTCCCGTTCTTGGATTTATTATTGCTTTCGGCAACCTCCAGCCCACACATACGCTTTACGCAGGCGATATATTCTCCACGGATTTTTGCTCCGTACTTGTCCTCGACATACGCGATGATGTCCGTGTATTGAACTGGGCGTTTGGGATGGTAGCTGCTCTGTCTTCCAGGCTCCAATGATTACCTCCAATTTAGGAGCAGATTGGGGCCGTTTTGGATACGATTTATTTTAGCGAAAATCTGACACGAGTGAACGCCACCGAGGTGCGGAACATGAAGCAATGCCTCCTGACGGTACTGTTCAACGCGCCCACCACCATGCCTTGGCCATTTCCGATTGGTATGCGTCGGGGGGGCAACATATGCCCTCAGTTTTCAACAGTTTTTACTATAATGCGCAAACTGGAAAGCCATAGCCTTTTTCAAGGTTTCGGCTCTCCGGCTTGAATGTCAGTTCAGGCCCTTCTCGGTCAGCCAAGCTACCTGCGCCGGAACAGCGTTGCAAAGAGCAGGCCTGCTGCCAATACGGCCACAGAAGCTGCCAGCGGCAGCAGCTCCGCCCCTGACGAAACCGGGACCGGGGGGCTCCCCATGTCTCCTGGTGGCTGCCCGCCGATTTCCGGCTTTCTTCCGGAACGGTCGAGGATATCCCCCTCCGCCGGAGGAGAGAAATCCCCAGGATCCAGGACGAAAACAGGAAGCGTCTCTTCATCGGACGCGCCGGGACGCTTACTGACCGGGCCGCCGGGCCCGCCTCCCATACCCATGGTCCCCATGTCCGACAGGTCCAGCCCGGACACGTCCACCAGGGCGGAGCCATCCGCCTGCTGGCTCTGGTCAGTGGAGGGGACAGTTCCATCCAGCTGGCCCCGAACGCTCTCGGAGCGCAGTTGGCAGAAGGTTTTCAAGACGGATACGCCGGTTTCGAATGCCTCATAGGTACAGAACTTGGTGGGGTCCTCCTCCACGTAGGGGGCGATGAGGGCCGCCGTGCGGTCGATCAAGGTCTCGCAGGCGCCGCTCTCCAGCCACTCTGCCAGGAACTGCTCGTAACATTGATGGTACAAAGCGGTATATTTTTCATCGGAGAAGATCCAGGCCAGCATAGGCCGGTCCTCCACGCCGCCGCCGGAAACGGGTGTGTCGATGGGTTCGTTGACCACGCCGGAGGCATCGCCGCTCTGGAAACCGCCGAAGGCCAGGTTGTAATCCCAGGGGATCATGGAGAGCCTGCCGTCCTCCTCGTAGAGGTAGTAGTTGTGGACCATGCTGCCGGTGTAGCTGTCCCCGTTGCAGACGAAGCCGTGGACAACAAAGTAACGGATGACCTGCTCTATCTCCACAGTGCTTTCAATACTCTCCCCGGCGCTCAGCGCCTTCAGCGAGGCGATGAGACGTTCTTTGTCCGCATCGGTGACGGTGGTCTTGGCGTTGTTGAAAATATTGGAATAGCTCTCTGGGTCGTCGTCAATGTATTGCAGCTTTACATCGGCGCTGCCCATACCGCCGCCTCGGAAGCCCTCAAAGCCGCCGGGAGTTCCGGGGTTACCGCCCTGTCTGCCGTCGCGCGCCGGCGCAGCGGGCGGGTCGGATAAGTCAAAATTCTCCGCGACCGCCTGGAAATCGAAGTTTCCTCCGTTGCCCCGGCCGCCGCCGAAGCTCATACTGTCCGGTTTGTACAGGTCTCCGGAATCGCCGCCGTAGTTCCGTCGGAGAAACGCGTCCTCCACGCCCTCCACCGCCAGATAGAGTCCCCAGGCCTCCCCGTTGACGGAGATATACACGTAGCTGCATAGCGGCGAGGCCACGCCGAAGCCGCCCATCAGCTGATAGACGAGAAAATCCTTCATGCAGGTGTTGTCCTGTATGAGATTGTTTAGACTCAGTTTATCCAGACCGTAGTAACTCCCGGCATTGTCATAGTGGTCAAATTCCACCTTGAAGCTGTAGCGGTCGTTGCCGTAGGCAGCTACGGAGGTCAGGGAGGTGTTGCCCTTGGCCCGGATGCCCGCGTTGCGCACGGCCTCGCCGTCGATGATAAGGGAACAGAGCTGGTAGGCCTCGTCCTCGCAGCCGTCCAGGAATTCCTCCCAGTCGTCCATGACGATGTTGATGGTGTGGACCCGGGATGGGTCGAAAAGCCGCTGTTCATAGCCCAGAGAGACTCCGGCGCTCTGGAGTCCCAGGGCTTTTCCGGAGGTGAACAGCACCGTCAGGACCAACGTCAGCGCCAGAACAGCGGCGCAGATGCGGTCGATGTGTCTGTGGGTGGACATACCGTCACCCCATATAGTCGCCGTTGTAGCTGACCAGCACGGCGCTGCGGACGCCCTCCAACTCCCCCAGGGCGTTGACAAAGCTGGTGTCCTCCCTCTTCAGCCGCACCTCCAGGTTCAGCTCAACCTCTCCGGGCTGGACGGTCTTGCACTTGAGAGCACAGCGGCGGACCTGGCCCTCCAAAAGATTCTGGGCCGCCTGGGCGCTGCCGCTGCCGTCGCAGCGGAGGACCAGAATGTAGGGGTCCATATGGGACTTTTTGTTGACAAACACCAGCAGCACCGCGCCGATGCAGACGCTTCCAGCCACGGCCAGTGGTATCAATCCCGCCGCCAGGACGATGCCTGCGGCGATGGACCAGAAGAGGAATGCGATGTCCAGGGGCTCCTTGATGGCGGTGCGGAAACGAACGATGGACAGCGCGCCTACCATGCCCAGGGAGAGAACCACGTTGCTGGTGACGGCTAGAATCACCAGCGTGGTGATCATCGTCAGGGCTATCAGGGTTACGCCAAAGCTGGAGGAGTACATCACGCCGGTGAAGGTCTTCTTGTAGACCAGGAAAATGAACATGCCCAGCCCGAAGGCCAGCGCCAGAGCGACTGCCATGTCAAGCAGGGATACGCCAGTTACGTTCTCCAGAAAGTTGGACTTAAAGACGTCCTGAAAAGTAAGCATAATCAGAATTCTCCTTTATATCATGTTTTAACTGTATTCACAACCGTTGAACGCCGTCTGACCAGCGGCCCGTGCCCTTGCAATCCGTCAGGATTGCTGCCGTGGGCCGCTCCTGTGGGCGGCTCAGCGCTCAAACCGCCGACCTGCGGCGCTTCACGAGAAACGTTCCTTGTCTGGCAAGAAAAATCCTAGTCCATCCGGCATCCCACGGTTATGATTACAGGATCTTGCTTTTCCTCAGCCGTAGCGCCGGCAGGCGGCGTATTTGGAGAAGGGGGACGTGTGCCGTCCCTCCAGCTGTACCGCACAGCGGATGAGCTCCGGGAGATATCCGTCCCATTTGACCTCCAGCACCACCGGCGCGTCCCGGGCCGGAACCGTCAGACATCCTGGATCAAGAAAGTCCGTCCCGCCCAGGCCAGTGCGGATGCCGCGATCCATGGTTACCCGGACGTTCCCCGGGCCATAAACGTAAGCCTCCCGAGTATAGTCCACAATGGTCCGAGGGCGCAGAAGCTGGGTAAGCATCTTCTGCCGTAATTCCCACGCCAGGTCACGTCCGCTCTCCGCCATCCAGGACAGGTCGCCCGCCAGCAGGGCGCGAACCTCCGCCCCTGTGACGCAGGCGGTCTCCTTGCGGCACAGGCCGTCCACCTTGCTCTTCTTCTCCAGGCGAATGAGGGACATATCCCCGCCGTAATATCGGAGGCGGAATTTTTCCCGCCGGTTTACGCCGTTTAGCTTCTCCCGGAGGGCGCGGTCGTCGGGAGTGTCAAAGTACAGGCTGCGGACCAGATATGCGCCGCCCCGGCCGTGGGGGTCCGGGTCGGCGATGGCCCGCAGGCGGCGGCGCAGCGCCGGCAGGTCGCCGGGTGTGATCTCGTGCTTCCACTCATGGCGGAATTCCATGGCGGGCGTCACTTCCTTTCTCAGTGGTCTGCTGCAGGAAAAGTGTACCCCTCGAGGCTGAAATGACGCTGAAAAAAATGTAAACATTCCGTGTAGAGCGGCACTGGCGCTGGAAAGAATGGTCGGGATGTGTTATACTTATGTTGTTAAAAATTATTGGGAATGGGAATCGAGTTTTTAATAGTGCCTGGGAGCTTATATCAGCATGTGGTCCGCGTTAAGAGACAAAACGGGGGAGAAGTCATGAAGATCCTGATCATTGAGGACGAGAAGCTGCTGGCGCAGTCCATCCGGGACCTGCTGACGGCCAGGGGCTATGAGGCGGAGGCCGTCTATGACGGCGAGACCGGTGCGGCCTACGGAGAGCTGGGGGTGTACGATCTGATCATTCTGGACGTAATGCTGCCGGGTCTGGACGGGCGGCAGGTGGCACGCCGGGTGCGGGAGAAGCGCTGCGGCACGCCTATATTGATGTTGACGGCCCGGTCGGCGGTGGAGGACCGGGTGGAGGGGCTCAACGCTGGGGCGGACTACTACCTCACCAAGCCCTTTGACGCCCGGGAGCTTATGGCCTGCGTCAACGCCCTGCTCCGCCGTCAAGGCGGTCAGGTGGACGAGCTGACTGCGGGCAACACGGTGCTGGACCTGGCCGCCGGGACGCTGGTATGCGGCGGTGAACAGGTGCGCCTGTCTGCCAAGGAGTTTGGTGTGATGCGCCAGCTGATGCAGGCGAGGGAGAGGCATGTGTCCAAGGAGGCGCTGCTGGAAAAGGTGTGGGGCTTCGAGTCCAACGCGGTGGAGAACCACGTGGAGGTCTATGTGGGCTTCCTGCGGAAGAAGCTGCGCAGCATCGGGTCCAACGTGCGCATTGAGGCGGTGCGGCGGTTGGGCTACCATCTGGAGGTGGACGGGACGTGATCGCTCGGCTGCGTGTGAAATTTGTGCTGCTGAATATGGCGTTCGTGACGTTGCTGCTGGCGGCGGTGTTTATCGTGGTGCTGCGGACCACCCAAACAGTGCTGGAGGCGGACGCGCTGCGGGATATGCGGCAGGCAGCTCTTGAGCCCGCAGGGCCCGGTTTACCCGGCCGGCGGCCGGGGGAACGGCGTCTGCCCTGCTTCACCCTGCGTATGGGGGCTCGGGGTGAAGTAATCGCGGCAGGAGACGGGTGGTACGACCTGACTGACGAGGTATGGCTGCGGGAGCTGCTGGCGGCGGCGGCTCAACAGGGCGGGGAGCAGGGAATATTGACAGAGTACGGCCTGCGCTTTTGTTGGACCGGCGCGCCGGGACGGCCGGCAGTGACCTTCGCGGACATGTCCGGCGAGGCGCGGACCATGGGGGCGCTGCTGCGGACATGCCTTGCGGCGGGGGGCGTGGCCTTTCTGGGGTTTCTGGCGGCCAGCGTGCTGCTATCCAGTTGGGCGGCGGCTCCGGCGGCGCGGGCCTGGGAACAGCAGAGACAGTTTGTAGCCGATGCCTCCCACGAGCTGAAAACGCCGCTGACAGTGATCTTGACCAACGCGGAGCTGCTGCGGGTCGGTCCGGATGACCAGGCCGCCCGAGACCGCTTCACTGCCAGCATTCTGACAACGGCCCGGCAGATGCGCTCCCTGACGGAGAGTCTGCTGGAGCTGGCCAGGACAGAGGACGGCAGAACGGTGGGGACAATGGAGCGCCTGGATTTCAGCCATCTGGTCCGGGAGGCGCTTCTGCCCTTCGAGCCTGTATTTTTCGAGGCAGGACTGACTCTGGACAGCAAGATCGAGGAGGGACTCTTCGTCAAAGGGACAGTGGGACAGCTGCTGCAAGCGACGGATATTCTGCTGGACAATGCGCAAAAATACACCGCCCCCGGCGGGACGGTGACGGTTACGCTGGAGCGGAAGGGACGCGGCTGCCTGTTGACTGTTCTGACCCCGGGCAGGTCCTTGAGCCCTCAGGAGCGTCGGGATGTGTTCAGGCGCTTCTACCGGGCGGACCCCGTCCGGAGCCGGGAGGGGAGCTATGGCTTGGGTCTGTCTATCGCGCAGGGCATCGTATCACAGCATGGAGGAAGGATCTGGGCAGAGAGCGAAGCGGACGGCAATGCCTTTCGGATTCGTCTGCCGGCATTATGATTATAATAAAGTGGGGAAACCCTGTCTTTAAAACAAAAGGAACACCGTATGGCGAGAAAAACCCGGCCAGACGGCGTTCCTTTTGATATTAAGACAGATTCAAAATTCCTCACGACCCCGTGGACCGGTAGTGCCGCACCCCCAGCCGCCACAGCAGGGCGCAGGGGATAAGGAACACCAGCGACACGATGGGCAGCAGCCCGTACCACGCCGGTCCCCGGTCGAAGAGGTATTGCAGCGGCCAGTGCTGAACCAGGGCCAGGGGCACCAGGAAGGTCAGGACCAGCAGAACCGGCTTGCCGTAAACGCCGAAGGGATACTTGCCGTACTCCCGGGGGCCGTCCATGAAAATGTTCAGCGCCTCCACGTGCTCCAAGGTGAAGAAGGTGATGCAGGCGTTGATAAGGGCCACCCCGAAGAAAATTGCCGCCCCGCATAGGATCATCAGTGCCAGCACCAGCGCCTTGGCAGTTGTCCAGTGTACCGCGCCGGAGCCGATGGCCCAGACCAGCATGACCGCCGCCTGGACCACCCGAGCCAGCCGGTCGGGCTTCATATCCTGGCACAGCACCTGGAACAGCAGGGGGCGGGGCCGGAGCATGATGCGGTCAAATTGTGCCTGGGAGAGGACGCGCCCAAAGGCGTCGATTCCCCTGGCGAAGCACTCCGACAGGGATGCAGCCGCCAGGATCACCGAGTAGCACAGGCTCAGCTGGGGCAAGGTGTAGCCGCCCACGGACTCGAACCGGTCCAGCAGGAACACCACGCTGAGGAACACGTTGGTGGTAATGAGCAGCTGCCCAAGGCAGCTGAGAAAAAAGGATGCCCGGTAGGTCATGGCGGAGCGGAAGTGGATGGACAGAAATTTCAGATATAATTTCATCTCTCAGCCCCCCAGTATCACCGCGCGGCGCAGGCCGTTTCTTGTGAGAAGGTAACCGGCGAAGATCAGAGCGGCAGCCCAGAACAGTTGCAGGCCCATCACTGCCGGGGCCTTCGAGAGGGGGATGTCCCCGCTGAAAATCCGCAGGGGCACGTTCTGCATGGAGGCAAAGGGGGTCAGCTCCGCAAACTTCCGGAAGCCCTCGGGCAGAAAGGGCAGGGGCACGATGGCCCCGCCCAGCAGGTCCGCCGCCGCCACCGACAGCACCATGATCCCGTTGGGGTCTGTCAGGTAGAAAGTCAGGGAGTAGACGAACAGGCTGTAGGCGCACACCACCAGCACCATGAGGATCATGGACAGCAGAAATACGCCGAAGGACACCGGGGAGATGCGCAGCCGCAGTCCCCAGGGGGCCGGAAGCAGGGAGGCCAGCAGGATCACCGGGACCATCCGCAGAGCCGCCCGGGCCAGACGGTTGGCAATGGAGCGGGCCATCCACATGCTGTAGATGTCCGTGGGCCGCAGCAACTCGTAGGATACCGCACCGGTTTTCACCGATTCCAGAATATCAAATTCCCAGTTCCACACAGCGAAGAGGGACAGGAACGCCTGCTGAAGCCAGATGTAGGAGGAGAGGACCTCCATGCCCATGGGGAACCGCTCCGGATGCTCCAGCCAGAAGGCGCGGTAGAGCAGGATCTCCATAGCCCCCCACACGAACTGGGTGCTCATGCCCGCCAAGGCGGCGGCCCGGTACTGGAGGCCCGCCATCAGGCGCATCCTAAAGAAGGACCAGTATTTTCTCATACCGCTGCTCTCCTTAGATACCGAACCGCCGGTACAGGTCCGCCACCGACTCCTCGGTAGACAGATTCTCCCCGGCCATAGCACGGATCTGGGCGGTGTCGCCGTCCAGAAGGAGCTGCCCCTTGCCGATGAGCAGCACCCGGGAGCACAACGCATCGATGTCCTGCATGTCGTGGGTGGTCAGCAGCACAGTGGTGCCGCACAGCCGGTTCTGCTCCAGGATGAACTCCCGGACCTTGAGCTTCGACACCGCGTCCAGGCCGATGGTGGGCTCGTCCAGAAACAGCACCTTGGGCCCGTGGAGCAGGGCGGCGGCGATCTCGCACCGCATCCGCTGGCCCAGGGACAGCATCCGGGCCGGGGTCTTCAGCAGGTCCCCCAGGTCCAGCAATGCCGTCAGCCGGTCCAGATTCTCCCGGAACTCCGTTGCCGGGACCCGGTAGATGTCCCGCAGAAGGTCAAAGGACTCCATGACGGGCACATCCCACCACAGCTGACTGCGCTGGCCGAAGACCACGCCCAGCCGAGCCACGTGCCGCTTCCGGTCCTCCCAGGGCACCAGCCCGTCCACGGTGCATTCCCCGCGGTCAGGCCGGAGGATGCCGCTGAGGATCTTGATGGTGGTGCTTTTTCCCGCGCCGTTGGGGCCGATATAGCCCAATATCTGACTGTCGGGGACGGTGAAGGACATGTCCCGCAGGGCGGGGATATCGGTATAGTCGCGGGAGACGAGGCTTTTCAGCGCGTTCCCCAGTCCGGCCTCCCGCCGCCGGACCCGGTAGGTTTTCGAGATCCCTTTCATTTCGATCATGATTTTTGCTCCTTTGTCTGAAAGATGGTCCCGCCGCAGTCAGACCAGCGGGCGGCGATCAGGCGCGCCGCCATGGCCTTAAAAACAGACAGGAGGCAGTCGTGTTCGCAAGATACGCGGGAGGTCACGAGCCTTCCCCGCGCATAACAGGACTGCCCTCTTTCTGGGGACGGAGTCAGGGGAACTCCGGGGCAAAAAGGAAAATTATTTTATCACCATCTGCATAATATGTCAATCCGGGGAAGGGGATTTTCCAGGGTGGTGACAGCCGCTGCTGTTAGTTTGCGGAGAGCAGGCACAGATCAGCTTTTAACCCGCAAGCCAATGATAATATACACAAATCCCGTTGGATGCGATCCGGGACATCGCTCGGCCACAATCGGCACATTTCAGAAAACCGCTGAACAGGTAGAGCTGTTTAGCTTTTGGAGTGGTACGGGTATCCCGTTTGAGCAGGCTCTGCAGTATCACATCAATCCTTTTGCAGCCGCACCGAATTTCATAAATCGCATGAATAAGCCTGCGTCGAAGAATATATTGCATTACCGACATCCCAACGACTGATTGAAACAGCCTGTAATAGTGGAACAGCGAATAACCTGCCTACTCGCAAAGCTCAGTGGCAGTGATAGGAGTCCTCAAATTATCCTCTATGTAATCGAGGCTTTCCTGTATGCTTTTTCGGTAATCTATTAATTAACCCTCCTTTTTACGTATATAATAACACATAAATCGAGAAATACCTTTCATGTTTTGCTGAATTTTAAATCTTAGTTTTGACTTCTGTGCCATTTCATATAAATTTACCATGTTCAAGGGTTTGCGGACTTTTTGAAGATAAGATATGACAGTTAATAAATGCTAAAAAAGTGTCTTATCAGAATTCCGGTTTATTGGGCAGTCATCCGCCGGTGAATGGCTGCCCACTTTGGATATTTTAACGAATGAAGGAGTTGGTGAAGCCGTTTTCAGCAACTCCAATCTGAAAAGGGGCAAAATTTCCCCTATATTGACGTACCGCTCCGGATAGAGTATAATAGAAGTACAAAAATAGATTAGGAGGGCTACCACATGATAAACGGAATGGTATGGTTCTGGCTGGGCGTAACGGCCCTGTCGGCTTTCATTGAGGCGGTCACCATGGTGCTTGTGTCGGTCTGGTGCGTGGCTGGCGGACTGGTTAGCGTATTTGCAGCCTATTTTGGCGCGTCGCTGCAGGCGCAGTTGCTGCTGTTTGTGGGCGTGTCCCTCGTTATGGCCGCGATTATCCGGCCCTTGGCGAAGAAATATGCGGACCCCCACAAGGTTCCCACCAACGCCGACCGCCTTTTGGGCATGGAGGGCCGAGTCACGGAGACTATCAACAACGCCTATCCAACCGGCGCGGTGTACGTGGATGGCAAGACCTGGACAGCCCGCAGCGCGGACGGCGCGGTCATCCCCAAGGACGAGGCGGTGGAGATCGCGGGCATGGAGGGCATCAAGCTCATCGTCCGGGCGAAGACGGCCGTTCCGGCGGGTTAAATTCAAGCAGAAAAGAAAATGTTGATCCGGCTGCAAGAGAAAGATTTGAACCAATACGTTGATTTTGTTTACGAATTGGCCCTGGACCCCGCCCGAACTTTCTATCCCGTCTTTTTCGACGGCATCAAGACAAAGGAGGATTTCATTGCCAGAGTCCGGAAGGCTTTTTCAAGGCCGGAGGACGAGCTCCTTCTTTACCAGGTCAACGGCACTGTGGAGGGCTGGCTCCACTATTTCCATCTGCCCGGGGACCGCTAGATCCAGCTCTATACCAGATGCATCCGGCGGGATACCGCCGTGGCGTTGGAGGAGCTTTCCGGCTATCTGGCGGAGCGGTATCCCGGCTGTGACTGGATGATCGGCTTCCTGGCGGAAAACCGGGGGACGGAAGCCTGGGCGGAGGGCGCGGGGCTCCGGAAGTTTGACGACGCCTACAACTACAGCTCCTTCTTTGACCGGTACGCCCCGGTCCCGGACGATCCGTCCGTGGAGCGGATCACGGAGGAAAATTTTAAGAAATTCCAGCGGGTCCACCGGGCCTGCGACTAGTGTTCCACCAAGTCAGGAATTACAAGATAACGGGATAAAGTTTTCTGAGTTTACATCTGGCATCAGAGGAGGAAAATCTCCAATGGACAGTAGAACAAGCAGCATTTCTGTGTAAAGTCCACGCGTTGACCTGACGAGCCATGAGCTCAAAAGAAGACAGGGATTGGGACAAACACTGTCTGGAAAGAATGCCGATTTCAATCTCAGCCATATTCAGCCAAGAGGCGTGGATAGGCGTGTAGTGGATTTCCAGGTGCTGTACGATCCGTCTGGCTGTGGCCGGGTCAAAGGCTTTGTACAAGGACGCATACAAGGACGCAATGGAGTGGATATTCAAATTATCCATGACCAGCACAATTTTTTCGCAATGACTGTAATGGACATCCACCAGTTCACGCAGGAAATGAGCGAAATCCACTGCGGTTCTGGTGTTGGTCAGCTTAACCACTCTTTTGCAGGCCAGTGGCTCAAATGCCACAAATAAATCTACCACGCAGCAGCGGCGGTACTCGTAGTCTTTGAGCTCCGGATGTCCAGGCCTTGCTGAAACGATCTTCTTCTCAATTAACTGCCGGTTCGTCTCATCCAGGCAGACCACCGGGCGCAGAGGATCGTAAGGACGCTGATATACATCCAGAACGTCCTCCATCCGCGCTACAAATTCTGCCCCCGGCTTTGGGATGCACCATTCCTTCTTTTGCCAAGGCTTAAGTTCGTTTTTTTCAGTGTTTCCATTACTGCCGTGTCTGAAATACTGTCCACCACGCCAAGCCGTACCAGCTCATCCGCAATCAACTGCAGGGTCCACCGCTCCCGCCCCTCCGGCGCTTCTGAACAGGCGATGGCTATGATGTGCGCCTCCACCCGCCCGTCGATCTTTTTATGACGGTTCACTTGCTCTTTCCGCCCCAGCGCCGCTTCCATTCCGCCTGTTACAAACCGTTTCGCAATCTGGCTGATCGTGTGTGGGGTGGCATGATACGCTTCCTTTATTTTGTCGTATGTCCACTCCTGGTTCTCCGGTATTTCATCCAGTTTCATCAGTATTTGGGCGTGTTTGATCCGATATCCCTGAGTCTGCCCTTTTTGCACCAGTGCCCGCAGCGCTTCCCGTTCCTCGTCCGTTAATTGCACAATATATTTCTGGTTCACTTTTCATCACCCAAAATAGTTTACCACATCTTCCTTCCCTGCGCTACTTCTATTTACTAACTTGGCGGAGTACTAGGGTATGTACTGGAATTGCCAGCAGGTCCGGGAAAAGCTCTCCGAGTGGCTCCTGTTCGTGGCGGAGGAAAACGGTGTGGCCGGGGAGATCATGGACACCAGCTTCATGGGTGGTATGTACGAGATATTCTCCCTGGGCTGCGAGGACGGGCAGTACTGTGAGGGCATGTACTAGCGGCTGCTGACCCGGTTCCTGAACGAGGGCAAGCGGCAGAGGGTGAAGCATCAGATCTTCTTCGTGGGCACAAACGATGAGATGAACCGGATCATGCCGAAGCTGGGTTTCCGACTGGTGGGCCGGTATCTGGGCTATCAGAAGAAAATTTAACTGAGCTTCTGGGCAGACTACCCTCGGGCCCGGAGAGCATCCGGGCGGAAGGGAGAATTGCCATGAGCGAAAAAAAGCGGAAGAAGTTGGGCGATCCCATGGCTAAGGCCATGGATATGACCATCTGGCAGTCCGCCAAGACGGACCCCCAGGGCAGCTATACCGGCACCCCGGCAGACCCTTATGAGCTCCCTGTGCAGGACGCGGACGACCTATAGCGGAAACGGAGCGGAGAGCATGCCTCTCCGCTTCTTCCTGCACCGCCGCCTCCTCCGGCGCATAGGATGGGGAAAAAGAGGAGGTAACCCCTATGCCCATCATATATTTGAGTCCAAGTACACAAGAAAAAAATTTTTACGTCACTGGTACCGGCAGCGAGGAATACTGGATGAACCGTCTGGCGGATGCAATGATACCCTACCTCAACAGCTGCGGTATCCGCTATAAACGCAACACCCCTGACATGACTGCCGGCAGCTCCATCCGGCAGGCCAACCAGGGCTGGTACGACTTCTACCTGGCCCTCCACTCCAACGCAGCCGCAGAAAATAACTACGGGAACGTCCGCGGCATCATTGCCTTTTACTATCCCACCAGCACCCAGGGCCAGCGGGCGGCCCAGATCTTCGTCAACAACCTGCGCGGGATATACCCGCTGCCGGATAAGGTGGTCACCCGTTCCACCACCAGCCTGGGGGAAGTGCGCGACTCCCGTTTCCCCGCCGTTCTGCTGGAGATTGGTTATCACGACAACTACGAGGATGCCAGGTGGATTGAAAACAACATCAACGAGATTGCCCGCAACCTGGTGCTCAGTCTGACAGACTACTTTGACATTCCCTTCATCTGGCCTGTAGACCCCTGGGAGGCCACGGTCCACGCCGGCGGCGGCACCCTGAATCTCCGCAGCCGTCCCAATCTGAACGCCACTGTGATCGCCAGCATCCCGGACGGCGCACGCGTGCGGATATACGGACAGTACGAGGACTGGTATGTAACCCGCTACGGCGATTACGTAGGCTACGCCGCGTCGCAGTTTATCCACTGATCCCACCCACGTGGAATCTTGTAAAACATTTATGCCTTGTTTGAAAAATGGCAGTATCATGAGCTGCATCAGCAAGATGGCAGTGGCGGCAGTGTACACGAAAGCCAAGAACGAAGTGTCGGTTCGTCGTGACGGATAAGCACTTTGCGAAAAACTAACCGGTATATATAACAGAACATCCTGATGCCTATCAGAAAGAAATTGCAGAAGAGTTCGGATGTAGCGCAACGGCAATTTTTCGGGCAATAAAACGTGCGGCTCCATATTCATCAGAAAAAATTGACAACACGCTCCGCAGCGGATATAATAAGCAGAGCGCATGTTGCATTGGCAAATTATCCAACCAGGAGGCTAATCCCATGTAGAGACAACACCCCCTTCACTTCAGAAAAAATTTTTTGTGAACAGGAGGCCAATGGAAGAAGCCATGGCTGGATTACAAGAAGAAATTTCCCGGCGGAGGACCTTCGCCATCATTTCGCACCCGGACGCGGGTAAGACAACGCTGACAGAAAAGTTTCTCCTCTACGGTGGGGCCATCGCTCAGGCAGGCGAGGTCAAGGGGAAAAAAGCACGGGCGGCTACCTCCGACTGGATGGAGATCGAACGTCAGAGGGGCATCTCCGTCACCAGCTCCGTCATGCAGTTTCAGCACGACGGCTACTGCATCAATATCCTGGATACGCCCGGTCACCAGGATTTCTCCGAGGACACCTACCGGACGCTGATGGCGGCCGACTCCGCCGTGATGGTCATCGACGGCGCGAAGGGCGTGGAGCCCCAGACCCGCAAGCTTTTCAAGGTCTGCGCTATGCGACACATTCCCATTTTCACCTTCATCAATAAGATGGACAGGGAGACAAAAGATCCCCTGTCTCTGTGTGAGGAGGTGGAGAAGGAGCTGGGGATCGACACCTACCCGGTCAACTGGCCTATCGGCTGCGGGAAGGAGTTCCAAGGCGTGTACGACCGCGAGCGGGGACGCATCCTCTTTTTCTCCGGAGAGGGCCACGGCAAAAAGGCGGCCTCCACAGAGGTTGACCTGGAGGACTCTGCGGTGGCTGCGCACATCGGTGAGAGCCGCTGGCAGACCCTTCGGGAGGAGGTGGAGCTGCTGGGGGCCGGACGGGACTTTGATCTGGAGGCCGTCCGGTCGGGGACGCTCAGTCCGGTGTTTTTTGGTTCGGCCCTGACCAACTTCGGTGTGGAGCCCTTTCTGGAGGCGTTCCTGCGGATGACTACGCCGCCCATCAACCGCGTATCCGACAGTGGGGAAATTGATGCCTTTTCACCGGATTTTTCCGCCTTTGTGTTTAAAATTCAAGCGAATATGAATAAGGCCCACCGGGACCGCATTGCCTTTATGCGGGTATGCTCCGGCAAGTTTCAGCGGGAGAGCGAAGTCTATCACATGCAGTCCGGCAAAAAGCTGCGGCTCAGCCAGCCTCAGCAGATGCTGGCCGCCGAGCGGGAGATCATAGACGAAGCCTATGCGGGGGACATCATCGGGGTATTTGACCCGGGGATGTTTTCTATCGGCGACACGGTGACGACGCCCGGGAAGAAATTTAAATTTCAGGGCATTCCCACGTTTGAACCGGAGCACTTCATGCGGGTTTCTCCCATGGATACTATGAAGAGGAAGCAGTTCATCAAGGGCACGGAACAGATCGCCCAGGAGGGTGCGATTCAGATTTTCAAGATTCCCTTCGCCGGCATGGAGGAGGTCATCGTCGGCGTCGTAGGTACCCTTCAATTCGACGTGTTCCAATACCGGATGCGCTCAGAGTACGGGGTGGAGCTGCGGATGGCGGGTCTGCCCTACGATCATCTGCGGCGGATCGCCGCCTCCCCGGTGGAGCCGAAGGATTTAACGCTGTGCGCCGACGCGGCGCTGCTGGAGGATTTCCGGGGGAGGAGCCTGATTGCATATTCCGGAGAATGGCCGGTAGGGTATCTGTTGAAGCACAATTCGGGGCTGGAATTGGTTGAACCCAGTTGATGCTCTGTGGCCCATCAAAATAGTAAAATCATGGAGCGGCCCGGTGGGCCGTTGGAAGGAACTGCCATGGAAAACGTAAGTCTTTTGGAGCAGCGGCTGCAAGCCGCTATCGCCGCAGTCCATCCCGCAGACGCAGGACGAACTGCATCCGCCAAAGCCCACTGGGACGCGGTGGCAAAACCCCTCCACGGGCTGGGCCTGCTGGAGGATGTGCTCGCCCGTATGGCGGGCGTTGCTCCACTGCGGCGGGAATACAAAAAATGTATCGTCTCCTTCTGCGCGGACAATGGCGTGGTGGCCCAGGGGGTCACTCAGACCGGCAGCGAGGTCACCGCACTGGTGGCGGGAAATATGCTGACCGGCAGGGCCAGCGTCTGCTGTATGTCCCAAGTCGCCGGCGCAAAGGTCCTGCCGGTAGACGCCGGAATGTTGGTCGAGGTCCCTGGTATGCACTCCATTAAGGTTGCCAGGGGGACGAAGGACCTCTCCCAGGAGCCTGCTATGTCCCGGCAGGAGTGTCTCTCCGTTTTGCTGGCAGGCATGGATCTGGCCGGAGCGCTGGCAAAAGAGGGTTATACCCTTCTGGCCGCAGGGGAGATGGGCATCGGAAACACCACTACTACCAGCGCCGTGGCCGCCACACTGCTGGGCCGTCCCGCTGTGGAGATGACCGGAAAGGGCGCGGGTCTCTCCGACGAGGGCCTGCATCGGAAAATCGCCGTCATCGACGCCGCTGTCGCCCTCCACCGCCCCGATCCCACAGACCCGGTGGACGTGATCGCAAAGGTGGGCGGCTTTGACATCGCTGCTATGGCTGGCTTTTATCTGGGCTGCGCCCTCCATGAGACGCCGGCGGTCATGGACGGATTTATCTCCACCGTGGCTGCCTTAGCGGCGGTGCGGCTGTGTCCCGCTGTTAGAGACGCACTGGTGGCCTCCCATCTGTCCGCCGAACCAGGGGCAGGCCACGTCATGGAGGCACTGGAACTTACGCCGCTGCTGCGGCTGGGAATGGCCTTGGGAGAGGGGACGGGAGCTGCCTCCGTTATGCCCCTGATCGATATGGCTCTTCGGGTCTACTTTGATATGCCATCCTTTGACGGCATCGGCATCGATGCCTATCAGCCGCTGTGAGCGGCCGGCTGATTCTGGTCACCGGCGGCAGCGGCAGCGGCAAATCCGCCTGGGCGGAGAAAAAGCTGCTGGCAGAAGCCGCAGAGGCGGGCGGCAGGGCGGTCTATCTGGCCACTATGGAGCCATTCGGCCCGGAGGCGGCGGCGCGGATTGAGCGGCACCGGGCAATGCGAAAAGCCCACGGAGCGGAGGCGGGTACGGCGTTTTTTGACCTGGAGCAGACGGTGGACATTGGCGGCGCAGCGGTGGAACCGGGGGATTTTGTTCTGCTGGAGGACCTGGGAAATTTGCTTGCCAACGAGATTTGGTCTCCGTCGGGAGCCGGCAGGGACAGCGCGGCGGAGAGAGTGCTGTCAGGACTCCAGGCTCTGCTGGAGCGCGCGGCACTGCTTATAATTGTCAGCAACGACGTTTTTTCCGATGGAGGCGGGTATGACCTTGATACAGAGGCCTACATCCGCATATTAGGTACACTCCACCGGGCGCTTGCGCCGCTGGCGGAGCAGGTGGTGGAGGTGGTCTGCGGTATTGCTCTGGTTCAGAGGTGAAGCGTCGTTTCCTGACGGGGAGGATACAGATAAGTTGGATCGGATAAGAAAAATTTATCCCTCGTCGCCACATTTTACCCTTGCAATTTTGAAAGTTCATGTTACAATGTAGATACCCATTCAAAGGAGGATACATATTTATGGCTCACAAAATCACCGATGCTTGCGTCAGCTGCGGCAGCTGCGCTGAGAACTGCCCCGTTGAGGCAATTTCCCAGGGCGACAGCCAGTACGTCATCGACGCCGACGCCTGTGTGGACTGCGGCGCCTGCGCTGCCAACTGCCCCACCGACGCCATCGTGGCTGAGTAAGCTCCAGCAGCAAAGCGGTCCGTCCTCCGATGAGGGCGGGCCGCTTTACAGAACATGTTTTCAGAATAGGAGGAACTGTCAGGTGAAATCAACGGGGATTGTCCGGCGAATCGACGAACTGGGACGGATCGTATTGCCCGCCGAGCTGCGCCGCACAATGGATATTAAAGAACGGGAGACGTTGGAAATCTTTGTTGACGGCGGCTCCATTATCCTGAAAAAATACAGCCCGACCTGTATTTTCTGCGACAGCGGGCGGAATGTCTCCCAATTTAAGGGGAAAAATATCTGTGCCCGGTGCCTGCGCCAGCTGCGGGAGCCTGTGGAGACGGAGGGAATTTAAGGGACGCATTTCGTCTAAGAGTGAGCCCCGGCCCCAGAAGGGGCCGGGGCTTTCGTAATAAAACCTGTTTTCCCGCCGATTTACAGGGCTTCGTCCAGGCCGTAGACCTCAACCTCGTAAATCCGGGCCGCAGTGTCAGAGCCTTGGGTGGGCTTATCCACGGACAGCTTCACGTACCGGGCGTTGACCACAGGGAAGGTATCCACTGTCTCGCCCAGCATGTTCTTGGTGACCTTCACCACCTCGGTGAACTCCTCGCCGTCGGTACTGACCAGAATAGTGTAGGCCTTGGTGTTCATGGAGCTGCCTTCACCGCCTGCCTCCGCGTGAGCGATATGAACCTCGCTGACGGCCTTTACATCGCCCAGATCAATGGTGAGGGCGTGGGGAGGATTACCCGTGGCGCACCACTTCTTGGTCACGTCGCCATCCACGGCGAAGGGAGGAGCCTCATTGTCGTTGACGTAGGCGGTGGCCTCCGTGTCCTTACCCTGGGACAACAGAGTCAACTCGCCGGAAACCTTGGAGGAGATGGTGATCAGGTTCTCTTTCTCCGCCACAGCCTCGCCGGAGGCATTCTTGGCTGTAACCTTCACAGTGTAGGTGCCCTCAGCGGCATAGCTCACCTTGGGTGCGGCGTCGGAGCTGGTCTCAGTGGAAGCGCCGGGGAATTCCCAGGACAGGGTTTCGGTATTGGCGGAGCACAAACTCTCGAAGGTGATCTCCTGGCCGGGAGCCGCCAGAGTGGCAGAGGCCTTGAAGTCCGCCTTGGGCAGGCTGTTGTCTGGCCAGTCCATAGTGGCGGTGTTGGAGGCCTCGCCCCGCTCGCCGGTGATACTCACCGGTACGACCTGGAAGGTGGTCTTGTTGGTGTCATCGTTCCGCTCCAAGCCGTTGATGTAGTAGTTGACGCCGGGCGTGGCAGTCAGGAAGGAATAGCTGCCGTCCTGATTCACACGGTAAATCTCATAGTGATCCGCCGTACCGTTCCAGGTCAGACGGACGCCGGTATACATGCAGTCGTCGTCGTCAAAGCTGGTGCTGTCCACCTTCAGGTCGGAGGCCGCCAGAGAGGTGCTCTCGCCCGGCTTGGTAACTGCGATCTGACCCAGGAGGAACTTCAGCGCCATGACGTCCTCGGAGGCGCTGATCTTGAAGCCGATGGCGGCGACGGTTTTGCCGTCCAGGCCGGAGACGTCATAGGACACGCTGGTCCACTCAGTCCCCACTTTCTTGTCGCCGCTGATAGTCTCGGTGCTGCCGTCGGACAGGGTGACCACCAGGTCAAGGGAGGTCTCCACGGCGGCCTTGGCCTTAGCGGTGAAGGACAGATCACCGGTCATGGGCAGCTGGGCGCTGTAGAGCGTGATGACAGAGGGCTGGTCCTTGACGGCCTTACCGTTGAGTCCCACACTGGTGCCGCCGTAATAGGCGTCGGAGTAGTCGATGGTTGCCTTCAGCGTATTGCCGCCCTCCTGCTCCACATGCCAGCGGTAGGTGGGCATAACGTCCTGCATACTGCGGTTGTTCCAGTCCTTCTGGGAGACCTTCACACCATCAATGGAGAAGTTATAGCCGTGGCCCATGTTGAAATTGGTAACAAAGGGAACCTGATTGACAACTGTCTGCTCGACGGCATAGGTGGAAACGCCCTTCCACTCCATCTCCTCCTTGGGCTCCACGACCACGAAGGGATCGCCCTTCCCGTTGACCCACAGAATGCTCTCCTTCTCCTGGTAATCCGTGAAGAAGTCGTTGGCCGCGAAGTAGGTCCAGCTGGGACAGTAGAGGCCCAGGGAGGTGTAGGGAGCCTGGCCGTCGGGGGCAAAGAGGTTCCAGCGCACCGGTGTTTTGGTGCCATTGGCCTGTACATCGATGCCGGCGTACAGGTCATAGGGGTCCACGCCCAGTTCGGCGGCCTTTTCAGCGGAGGCCTTCAGCAGCTCGTCCGGGGCGTAGGTATTGGTGTTCCACCAGAAATTCAAGAACATGCTGTCGGCGACGGCGTTGCTTTCCCCGTCGATGACAAAGCACTTGTTCTTATCGGTCAGGGCGTTCTGCCAGTCCATCTCGCCAGCCTCAGTCATGGAGTCGTACCACATGATCTCCAGGCCGTTACCGGCCTTGGCCTTAAAGGCCTTGATGAACTCCTGCATGAGCGCGGCGTGGTCCGCTGTCAACAGGCCGTTGGGGTCGCTCTCGCCGCCCTCGGTCTCCTGGTTGATGAACCAGCCGTCAAAGCCGAAGTACTCGGCCGCCTCAATGAGCTTATCAATGATGGGGAAATTGCCGCCGGCGTCCTTCTGCAGGAAATCATTGAGCCACTCGATCTTGCCGCCGTGGCCGGCCTGGGGGAAGAATACGGTGCCCAGAACCGGCACGCCGTTGCGGTGGGCTGCGTCGATTACGTCCGCGCTGGGAGCAACGATCAGGCCCTCGCCGGAGGAGCCGCCCCAGTACACAAGTTTGTCAATGTACTGCCAGTAGGAGAAGACGTTGGCGTTGGCTGTATTCAGACCATGGGGAGCGTTTCCGCTGGTGCTGGCGTTCATAATAGAGATTGCCACCACGTTCATATCCTTGTTCTGGGTTGCGTTAGCGGGCGTTAGGCTGCTTTTATCCACCCGCTTCGCCAGAGGAACGGCGCTGATATTATAGGCGGCGTCCGCATCCTGCGCCGGGTCCCAGGCGAGCAAATCGCTGGGGAACCAATAGGGAACCTCAGGAAGGTTGGGCAGGGGTTTGCTGTAGGTATTTTCTTCCGTAACAGACATTACAGGCTGCTCCGGTTCGGGCTCCACGGGGGAGGCTGTATCGGGACTGGTGGGGGCATCGGTGCTGATGCCGGTATCAGGGCTGGTGTCGGAAGGTGTGTCGGGACTGCCGGAATTGCATCCGATCAGGCCAGCCATCATTGCCGCTGCCAGGAGCAGCGTCAATGTCTTCGTAAATATTTTTTTCATCTCAGGGGCTCCTTTCCAGATTTTACATCAAATTTACGCACAGATAGGGAACGACGCCGGTGTCCTGTTAACCTCCTTTTCTCGAATCAGCCTGCGGACAGACGGATAGTTTTCTCTGTCCCCTGGCCCCAGCTGATGCTATCATAGATTTCAGAAGGAAACAAGTTGTAAATGTGCAGGTAATAGTATAAAACTGGCACAAGTTTACCCTTTGAACGGATAGAGAAGTGCGGATATGCGCCGGACTGCCTGACTATACAGTAAGCCTCCGCCCGGTTTGCCGGACGGAGGCTTACTGCGCGCATACAGGTCAGGGGTCTTTTACCCTTGAAACCTTCCGGTAGCTCTGCATGGTATAGCCGGTTACCTTCTTAAAATTGGCCGCCATGGTGGCTGCGGAAGAAAAACCGGTCTCTTCTGCGATCCGCTCCATGCTGTCGTCGGTACAGATCAGCCGCTCCTGTACGTGGGCTATACGGAAGTTATTCAATGTGCTGTTAAATGTTGTGCCAAAGTGCTCCTTCAGCAGCCGGGTAATGTGGCGTGTGGAGATGTTCAGTGCCCGGGCTGCTTTTTCAATCGTGATATCCTCTGCATAATGGGCCCGGATAAAGGAGAGAATGGCATATTCCAGCCGTTGGTCCGGCTGTTCGCGCCGGGTAGACATCTCCTGGAAACCAATGTTCTGGATCGCCTCTACCACCAAACTGCAGAGCATGTTCCTGGCCACGATCATATATCCAAAGAATCGGTTTTCAAATTCATTCTGCAGGTATTCATAGATGCGCAGGCCCCTGTTTTGGCTGCTGCTGATCCACACCTTTTTCTCCTGAATGATGGAGAGAAATTCAGGTATGCTCTGGCAATCAAGGATCGCGTAGACGTCCTTGTATGGGCGCTTCAGAAAGTCAAAGTGGACGACAAAGTGCTCGCACTCCTCCAGGGGATTGCTCTCGACATACCGGTTTGCACCGGGATTTATCCAGCAGAACTGTCCTGCTGAGACGGAAAGGGCCTCGTCGTCTACGTGCAGGATAGAGCGGCCCTTTATAACCAGATGCAGTTCATAGGAGGCGTGTGAATGCTCAAAGGCGAGGCTGTACTTTTGCAGGACAACGGCGTTGGAGATAAGCAGATCAATCGGACCGAAGGGTACGATGGTTGGTGTGCCCAGTTTGACGCGTTTTTCCCTGTCTGATGCCATGGCAATCTCTCCTCGCTGTGTACAGCTCCGGTGTCCCACGAAGCGCTCAATACATGCGGAGCAATTTCTGTATGGAAATTAAGGCTCCTTGCGGATCTCCCGTTTATTATATACCAGTTCCGCCGCGAACACAAGAGAAGCCTTCGCCGCAGGCAGAAATGTGTCCCCGAAAACTTCACAGTCTGCCCGATGTGCTTCCACCGGCCGGCGGAACTCGGCATAATATGGAAAAAGGACATGCTGTTTTGTAAACCTGTCCTAAAATAATATAGCAGAACAGGCCAATTCATTGTATAGTTTTCTCATGGTTCCATGGAATATGAGAGCAGGACACGGAAAAAGCGGGGACTCGGCTCCGTGCTCTGCACAGAATCAGGGCAGAAGAACAGGAGGGAGCAATGAGCACGATTGCACAACAGATTGGTCCGCTGAAAATCAGCAGTCCGATTATGGTCGCATCAGGTCCGCTTTCGGATTCCCCGGATCTGATCCGGCGCGCGGAGGACTGCGGAGCAGGCTGTGTGAGCACAAAACTGACGATGCTGACGCAGCCTGTACAGGGATATCGCAGGATGTACGCCGTCCGGGGGATGTACAGCTTCAATCCCAGCGACAGGCGCAACTGCCTGGAACAGGGTACCGAGTTGGTGTATAACACAAAAAAGGCGACAACTCTGCCGGTGTTTGCTAACATCGCTGGGCCCGGCGACGACCTGGAGGGATGGTGCAGACTCGCACGCAGTATGGAGGAGGCCGGTGCGGATGCGCTGGAGCTTAATTTCGTATGTCCCAACATGGCATTCAGCCGAGAGGCATGTGGAGAAGGACAGCTGGCCGGAGCGCAGATTGGGCAGCATCCGGAGATCATCAGCCGCATTGCCGCAGCGGTAAAGGCCCACGTGGGAATCCCGGTATGGGTTAAGGCTACGGCCAACAATGTCAATCATTTAAATACGGCCCGCGCGCTGGCGAAGACGGATATCGATGGGATCGTGGTCATGGGTACGCAGATCGCAGTACCGCCGATCGATATCTACCAGGGCGGGCGCACCTGTATGCCGAATCTGGGCAACAATGCTCTGGGCGGTCTTGTAGGGCCGGTAAACAGGTTGTATGCCAACCGTCTGATCGCCAATACGGCAATGAACACCGCCCTGCGCATTGCGGGCGGCGGCGGCATTACGGAGTGGGCCCACGTCGTGGAGGCGATTATGTTTGGCGCCTCTATCACGCCTATGTGCACGAAGCTCCTGTGGGACGGCTTTGAGGTTATCAGGAAAATGAACCAGGGACTTCTGCGGTTCATGGAGGAACAAGGATATGAAACAATTGACGCTATGCGCGGTCTCGCGCTGCGGCATCTGGTTGCGCCGGACAGATTGGAAGCCTATGATGTGCCGCCTCATTTCGACAGGGAACGCTGCGTCGGATGCGGTGCCTGTCTGCGGATCGCTTCCTGTACAGCCCTGTCTTTTGACAAGGAGCAAAATGTCCAGGTAGATGTTGATAAGTGCGTATTCTGCGGACTGTGCGGATCCCTGTGTCCGCGGAGGGCCATCAGCTTTCCCCGGGAGAAAACGACTCAGAAAGGTGCGGTATGATATGGGTATGACAATTACGGAAAAAATTCTCGCACAGGCTTCCGGCAATCAGAAGGTTCAGCCGGGACAGATTGTTGTGGCGAAGGTAGATCTGGCAATGGTACACGATGGACTGGGTCCCCTAATCTATCCCAACTTTGAGAAGCTGAACGCACCGATCTGGGACCCGGATAGGGTGTTTGTAGTGGTCGATCACGCAGCGCCGGCAAGTACACTGCATGCAGCCGAGTGGCTCTCCCATAATTTTGACTTTGTGAAAAAACACAGCTTGAAGCATTTCTTCAATGTTCAGGGGGTTGCCCACCAGATCATTCCAGAGGGCGGGTATATTTTGCCAGGTCAGGTGGCCGTGGGAACGGATTCCCACACCTGCACCTATGGCGGGCTGGGGTGCTTCTCTACCGGGATCGGCTCTACGGAGATGTGCAATGTTCTGGCATTGGGGGACCTGTGGTTCCGTGTGCCGGAAACCATTCGGGTTGTTGTGTCGGGGAAGCTGCCCCATAGGGTGATGTCCAAAGATGTGATCCTCAAACTCCTCTCCATGATTGGCGCAAACGGCGCAACCTATAAGACCATTGAATTCTGCGGAGAGACCATCTCAGATATGAGCGTCGACTCCAGGCTGACGCTCTGCAATATGGCCATTGAGGCCGGAGCTAAGAACGGTATCATCGCGCCAGATGAAAAAACGGCGGACTACCTGGTGAACGCCGGCGTCAGGCGTGAGGACATTCAAATGATCAGAAGCGATGACGACGCGGTCTTCTGCCAGGAAATACATATCTGCGTTGACGAGCTGGTCCCCCACGTTGCCGTTCCCCACAGCCCGGCCAATGGCAGGCCCATTGAGGAGGTGGAGGGGACGCCGCTGAGCCAAGTTCTGATTGGCACATGCACCAACGGCCGCGTGGAAGATTTTATGGCTGCGGCAGAAATTATCCGGGGACACAGGATTCCCCAGCAGGTTCGGTGCCTGATTCTCCCGGCCAGCAATAAAATTTATGCAGAACTGGTGCGCAACGGCTGTATGCAGGTTTTTGCAGATGCGGGCTGTATTATCTGCAACTCCAACTGCGGCCCCTGCGGCGGTATGCATGAGGGCCTGATGTTTGAGGGAGAGGCCTGCCTGGGAACCCATAACCGCAATTTCTGCGGCCGTATGGGCAGTCCGAAGGCAAATATTTACCTCGGCTCGCCCGCCACGGCGGCGGCCAGCGCGCTTACCGGACAAATCACCGATCCACGGAAGATCTGAGGAGGAGGAGTATGAACAGTATTACTGGCGCAGTTCTCGCTGAATTCGGCAGCCATATCAGCACCGACGATATGACCTCAGGCAAGTATATCACCTCGCATGAGCCGGCAGAGGTTGCCAAAATCTGTATGCGCGACATCGACCCCGATTTTCCCCGGAAGATGGCGCCGGGCGGATTTCTGGTGGCGGAGCGGAACTTCGGCTGCGGCTCCAGCCGCGAAACGGCCGCGATTGCGGTTAAGGCGGCAGGTACGCGGGTAGTTATTGCGGAGGAGTTCGCACGGATTTTTTACCGGAACTGCTTCAATATCGGGCTGCCCTGTATTGAATGTCCCGGCATCCATTCCGCCACAGACGTGGGGGACGAGCTGGAAATTGACTTCGCGGAGGGCGTCATCCGTAACCGGACAAAGGGGAGCAAACATACCTTCTCGCCCATTCCGGAGGCACTCTTCCGGCAGCTTGAGGCGGGCGGGCTGGTTCCGCTGATTCATGAGCGTTTGGCGGAAAAGAAGCGGCAGACAAATCAGAAGGAGGAATAACTGATGACAGGACATACCGCGACGGAAAAAATACTTGCGCTGCGCAGCGGGCGAAAGGAGGTCTTCCCCGGTGATGTGGCCACCTGTGACGTGGACGGGATTTTCGTCCATAGCCCATGGTTTTTCCTGGACAACTGGAAGCTGATTGGCGGCGTCAACCGGTGCTTTGACCCGGATAAGCTGATTCTTGGCCTGGGGCACCACGTTTGCCTGCCTGCCAGCAATCAGTATGCCAATGACTTGGCGGAGGTTCGGAAAGCCGTGAAAAAATTTGGTTTCCGCCATGTGTATGACATGGGCACCGGAAACGGCCATATTATCATGCTGGAGAAAGGGCACGTCCGCCCCGGACATGTCTATGTGGGCGCGGATTCTCACAGCACGATCTACGGGGCCGCCGGTGCGTTTGGCACGGCTCTGAGCTATGAGGTCCCCGAGATTCTGCTCTCCGGCAAGGCATGGTTCAAGGTTCCTCAGACAGTCCGCGTCACGGTTGAGTCAAAAACCGGGAAAGGGGTCTGCGCCCGCGACGTGGCGCAGTATGTCCTGTCCCAGGTGGGCGCCGACGGCGCGCTTTGGCGGACAATAGACTTCTCCGGGGCCTATATCCACGCTCTCAGTATGTATCAGAGAATGATCTTCAGTCTGTTGGCGGTGGAGATGGGAGCTGTTACCGGTTTCATTGAACCCGATGATATAACCCGCTCCTTTATGCAAAACCGTGTCCGCGGCCCCTATGACTGCATATATAACGATCCCGACTGTACCTTTGAGCGGGAATGGTCTGTGGATGCCGGTGCGGTGGAGCCCATGATCGCGTGCCCGCCCCGTCCGACGGAAACCAGGCGGGTTGCCGAGGTGGAGGCGCAAAACATTCGCGTTCATCAAGCCTATATTGGAGGATGCACCGGTTCCTCTCTGGAGGATTTCCGCATGGCTGCCGATATTCTGCGAGGCCGGTCCCTCCATCCGGATACACGCCTGCTGATTGTCCCCGGCACGGCCGACATTCTCCGGGAGATGCAGCGGGAAGGTCTGATTTCGTTCTTCACGGATCTGGGTGCGATTATCAGCCCGCCCTACTGCGGTCCCTGTCAGATGTGCTGCTATGGCAATTTGGGGGATGACGAGGTCATGATCGGGACAAATCCCCGGAATCAGCCCGGTCGGGCCGGCAAAAATTCCGGAATCTATCTGGCCTCCCCTCTCACGGTCGCCGCTTCGGCCATCTGCGGAAAGATCACCGATCCCCGCCGGTTTCTCTGACGGCACAAAATGACAGAAAGGACAGTCTTACAAATGGATACGATCAGAAGTGGAAAAGCCTGGGTTTTCGGCGACGACGTAAACTCAGAGAGCATTATGGCAACGGGCACGGACTTTAATCCCGCCCTTGCGGCGAAAAGCTGCCTTGCCTTTTACGACGAGAGCTTTCATACGGATGTACGGCCCGGCGATGTGATCGTTGCAGGCCGCAATTTCGGGAATTCATCTTCCCGCCCCGCAGGCAAGGTGCTGAAATACTTAGGGGTCTCCGCCATCCTGTGCGAAAGCAGCGGACGAATTTTTTTCCGCAATACTTGGAATATTGGCGTACCGATTCTGGAGTGTCCGGGAATCAACCGGCTCTTCCGCAAGGGGGATCAGGTGGAAGTCGACGTTTCCACCGGGAAAATCCGGAACCTGACAACCGGTGCGGAAGCGCAGGCTGCGCCGCCGATCCCGATTCTGGTTGAGCGTTGGGCGGCGGGTGGAATGATTGATTGGATCAACTGCCACCGGGAAAACTATGATACGCTTGCACAAGGGGGAGAGCCGTGAGACAGTATCCAAAAGAGGAGCCGGCCTTCCGGCTCGGCCGTATTCGCGCCATGATGGACCAGCGTGGGCTGGACGTTATGGTATTCTACAGCTGTCAGTGGAAAATTGAGGTAATCCACTATGTCGCCAACTTCCGCATTCTGGGGGAGGATGCCTGCATGGTGCTGCCCCGGAAGGGGGAGCCGACACTGTTCATCAGCCAGCTCTGGGATGAGGAGCGAGCCCGGCGGGAAAGCTGGGTGGAGGATATTCAAGTGTATTCCGGCGATCTGACCAAACAGGCGGGGCGTCTCGCCGCCGCCAGCGGCGCCACCGTCGGCGTAGTCGGCGCGGAGCACATGAGCAGCCAGAAGCACGCCGCGCTTATGCAGGAGCTTCGAGGGAAAACGGTTACAAACGAGTATGCCGCGCTGGACGAGCTGGCAAAGGTCAAAACTCCCTGGGAAGTGGAAGTTATGAGGGAATGTGCAAAGCTGGCGGACAGAGCATATGAGGCCGAAATGGCCGCGCTCCGCGTAGGTGTGAGTGAGTTTGAGCTGATCGCCGAGCTGGAATACGCCATGAAATGCGGCGGCGCGGACGAGAATTTCCAGATGATCGGCATGGGGAAAAATCTTCCCAGCATGAATCGTGCAAAGGAAAACTATCTGAATATGGGGGACTTTGTTCTAACGGAGATTACCCCCATTATTGGCAGCATCACCTATGCCACGCAGCTCTGCAGAACGGTGAAGATGGGACCCGCTACCCAGCTGGAGCGGGAGAAGCACGCGCTCCTGCGCGAAGCGCTGGAGTACGCCCTGTCCAAGACAAGGGCTGGCGTGCGGGCAAAGGACATTGCTGTCTGGCAAAATGAGGTAATTGGGGCCGCGGGCTATGAAAAGTTCTGCCACCCGCCCTATATGCGCTCCAGGGGCCATAATTTCGGACTTGGACTGATTGACCTGGGTGAGACAAATGAGGAGATTCTTCACGAGAATACCGTTCTCGTTGTCCATCCCAACCAGATGATCCCGGAGATTGGGTATCTCGTCTGCGGCCTGACGGTGCGCATTACGGAGGATGGCGTGGAGCGGCTGAGTGATCTCTCCACGGAAATGTTTGAGGCATGAGGACAGACCAATCGAAACAGACAGGAGTGATACAGATGGACTTTTCGTATTTGACGGTTTTACCCCGCGGCAGACAGATATGGGATTATGTCGTATTTCCGGAGGAGGAGTTTGAGGCTCGCGGGGCCAGAGTGGCAGAGCTGCTGGAGGCGTTGGGACTGGATGGATTGGTGGTCTATTCCGACGCACTGTCACGGCGCTATGTCAGCTATCTTACCAATTATTGCAACAGCGTGTCCTGGTCCTGTTCTATCTGCCTGCTGACCGGCAGTGAGCCGCCGCGCGTGATCTCCAGCATGGCTCCGAGGGACATTACCTACAATCAAAAGTCCCTTGCGCCGGGGGTGGAATTGAATGCCATCGGGCTTGGAATGCTGAGCAATCACGCTGTCGCGAGAAAGACCGTAGACTACATGCGGGAGCATGGTCTGCTGGAAAAGCGGTGGGGAGGCGTCAACATCGGGGCGTTGAACGAGGAGGGCCGGCGGGCGCTGTACGACGGGTTGCCGCGTCTGCCGGATTGTACGGATGCCTTTGACCGGGTGCTGAGCAGAAAAGATCCCGCAGAGCTGTTCGCCATTTCACAGGCAGCCGCTCTGGCGCAGAAGGCTGCGACGGATTACCTGCGGATGGCCGTCCCCGGCAGCAGCGAGCGGGAGATCGCGGCACGGATCGACCGGCAAATGCGCGCTTTTGGCGTGGATCATATCGCGATTTTGGTTTCGGCCGGAAAGGATAGCCGTCTCTGCCTGCATCAGCCTCAGGATTATATCATCGAAGCCGGGGATACGGTCAGCGTCCACGTAGATGTTCTGTACCTCCATTATAATGGGCTTTACGGCGGTACGATGTACCGCGGCGTCCCGGACGAAGGCAGAGCTGCATTTTACCGCGGCGCAGAAGAGGTGTTTCAAGGCGCGCTGGGCAAAATGGACAGGGACAGAAGATTGGACGGAGGAAACAGCCTGGAGGACGGCTATATGCTGGCCTGCGGCATCGGCGCGGATACCAGAGAAGCCCCGGTTCAAGGGGCGCTGGAGACTGGCAGTACGGTAACGCTCACTATGTGCCGCCGCAGCGCACAGTACGGCGATGTACTGATGGCCGGTACTTATGCGGTGGATGATACTGGAATCCATGTTATGGGCGGGCCGGGCGTGGATCGTATCTTTCATAAGGCATAGGCTATGGAGCACTGGGCCGGGTTCCTGTTGTTTGTCTTTCTCTCCATAGCCGGCTGGAGGACGTTTGCTCGAATGAGAGTGCCCGCCGCACCGGTGCTCGGCGGTATGGTTTTCGTTATGGCGGCCAGTCTCATCTCTATGCCGCTCTGCCTCCCGTCCTGGCTTCGTTTCGTGATGTCGGTGACCCTGGGGATATCCATCGGAAGCCGCGCACAGGTCCGCATCGACCGAAAAACTGCCGGGACGGCATTCTGCTTTGTCCTGCTGGTGGTTGGCGGGAGTCTGGTTATTGGCCGTGCGCTGTTCCACTTGGGCATCCCGTACCGGACGGCGTTTTTTGCATCGCTGCTGGGGGGACTGAATGAAATGGTTTTTATGGCCCAGGAGTTTGAGATTGATTCCGTCCAGGTCGTTTTATTCCAGACGGTGCGTATGTGCCTGCTGCTGGCCGTCATACCTGTGCTGGCGAGGCGGTTGCCCGCCTCAGAGCGGCATCCGCGTGCGAACGTAGATACCGCGGCGGCACTTTCCCGCTTTGACTGGGGCGTGCTCCTCCTTTGTTCCACGGCGCTGAGCTTGCTTCTGAGCTGGCTCCATGTTCCGGCGGGCAAGCTGCTGGGCGCGGCGCTTGTTACCGCGCTGTATACCCGCACAAGTCCATTCAAGCCGCGGCTCCATCCAATGTGGCACAGCGCGGCCCTCTCATTTATCGGCGGCTCGGCCGGCATGCAGGTCACTGCTGCGGGACTGCTGAGTCTTCCGGGGCTGATTGTGCCTTTGCTTGCATATCTCTGTCTGACGGCGCTGGCAGTGGCTTTGGCATATCTGCTTGTACGAAGAGCGGGCGGCTGCGATGCGCTCACGGCGCTCTTTTCTGCCTCCATGGGAGGCTTGAGCCCCAGCATCGCCGCGGCGGACGCAATGGGAGCGGACGTGGCCGCTGTCACAGCTTTTCAGATTTTGCGCTATTTTTCCGTTATCATTCTGGCGCTGACTCTTGGGTACCTGCTGTAACAAAAGTAAAGGAGATGAATTATGAAAAAGAACAACATCAGACGCACCGCCCTGCTGCTTGCCCTCGCAATGCTCCTCGGCCTGACAGCCTGTGGCAGGAAACCTGCAGACCCCAGTCCCGCCGGTCCGGCGGAGCCAAACGCTGGTTCACCCACCCAGACCGAGTCGCCGGCCGATGGTACATTCCAGCTGACCGGCGACAACTATGACCTGGTTTTTGCCACAAACGGGACTGGTACTGGCAACTATGCCGTTGCTGCTGCGCAGGGCTCGATTGTTACCAGTAAAACTGGAACCGTCAACGTAACAGTTATGGCAACCTCTGGTCCTGAGGGAATCGTCTCCGCCATTAAGGCCGGGTCCGCGCAGATTGGAATTCAGAGCTATGGCAGCATGGCCATGCTATACGGGGAGGGCGTGGATGAGGCGATGCGCGCCATGTTCTGCGGAGGCGTAACAGCGTTTGGCTTTGTGACCACAGAGGAGTCCGGAATCAAGAGCGTTGAGGATCTGCGCGGCAGACGTGTCACATATCTCTCCAACAGCAAGGGCTATGTTATTGCCGCAGAGGCAATTCTTGCCGGCAACGGAATTGATGCGGAAAAGGATGTGACCGCCCTGACGATGGTTGACGCGGCCTCTGGTCTGCAGGATCTGGTGGATGGCAAGACGGACGCCGTCATTTCTGCTATATCCGGCTCAAAGATGGAGGAGCTGGCTTCCAAATGCAACCCTTATGTGATCCCAGTCTCCAACGTGGAAGCCTGTTCGGAGGCATCTGACGGCTACTATGTTCCCTATGATTTTCAAAGAGAATTTCCCGGCGTAACACTTGGGCAGTCCATCCTGGGTATCGTCAGCATGATTTCCGTTACCAAGGATACACCGGCGGAGGCAGTCTACCTGTATGTAAAGACCTGTATGGAGAGCTATGAGGAGCTTGCCGCCGTTGGATCAGATCTGAAGGACTGGACGCCCGAGGCCGCTATCAGAACGGCGGCCGGCCTGCCTTATCACGAGGGGGCCGTCATCTACTACAAGGAGAGCGGTATGTGGGACGATGAGATCGACGCCTGGCAGCAGGAAAGGCTGTCGGCTCTCGGCACCGAGAGTTGACCGGCGGGAGCGCAGTGCGCTCCGATGTATACAGGGCATCATGTGAAATGTGAGGTTATCTATGATCAGGAAAAATATAAACGTCGGGACAGATGCGGATGCCGCCGGCGTTTCCTCCTCCGTACAGCCTTCCTCCGGCGGCGCTTCCACCTGGCTGAAGGCTAAGCGGCTTGTGAACTTCGCCGGCCTGACGTTCATTCCACTTTTTGGAATCTGGTATGTGGAGCTTGGGTGGCGTTTCGGGCTGGAGATGTATAAGCAGGTCTATACGATGATCATTGTAGGTGTGGTACAGTTTCTAGTCTATATGAACTGTCCGGCCAGTAAAAAGAACCGCAAAGGAGAGGAATATATCCCCAATTTTCTGGATATACTGCTTGGCCTGACCGGTCTTGCCGGCGCATTTTATGTGGCCTTTAACTGGGACAATATTTATGTCCTGGGCGGATTTGGCGGCTCACCCTTCCAGATTGGTTTGGGTATCGCGTTTACACTCGTGGTACTGGAGTCCGCCCGGCGTACGGTGGGACTGCCGCTTCCGATAGTCGCCGTTGCGGCGATGGCGTACGGTTTAGTCGGTAACCAGATCCCCGGACTGTTTCACACTGCCAAAATTACGCTCAGCAACGAAATTGGCTACATCTATCTCTCTGGGGTAGGTATTTTCGGAGTTGCTGCGCAGACGATCGCCGAAACCGTGCTCGCATTTTCCATTTTCGGCTGTTTTCTACAGAAAACAAATGCTGGAAGATTCTTTCTGGACCTCTCAGTGGCGCTTGTGGGCAAGATGCGGGGCGGCGCTGGAAAGGTGGCAATTTTTTGCTCCATGCTGTTCGCCACCATGACCGGCGAGCCCTCCAGCAATCTTGGCATTATCGGTCCGCTCTCCCTTCCCATCATGCGGAAAATGCAGTACGATCCAACTTTCTCCGGTGCGGTTCTGGCGGTATCGTCCTGCGGCAGCATGTTGATGCCGCCTGTAATGGGAGCCGTCGTATTCCTGATGGGGGAGATGACGGGGCTTGGTTTTTCGGCAATCATGATTGCTGCTGTCATCCCCGCATTTCTGTACTATTTGTCCATTTTCATGCAGGTGGACCTCTACAGCGCCAAAAACAAGCTGGCCCGACTAGGTAAAGAGGACATCCCCCGGCTTGGCAGTGTTCTGAAAGAGGGCTGGTATTTCTTTATTCCCATTATCGCGCTGGTATATCTCCTGCTGGGTATGCACCTGAGCGCTGCAAAGGCCGTTATATATGCCACACTTGTTCTGATTGCTGTTTCCGTCGTTCGCAAATCAGATCGGGAACAGTTCCTCACCGATCTTGCCAATATCTTTGCCTCCATAGGAAAGCAGACCCTCAACACGGTTGCTGTTACAAGCTGCTCCGGGATTATCATGGCGATGGTGACACTGAGCGGCATCGGTCTGCGTATGTCCGCGCTGCTGACCACCATTTCAGGGGGAAATCTTCTTATTCTGGCAATTCTCGCTGCGGTTACCATCTATATCATGGGTATGGGCATGGCGCCGATTGTCAGCTATATCCTCATGTCCATTCTGGTGGCTCCGGCTCTGATCGACCTGGGCGTACCTCTCATTGCCGCCCACTTCTTCATCCTGTATATGTCCGTATCCGGTTTTATTACGCCGCCGGTTTGTCTCGCGGCATATATTGCGGGCGGAATGGTCGGGAAGAGCGGAATTACGGTGGGTTTCCGGGCAATGCGCTTTGGTATCGTATGCTATCTGATTCCCTTCGTCTGCCTCTTTGCCCCCTCGCTGCTGCTGGTTGGTACAGTTCCTGAGATCTTGCAGGCGGCGGTAACCGCTATCATTGGCGTTGTACTTTTGAGCGCCGGTTTTGAGGGGTATCTCGTCGGAGAAACCGGACGCATAGATCGAATTTGCTATCTGACCGCCGGATTTCTGATGTTTTGTCCGGGGCTTGCAACGGACCTCGCCGGCCTTGTCCTCGCATTCGTCGCTTTGTCCGTTCAGCTCCTGCGGCGCAGGGCAGGGGAGGCGGTATTGTAGCATTACTGTAAAGTCAAAACCACCGGCCCAAGCCGGTGGTTTTGACTTCTGCGTATCAAGAAAGTGGATCGGGACGAGTTCAGCCCGCAAAGTACTTTTTCCGTGGGCCGGCTTAGCGCTAAAAGCGCTGCTTTGCGGCGCCCAGGGAAATCAATCATAAAACATTCCGGCCATCCTGGCGGCAGGTCTTTGCCGCTAGGATCACGCCGCAGGCAATTTTGGTACCGGAATTACCGGATGGCTGCGTTGTAAAATCATCGGGGTGATCGTGTATGACAATCGTCCGGCCAATAATCTCGGGAAGGGAGAACCGGTCGGTCAAAAACACGGAGAGGGCAGTTCCATTGTTTCCAAACAGAGGCGGCAAATCCCCCGCATGATCCGGGTGCGCAGCACCGTCTGGATTGTAATGCGACATCGTATCCCCAAAGGGATTGCCCATGCCGCTGCCGCAGTCGGTTCCCTCATGGATATGAAACCCAAAAATCCGCCCATGAGAAGTTCCGTCCGTCCTGGGTAATCCGCTGATATCGGCCCGAATGATCAGGCCACTGTTTGTCTGATAAATCCGTACAATGCCCGCTATGTCAGGAAAGTGCTCACTGCCTTTGATAACGGCCTTAGCCTGCGCTCTGCCGCGCAGAATCGGAAGAAGGCAGATTCCAGAAGAGGGTCTGTTCATATGCAAAATGCTCCTTGTGGGTAGTTTCCCTCTCTCATCATATGAACATAGATCACCTGGAGTGTGTATTTACAAGAACAACTCGTTCTTTTTTTGCTCCGCGCAGGCACTTTTCAGCCTCTGCACGGTTTCGGCCAGGAGCTGTCTGTCCGGTGTTCTGGCCTGGGTGGGGCAGATGCTGACGCATCGCATACAGCTGATGCAGGCCGCCCCATCCGTTTGATCCGGCGCACCTGCCGGGATCGCCCCCACAGGACATTTTTCCGCGCACAAGCCGCAGCTGACGCAGTCTTTTCCAGTCTCCGGCCTGAGGGGAATCACATGATACTCACGATAGGGCGTATTACCGGGAAGGGTCAGATCTGCGCTGTTAGGGGACGGGCTCTTTTCCAGCGCCTCCCTTATTTGACGGGCAAACTGGTCGAGCTCCTCCATATCCCTGTGGTCGGGACGGCCGCTGGCAAACTGATGCATGATGGAGTGCTCCGCCACGGCGGCAACTGCGGCGGTACAGCGAAACCCGGCTCTGTCCAGAATGTTTTTCAGCTCCAGCAGCGTATCCTCAAAGGCCCGGTTGCCATAGACCGCCACCAGGACCGCCCTTGCCCCGTATGCCTTCATACTGGACAGACGACAGGCCGCCGGGGCGGGGACTCTTCCGCCGAAAGAAGGGACTGCCGCAATGCAGATATCATCCCGACTGAATGAAAAGCTGGTATAGTCTGTTGCAGTCCCGGTCAAGTCGATCTCCCTTACATCCGTCCCAAGACCCTTGGCCAGGCGATCCGCCACCTTTTTTGTTCCCCCAGTGGGGCTGAATGAAATTATGTAAACAGCCACTTGCCGTCTCCTCCATCTGTGTATGTATTGAATAGAGCGCACGTCAAACTGCCCGTTTCCTGATTTGCAGCAGCAACAAAACGATACAGACCCCCGTTAGGATATGCCCAATTCCTGCGATTCCGGAGATGGAGGCGTCCATCCCCCGGCTGAGCTCTGTCCCTAAGACCTGTGTCAGTCCTCTCAGAAGAAAACCGAGGCCGGTGATGTTCAAGCCAATTTGATAAGCTGTCAGAATTTTTCCGGTATTCCGGCTGGAAAAGGAAAATGCCTTTTCCGCGAGCATCAACACAAGAAAGAAGAACATTCCCAACAGGAAATAATGCGTATGCAGAAGGGACAGGCTTGTCTGTCCTCCGAAGTGGCTGAACTTTGTAAATTCTCTGTAGAATACCCCGAGAATCATGGCAATTACTCCATAGGATATTGTCAGATTTATATACCGTTTTACCATTATACATAGCCTCCTGTTTTTATAACCTGTAATCATAACCGTGGGCTGCCGGATGGAGGAAGATTTTTCTCGTCAGACAAGGAGATTTTTCCGTGAAGCGCCGCAGGGCGGCGATACGGCGTTCAACGGTTGTGAATACAGGTTTTAATCCAACGCGGGTTTGCATTTCCCTCACAATATTTATGGTAACACATTCTCTTTCCGATTTCAATCGTCCGGAGCGCTTCTTCTTAGTAAGAAGCAGACCGGTCGTCTCACCCCAGCGCCACATCCAATACCATCATTATCATGAATCCCGCGGCAAAAAACAGCGTGCCCAAGTTGGAATGCTCTCCAATAGAGGTCTCCGGGATCAGCTCCTCCGCTACCACATAGATCATAGCTCCTGCTGCGAAGCTGAGCAGGTAGGGCAAAGCGGGGAGAATCAATCCCGCCGCACAGATGGTCAGCAGGGCGGCCAGAGGCTCCACCACGCCGGAAAGCACACCGTACAGAAAGGCCTTCGTTTTTCCCGCGCCCTCCGATCGGAGCGGCATGGATATGATGGCCCCCTCCGGGAAATTCTGGATGGCAATCCCGATAGACAGCGCCAGAGCCCCGGCGGCGGTGACGGACGCATTCCCGGCCACCCATCCCGCCAGCACCACACCCACCGCCATCCCCTCCGGAATGTTGTGCAGCGTGACGGCCAGCACCAGCATGGTGCTCCGCTTCAGCCGGGCGTGAAGGCCCTCCGGCTCGCTGCTATTCTGGTGCAGATGGGGAATGACCCGATCCAGAACCAGCAAAAACAGGATGCCCAGCCAGAATCCGGCCGCCGCTGGAACGAAGGCGAATTTCCCCATATCCGATGCCTGCTCCATTGCCGGGACAAGCAGGCTCCACACGGAGGCTGCTACCATCACACCCGCCGCAAAGCCGGTCAGCGCCCGGCGGATCCCCGCGTGGAGCGCGCCGCGCATAAAAAAGACGCAGGCTGCCCCCAAAACCGTCCCCGCAAAGGGGAGGAATACCCCCTGTATGACTTCTGCTCTCATTTAATGTGCTCCTATTCGTAAAAGGTTTAAGGTCGTTTATACCAAAGAGGAGGCTGGACCGGTTTTTCAGTCCGGTCCGGTCTCCTTTTGACTGGTATCAATACTTTTCCGCACAGATTTTAAAATATGCCTGGAGAAGATCGCAAACATGGCAAATTACGGAGTAGCATCTCATGTGCATTCCCAAGAACCCCAATGTCATTAAGTTAGGAGATTTGGTCAAAAAATCTCGCTTCAAAAGTTCGGAATAACAACCAAAGCAAGTGGAAAATGCAACATTTTTGATGAGGAGTTTGAACGTATTTGCGTAACTTAATGACATTGCCCAAGAACCCCCGACTTTTTTTGACAGCCGGCCGAATCTTGTTCGTCCTCTGGCGCCGATTTGTGGTCACCGGAAGGCATAGTCCACATTCCAGCGCCCGGGACATTCTACGCACCTCCTTGCCGGTTGGTTCCACCATAAGGTCGTTACTCCAACCGTTGCCAAAAAATTTTTGTAAACGGTTGGAGATAACGGAGAAGATGTCCGTGAGCACGTTAGTGCCACGGGCTTTTTCTTGCTTTTGACGGATTAGCACATCTGTAAGCGGTGTTATTAAAACATCAAACGGCTTGGCGAACTCCGCTGTAACATGCCCATCTTTTTCTACCCATAGTTTGGAGAAAATTGCCTGGTTTAGCAACTTTTTAAGGTGGTCTTCTGCCAAACGGTAGGTTCTGCCGCAATCCTCCATCAACTCCAATGCCTCTGACAGCCGTTCTGATATACTCTCAAAAGCACATTCGTGGGCTTTGACCTCGCCGTCTATCACTGCCAACTGTTTGGCAATTTTCTGCTGCTCACTTTTCATAAGGTCGAGAGGAATGGCGTCATTATAATGCGCCTCCAATAATTTTTTCCGCTGATGTTCCAGCTTGTCTTTTTCCCGGCGCAACCCATCCAGTTCAGTTTCATACTTTTGCCGCTCGGTTTTAATGCCATCCTGTAAAAAGTTCTCCAGATACACCCGGACGGACGGCGGGAAGGAATACCGGTCATAGATTTGCTCAACTTGCCGCTCTACCTCGTTGATTAGAACGGCTTTCTGCTTACAATCTGTCACTTTGTTATGCCGCCCAATACACACGAAGTAAGGATAGCGGACACCGGAACGGGATTTAGTGTAATTGATAATCATCCGCGAACCACAGTTTCTACAGTAGAGACTGCCTTTGAGAAAGTGCGGATGTTCACGGGTGCGCTCGCCGTTCGTGTGAGAGGCGAGGATATTCTGCACCTGTTGCCAAGTTATCTCATCAACCAACGCAGGATGGTTGCCAGCGTATTCTACGCCTTTATACGTTACTATGCCTTTATAGTATGGGTTGATGAGGATTCTGTTCAAGGCTTTCCCGTTGATTGGCACAGAGGGGATTCGCGGTGTGGGACGGGTGGTAAGTCCGCAGGCGGCGAGATGCTCTGCCAGATCATCCGTTGTCCAGTTTCCCGTGGCGTATTCCTCAAATGCCAGTTTAATGAGCGGGGCACGTTCCTCGTCCAGAACTACCGTTCGTTCCTCGCGGCCTTTCTCGTCAACGCGCCGAATGTTAAGATAACCCAACGATGTGCGGCAGGGGGTGCCGCCATTTTTTACTTTCTCGTTAATTCCCTTTTTGACTTCCGTGGCAAGATTCTGTGAGTAGAACTCCGCAATCGAACTCATAATGCCGTGGAGCAACATCCCCGCCGGGGTGTCGTCGATACTCTCCGAGGCGGAGACCAACTGGACGCCGCACTCGCGGAGGGTGCGCATAATGTCGATGTCATCGCCCCGGTTCCGGGCGAGGCGGTCAACCTTGTGGACAATGACGTAATCCACCCGGTCAGCGTTCTCTTTGACATACTCCAGCATTTTCTGGAGTTCCGGGCGGTCGGTGGACTTGGCGGACGCGCCCCGGTCCACAAACTCTTTTCCCACTATCGCACCCATGGAGAGGGCTTTTTTCTTGTTCGCTTCACGCTGGGCGGGGATAGAAAAGCCTTCGTCCGCGCCGCCGCCACGCTCGGCTTGCCCCCGTGTAGACACGCGAAGGTAGGACACGGCAAACTTGGGCGTCATGCTGGCAGCAAGTGATTGAATCGGATTTTCTGTAGAAAAACTCACTAAAAGAGCCTCCTTTCGCAGTTATACTGCTTATATTATAACTCTGCCGACCCCTGATAGCAAGGCAACCCGGCATCGTTATCGGTTTGTTAATAATCTCATCTCTATGATGTTTTCTTTGGAAACCAGCCCACCGGAAGGCGGGCTGGTTTGCGGCGACGACCGCCGCTTTAAGGTGCTTTGGACTTTACACCTGTTCAATCTTGTGGGTCTGTCCGTCCACTTGGATGATGTTGTAGTTTTGGTTTTTCCAGCGCACCATGACAGTGCGCACTCCGGCACATTCACTGCTGCGGTTCTCTTCCGACAGGATGGCGCCATGGGTCGTGAGCCAGTAGGCAAGACCCTCCAAAAGACTACAGCCCTTGCTGAACGGGAGCGTCACAGCTGGCTGCGGCGGCAACCGTTTCCTGCGCGGCCTGTGCCGTTCCGGAGGCGGTCCCGCCAGCCAGCTGCTGTTCCCCGTGAGGTTCCGGAGCAGCAGTGTCCGCGCCGTCTGGTATTCGGGGCCAATAAAGCCCAGCCGAATCAGAAACACCCGCATGGTAAACTTGTAGTTGGTAATGGGGCGTTCTCTGGCGACCACACGCTTTTGACGTTTCGCCATATCGCAGATGCCCGCGATCAGCTTGGTGTAAGCGTCGGCCTCACCCTCCAGCCCATGGAGCGTGAACCACGGAAACTGAACCTTGTCCTCGGTAACGACGATTTCCAGCGTGTCCGTCCCAATCGCCCTCTTGAACAACTCCGCCTTGCTGGCGACAATTTTCTTGAGGTTGTCCAAGGCTATCGGGGTAAAGCCCGCCCTCGGCATCTCTACGGTAAAAACCGGAGAATCATCCTCGACATTTTCAGGGACAAAGCCCTGCTCCCGGAGACTGTCAACCAACTGTGTGATTTCCGCATGAGTGGCGGTGTCGGGGCAAGTTACCAGCCCGTTCCGGCTGACAGTATAACTGTCGACACGATAAGCGAAGGACGGCGCTCCCTGATAGACAGCATCCTCACCCAAAATCTCGCTTATCGCCCGCACCAGCTGCTTGCGCTTTTCTCCAGACACGTTATAATCTAAAGTGTTCATGACTTTTCCTCCCCGGCGCTGCCAGTCAAAATAAAGTTCGCATACTCTTTCTGGTGTTCCTCCAGATAGACGACCAACTCATAAAGCCCCATGCGGTTGGCAACTACCTGAACCATACGGGTGTCCAGCATATTGGTCTCGCCAGTAGCCCGAACCGTCATAATCTGTTTCCTGATGGTGTCGTTCATTTTGCGGCCTCCTTGGAGTAGTTCACAGCGTCATACAAAACGCCAGTGTCAAAGTTTGCGCTCTTGTAGCCCTCGCGGATGGTGTTGAGATAACCTGCGGAGGGAGTGCCGTAGGGATGTCCGGCCTCGTTCATGATGTAGACCATGGCGCAGACCCGCCTGCCGTTCACAGTCAGGCGCAGCGTTTCCTTCCGGTAGAGGAACGGAAACCCCTCATAGCGGTCAAGCGCCCGTTCGTCTCGCGGCTGAATCCGCCAGATGAGCACCGGCACCGTGAACCTCCGCTCCCGCTCAATGGTAGCGACAGCACTGTGAGTTCCTCCCCGGAACCACAGCCGCCAATTTTTGAGTTCCGCCGCGCCCACAACCTCGGCTGTGGGGCAGCGGCGTTTCATCTGCTCCAGATTGAGATTGGAGCCGTAGGCGACGTAAAACCTGTCCTTATTCATGGTGTCCTCCGTTTCTGATGTGGCTGCGCACATTCTCCCGCGAACCATACCTCCAGGCGGCGTTGCCGCTCAGGTGCTGATAAAGATGCTCCCGGCAGTTTTTGAACTCATCGCCAATGAACCCGATCCGGTTAAGATATGTTCTCATGGCAAAGCGTTCGTTTTCCTCCTGGACTTTCTGGTAGCGGGCGCTCTTCTGTGTCAGGGCTTGGTGGTTAAGCGCCAAGGCTAACACGATATAAGCGCGGATTTTCCCAGCGTGTAAGGTGCCGTTAAAGCCTCTGAGTTCTACCGTGTGATGCCCATGGAAGAAACTGTGGAGGTTGAGAAAATGATAACGGCTGTTGTGATAGTGCTGGTTGCGGCTTTCCCGATACCCCTCATACCAAATACTTTCGATGTCCGCAAAGGTTGTGGGCTTGGCTTGGTTCATCCTCTGAACCAGCCAGGCGTCCATTTTCTTACAGTAGCGCATCCGTTCCGGCTTGATTTGTAACGCCTTGTAGAATAGGTCGTTGTGACTGGCAATGATGTTCACGAAATTGCGGATGCTTCGCGGGGTGTGGTTGGAGCCGTCCAGATGGATGTGGATGCCGCAGGACGGATTGGCGAACCCGCCTGCCTTGCGGAGACGCCGCACCAGTCCCTGGAGCGTGTCGATGTCCTCCCGGTAAAGCAAGACCGGGCTGACCAATTCCACGCTGTATTTCCTGTTCGCTTGGATGATGCTGCCCTGCGCCTTACGCTGGCAGTCGATACTGCCGTCGGACATGAACTTCCAAACCCGTCCGTCCGGGGCGGTGATACGCTGGGTGTCGTAGTAGTCGCCCAGCGAACGCCCCTGCCCGTTCAGGTAGGCTGCGGCAATCTCCACCGCTTTTTGTCTGGTGATGCCGGTGAACTCGATTTCGATGCCAAAGTGGTTGGTAAACAAATGACTTGCCCTCCTTTCTGTTCTGTGCGCGTATTGTTAGAGGGCATCCACAGATGCGCCTCCAAACGAATACGCACCGTGGTTGCCGGTTTTGTTTACCGTGAAGAACCTCCTTTCTTGTTAATGTGTGTCCCGGAGCGGCGGACAGCCGTTGGCGATCCGAACCGCCGCCGCTCCTGGCACTGTTTATAGGGGGATATATGTCCATGCCCACAGGTGGGCGGCGCTATCAGGTCATACCATCCCCCTGACTCCCCTCCTTCGCGGTCTTTTCCTCAGCCTCTTTCTTCTGAGCGATGCTGATTGCCACAGCGATCAGCGCCCGTCCCAGTTTTTCAATATCAGGATTGTCCCGGAACTCCGGCGTAACTTTCACATCGTCGGAGAACATCGGGCGTCCGCGCTTTTTCTTTTCCATCATGCCTCCTCCTTTTCTGCCTTTTTGGGCGGCTTTGGGGCGTTTTGAGCGGCTTTATCCGGCGCGGCGGATAAGTTAGCGGAATCCTTTATCCTAGCCCCGTTTTGCCCCTGGTGCGCCCCTGCGGCAATCCGCTCCTCCGCCAACCGGCAAAAGTCCGGGTTAATCTCCACACCGATGTAGTGTCTGCCATGCCGTTTGGCGGCGAGGCCAGTGGTGCCGCTGCCGAAGAACGGGTCGAGCACGATACCGCCCACCGGACACCCCGCCAGAATGCAGGTTTCCGCCAGCTGCGGTGGGAACGTAGCGAAGTGCGCGCCGGAATATGACGCAGTGTTGATGTGCCACACATCCCGCTTGTTGCGGTGGGTTGGCAGCTCCTCCTCGGAGATGCCGCCAGCCTTGCGGGGGCGGTTGATGGCCTGCACCGTCTGCCCCGGCACAGACTCGGCGTATTTGTGACTGCCGCCGCGCCCGCTCCGCATCCTGACCAGTGTTGCGGGCGCAATCGGCTCCGCGATGGCGGCACGGTCAAAATAATAGCGTTTAGATTTACTCAGCTGGAAAACGTGCTCGTAACTGCGGCTGCAGCGGTCGGTGACACTCTCCGGCATGGCGTTGCCTTTTTCCCAGATAACATTACTGCGCAGATACCAGCCGTCGTTACGGAGCGCCAGCGCCAGCCGCCACGGAATGCCAAGCATGTCCTTCCGTTTTGCGCCCTGTTGGGGGTGCTTACAGTAGGTGTCGGCAATGTTCAGCCAGAAAGTGCCGTCCGGACGGAGCACTCGCTTGACCTCGGAGAACACCGCCACCAGCCGCTCTATGTATTCCTCCGGCGTGGCCTCGCGCCCAATCTGTCCCTCCGCCTCATAGTCACGGAGCGCATAGTAGGGCGGCGAGGTGACGCAGCAGTGGATGCTGCCGCTGGGGATGGTTTTGAGAACCACAAGGCTGTCGCCCAGTAAAATGGTGTCAATCGGAACCATAGTCGTTTCTAACATAGCGAACCTCCTTCGCCGCCTTGACAGACGAGCGAGCCGAGTTCGTCGGCGGTAATCACCGCGAATAGCCGTGGCTGCTTGTCAAAGGCTTTTCTGATGTGCGTGATAAGTTTCTCTTTCCGCGCTGCGCTTGGCACAATCCAGACGGTGAGCGGAAACACGCCCGACTCCTGCTGCTCCAAACCGCTGCGGTAATATTTGTGATAGCGTTCGCACTTGTCAATAATCTTGTTTGGCGATTCTGTGTCGAGGTCGACCTCAATAAACCACCTGTCCTCATACTGCCCGGACACCGTAATGGCGAAGAGGTCGGGCTTAAGCGACTGTAAAGCACCGTATTCGCTGAAGGTGCGCCAACACTCCGGCTCCGGCTGGAGGGCGGTGAGTTTAAGGGTGCGCTGTTCCCGACAAAACTCGGTCAGCTGGACAGCGATTTCTGTCACCGCCAGCGTGTGGGCGAGAAAGTAGGGACTCGGCTCAGTAAAGCGTTTCGTGGGCGTGAGGGTATGGTTTTCCAGATAGAGCAGCCGCTCCCCGGCGTGGGTTAGATGCCAGACCAATCCTCCCGACCCAGCCCGCACCCCTCCGATGCGGCGGGCGAGGTGGTCGAGCAGACCCAACTCTTTGAGCCTCCGGAGCGCACGGGCGGCGGCGCGGTGAGCGGCGGTGGGCGTAGTGGATCCGGTAAAATACAGACGCTGGATTTGCCCGGTGAGGAGATAGCGGTAGCGTTGGGCGGCGGCGAGAATCTCCCTGTCCCTGTCACTCAGCCGGGTGGCGGCTTCCTCTAACCGCTGCCGGGAGAGGCGGCGCGGCTCCTCCCCGGCGGCAGCTGGAGAAGAAATGGAATTAGAGAAGGAGTCGCAAACCATAAACTTGGAAAAGTCCGGCTCGGGGCGGCTTTCCGGGGATTTCTCCCCGTCTTGAGGTGTCGTGCGGTTAGACATTAGCGTTTCCTCCTTCCGATGGGTGTGTCCCCGGCATCGCTGCCTGAGGCGCTGTGGTTCATAACAGTTTTGAGGTATTCTTCCTCGGTTTCCTCCGCCGGTGTGCCGTAGGTTCTCATGCTCCGGGCGTAGAGTTCCGCCGGGTCGCGGAGGGCCAGTGTTGGCGGCAAAGTCCGCCCCATCACCCAGCCTGTGCTTTTGCCGCCCGACTGGAATGAGGTGTAAATCTGGTAGCGGGGCAAGATCATAAAGTCCTCAGCAGAAAGTTCCGGAGCCATCGCCGCCATATCCTTTGCGTCCTTGCTATTCAGGCCAAACACGATTTTGTTTCGGCAGTTAGCATCTACCCCCGCCCGCACCTCTGGCGGCAGTTGGTCACGGTATTGGTGCGCCAGCGTCATGCCGACGCCCAGCCCACGGGCTTGCGCCAGTGCGTCCGACAGGTTTGTTGGTAGAGAAAGGTAATCCTGTAGCTCGTCGATGTAGACGCTGACTAGATGCCTCCGCTCTGGCGGGAGGTTAGCGCGTGAGAGCGCCAGCGTCCAAGTCAGGCCCACAATCAGGCTCCCCAAAAGCCTCCCCGCCTCATTTCCCACAATTCCGCGATTGAGCGGCACCAGCACGATTTTCCGCTGGGTGAACAAATCCGTGAGTGAGAACTTCGGGTGGGCTTGTCCGAGGACATTCCGGAGTCCCGGACGGAGCGTGAACTGCCGCAGTTTGTTCAGCACCGGCTCAATCTGCTGCCGCCGCTGTAACTCCGACAGCGTCTCGAACTGCGCCCAGAACGGCAGGAGCGCCACTTTGTCCCGGACGCCGCTCACAATTTTGCGGCGGAAATTGTCATCCGTGAGCAGTGGTTGTAGCCAGAGCAGCGAGGCTCCGTCTATCTCTGCGAGTGTCAGGAGTGAAGCGGATAAGCAATCTTGAATACGCACGCCCCAGTTGTCCGCCCATATCTCGCGTAGGACGGAGAGCACAGCATCGGCAATCAGGGCTTTGTTCCGGTAGCTGGTAAATCCCAGCGGGTTAAACCCTACCGGACAGGGGCTGGAGGGGTCAATCACCACTACATCCCCGGCGCGTTCCTCTGGAATACGGGCAAGGATACTTGTCACCAAATCGTTCTTGGGGTCAAGGACGAGGACAGGCCTTCCTGCCTTGATGTCTGATAAAATCAGGTGTTCCATGGCGGTGGACTTGCCGCTGCCTGTCGGTCCGATCAGGTGAGTATGTTCGAGACTGTCTCGCGGCGAGATGCTGAGTTTCTTCGGCACCATGTCCATGCTGACCGCAAAACTGCGGTCGCTCTGCGCGTTCGATGGCTCCCGATACCACGCCGGCGGGAGCAACAACCGGGGGTGTAGACCCGGCGTTCCGGGCAGTTCCTCCTCCCCGGCGGGGAGCAGCAGGAAGTTAGCGAGTTCCTTTACCGACAGCCGGAGCGGGAAGTGCCACGGCACATGGGCGCTGTTGAGTCTCTCCGGATTCTCCGCCTCATCGTGGATGCGCACACCAGCGGATTCCAGGACTTTAAGGGCAGAAATCAGGGCGCGGAGGCGGGAGGCCGCACGTTCGTCTGACACGCCGATGCGAACGGTAGCCTCAAACCCATGCTGCTCAGCTTTCTCCCGGATAGTTTTCCGGGCTTCGGCTGTGGCCTTGCTGACTGAGCCGAGAATCACCTCCAGCCAGGTGGCGTGCGGGTCGGAGAGGTCGGCGGGGACTGGAGAGGGTGCAAAACCCCTCCCCAGCACCACTTGGAGAACGGTCTCGGTGCCGCGCCTGTCCTCAGTCATTGCCACCAGCCCCGCCCGGATTGCCGACTGCGCAAGGTTGGTGTTGAGTGACAGCACCGGTTTGGTGATTTTGAGTTCTCGTGCCGCCCGGACGGTTGTCCGGCTACTACCATATACCTCCCGAAACTGGATGTCCCCGTGGGCGCGGAACGCCTGAGCGATTTTCCCGATATAACGTCGGTCGGCTCCCAGTAGATGAGTGACACGCCCGTCCCTTCCCCGGCACTCCCAGATAACCGCTCCCCGAGGGCTGAGTGGCGAGAGGTTGGTTAGAGCACCAAAAACGTCCTCCACGGTAAAGGGACGCTGCCAGCTGACTTCCAACCAACAGATATTTTTATATTCGACTTGGTGTTTGCCCATAAGCCCACTCCTTTTTATTGTTGCTACTACCATTGTCCCAAATCGCGAAAGTGTTTGTAGACCCGCCAGCCGATGACCCCGGCTGTGACGATGATTACGATAACCAGCAGATACACCCATATTTCTAGGAGATAGGCTACTGCCAGCCGAAGCAGGAAAGCGCTCAGAGCCAGCAGCGCACAAAACTCTACGATTCTGGTGATGAGTTTTTTCGGTGGTTCTATGGCGCATCACATCTCCTTCCCTTTAACAGATTTGACAATTTTGTCGGAATAGGTTGGGACGGGATAGCCTGGGACGATAATATCGCTGTCAATTTCGTTGCCCCAGGCATCCCATCCCGGTTGACGGCGGCGGGCAAACAGCTCCAGATAGGGGCCGTCTGATAGCCGCTCAATAATCGCAAATTGTTCTTCTGGTTTATGGCTGTGTTCCTGTTGGGCGGCAAAAAACCAGTTTGGCTGGGCGTGGAACTTCACTGGAGCCTTGCCGCGAGTAGCAAAGAGACAGGTCTCACTTGCGTTTCTGACGTAATTTCCCAGTCCGAGCCGGGGCTTGATCCAGTAGATGGGACTGCGGAATGTGAACCCCCACGCTTTGATGACTTCCAGCGCCTCTGGAAGCAAGCCGTTCGGGCACCAGAGATACAGGTAACTGTTGTCCATAGAAAAGTCCGCTACCGGCATCGCTTTGATGCGTTCCAGTGGCATCAGGTCGTAGTGGTGCTCTGCGCTGCGGTTGCTGTTTTTGCCCCGCTGGTTAATCTGCCACGGCGGGTCTGCCAGAATCGTGCGATATTTCTTGGAATTGGTGTCCATAAGTCTCCTGTTTCTTGCTTTTGAGGGACACTTTACAGGAAGATGTTTCTATTCCAAAGCATTAGAGGTTTTAACTTTTTTAGCGATAAGACACCATAAAACAGGGATAAAATCAAGCATAAGACTACACAATAACCGCCGTTGTAAAATAAAACTGATTTTGTTACTAAACCCCCGTTTTTTCGCTCTTATGCGGTCAAAACTGCTGACCGCCGGTGTGCCGCTGGGCCTCTCGGAGCATGGCGATGTAAGCGTCCAGGCTCATCTGATGGAGTTTCGCCTGTTCCGAAAGAAGCCGCCGGAACATCCAATTCTCCCGAGACAGGTATCGAACTTCTTGTTCATAGAAAAATGCGACAACCACCCCAGTGATGATGATAGTAAGAAAGATAGCACCAACCATTTTCACCACCTCCTGACCTTGTCCGCCGCTTGCTGAGCGTAAGCGTCCACGATTGCCCGATACCGCTCTGCGGCCTGTGGAGCCATACGGGAAAACTGCGCCTCCATTACTGACAGCGCGGCAGTGTGCTCAATCCCAGCCTTTGCCAGCATCGCCAGACACTGGTCGTGGGTGCCGAGCACCATCGCCTCCTCGATCACCCTGCCCATCATGGCGCTGGTGCGCCGGGGCAGGAGGCCAGTTCCCATGCCGCGCTGGGCAGGGATGACCTCCACATACTCTGCGTCGATGACTTCGCCAGGGTAACTCTGATAACTCATAATGTGCGTCTCCTTTCTGATTTCCGGGTGTGTTTGACAGTTTCCACAAGGACGATTCCGGTCGGGTCTGCGGTGTTTGCCCCTGCTACGCCGTAGCATATCACAACTCTTTTTCGTTGCCCATACGAGTGGAAATAGGTGGAGAACTGTGGAAATCAGCGGAAAAACATGAGCGGAAATGAGTGGAAGTCACCGGAGATAACTGACCTGTTTTTTCCTCTTGACAACTTGAAAACACCTCATTTTTACTTACGCATACTTGCCAAATAGACACAAAACCATAAATATTATTGACAAAATAGTGCCTGTGTGCTACAATAATTAGTATAGACTAACCGTCCTACGCAACTTATCAGCTTGTGGTTTATTATCCGTTCCCTCTTGTCGTCAATGATTGTGCGATTCGCGGGTTCTCTCTTGAGGACTAGCGATAACACAATCATTGAAACAGGGAGGGCAAAAATATGAGGTCTATGCAATACCGGCTTGAATTAGATGACGGAGACGAAGGTTATCTCATCTACAATGCCGAAACTACTTGGAACGCAATGCCCAGCGCAGAAAACCTACAGCGTCCATCCATCCGAGTTAAAAACGTGCCCGTATGCGGAAAAATCGTAGCCGACATTGCCAGTTGCGTCGAAACATGTGATTTTTATGAGGGTGATTCGGAAGTTAAATCCGCTACACTGTCGCTCCATCGTTCGTTTAAGTCCAACTATGTTCGGATTCTGCGTGGTGAACTTCCCAACTGGGTGCTAGGCGTTGTTCAAATCGACGACATTCTCATTAAAATGGCGTTCTTTGACCGCGAGACAGGCCAGGAAGAAGATCTCTATGTGAAATGGACGCCTTGGCTTAAGTTCATGTTCGAGGTTGACCGAGCGGATGGTAGTGGTGTTGATACCTATCTGGTAGAGATGTCCACCGATGAAGAAGACGCCGAGGAAGACCATTATTTAGAAGTCATTGAACAGGACGCCTATGGAAAACGCAAGTTTGTCTTTACTCCGCGCCACGATGAGCCAGACAAACCGAGCGGACACCGGAAATACATCTATGTGACAGAATACCGTTGATTACCCACCTGCCGTTTTCTCAAAAAATCTCCTGTCAACCTATAGCCACAATTTACCAAACCACAAAACACATCAAAAAGCTGCGGGTGTCCCGCAGCTTTTCCTTTGCAACAGAGAGAAAATCTGTTATACTATAGACATCTTTTGCCAAATGGGGATGGGGCGACGTGGGCATAATTAACATAGGCATACTCACAACAAAGCTGATTAAGATTAGAGACCAGAGTAAACATAGCCGTAAACATTGCGCAAATCAGGCGCTGAAATATCTTGGACTCCAAAACAGTTCCATTTCCACAAAACAATTTGATGCTCTGTTGATTAGGGCAATAGCGGAGCATTTTGATAATTCCAGAGATGCAGATGTGCTGCTAATGGCATTCGGGTTATTACAATGCTACCATTATACTGAAATTATGTCGATTGGTGATCGTCGGAAAAAATACCTTGCTAAAAGCAATTATTTACAGACCCATCCGCGCAAACAACCTGTCGATGATTATTCCGACGCAACAGATGATCAAAAGAGAAAACTTGAGCAAAATCTGCGCAGAGCGGAGGACGTCCGGATAACCTCTTTGGCTAAATACCTAGTCGAGCAGGCCCAAAAAGAGGGCGGCATTGAAAAATATGTAAAAAGCCGCATCAGCTCTATCGCCATACCGCAGCCAAGTTACATTTTGCAAAAAGACAAACCGGTGGAGCACGAAGAACCCGAAGATGATGACATGTCCGTAGGGGTTGACGAAAGCGATGACCTTTCACCAGAGGATGACTCCAACGCTGCTGAAGAGCAAAAAGATACCTGTTCGGAAGCGAAGACGCAGCCAGGTGCGCCCGTTTCACCACCAGACCCACAGCCACATGAAGGAATACATATAGGGCCGATTTCGATAAGTCCAATAGTAAACATCAACTGGAAAAATATTAAAAAGACATCTTTGCCTGCTGTTGCTGTAGCAATAGTGGCCGTGCTCCTACTACGATGTTTCCCATCATCAACTCCTTCAACAGGCGATACTTTCTTTGTTGAATCGATTACTGTCGTAAATGGCGATATTATCATGTCCCCAAACACATACTATAGTCTTGTCGTGGCAGATTCTCTTGATAAGCCTTCTGGCTCAGTTTTTAGCTACGTTAGTTCAGACCCAAGTGTAGTAGCGGTTGGGGAGCACAATGGAATGCTCCAAGCTGCTGTGAGCCACCCAGTTGGCGGAGTCCAGACTACCGACATTACCATTAAGGGGGAAAATGGGGCAATGGTAACAAAAACGGTTTCTGTTGACTTTGATTTGCCCAACAATAATTCCACTTACGACACCCACGACAACAGTGGACCCGGACACAATATCTTTCCCGACTCCAATAGCGGACCCGGCCATGATATTCAACTTGATGATTTTATTCCCGAGTTTACTGTCAGTCAGAAAATCCGCATTGCTGGCGACACCGAATGGCATAATTACGTTGACGCTAAAGTCGGTGACGAACTGGAAATACAGTTTGAATACCGAAACACCAGCGAAAATGAACATATAAATGTAGCTGTGCGGGACATATTGCCAGCAAATCTTGGGTATGTCCCTGGATCGACCATAATATATAACACAAAGTATCCAGAAGGTGTCCCAATGGATCAAAATGACCTTGTTGCGAGCGGTATTGGTATTGGCACCTATGGCCCTAATGCTAACGCCTATATCCGTTTTAGGGTGCGTGTAGTTGATGTAAATCTAGCAGACGGAGTAACCGGCCTTGTCAACTGGTCGCAGGTTAGCGCCAATGGTGTTACTCTTCAAGATTACGCCACTGTGCGCGTGACAAAATAAGCGCAATAGAGCAGGAGGCACCTTGAAAGTGTTTCCTGCACTCTGTTTTTGATGATATGATGTTCTGGAACGGAGATCGGGCACAGTGAGGGCAGCGAACGGAGCGACCGTTGTACCGATTGCTGTTGTTGGACGGATTGATGCTGCTGGTGTCGTTGAAGTTGAGGTTGTAGGCGTTGCTGGTGTTAGAGTTCGGAGTAGATGACCAGTAGTTGCCGTTGCGACCGGCGTTGTTGAACAGGTAGGTGGTATCCTGATTGACGTAGCCGCCCCTACTCCGTCACGACTTCACTAACGACCTGGGTGAAAAGAAATAGAACAAACCCAAGAGAAGTTTCTTTTATCCATCTGTGCCATAGCACAGACGAATTTTCTAGTCTGAGAAGTTATTGATTCAAAAACAACTCTCAGAGAACTTCACGATCTCCGAGAAGAGCGTTCAGCTAGGCTGGAGAAGGTTCTCAAAAGCCAAACTTTGATGCCCATGGGATTCTATCCCCACAAAAACATTATACCATTTGGAAGATTAGGGTGCTATTCTAGAAACCCTCAATCGCATGTTGCGCAATCATACTATATCAAACAGACACATCTAATTATCAGACAATAACAAATATCCCCACCAATATTACAAACAGAAGCAACGGAATAAAGTTTGCAACGATGCTGCTATAGCCTAGGATGCGCAAACCTTTTGGTTTTAAAATCTGCTGCTTCCGCATCTTTTTAAGGGTCAAGATGGCATACCCTGCGAAAACAATACCAACTGCAGAACTGACTGTTAGGAAGAAGAACAGAACTGTAAAAGCAGCAGCGGTGGCTCCCACATATAACGGCGTTATAATTGCGGGCAGACCTTGAAAAAAACAATACGATATGAGGACATCGTTGGTAAATCCCGCAACCAGCAATATCACCATAGTGGTGGACAGCTTTTTCTGCTCCTCTATCGTCATAATTCGCGTGTATTCATCTTGCGGCATACAGGTTTTGAGGGTGCTTAGTTGTAATTGCCGCTTTTTCGAAACGACAGCCATCAAAACCAATGGGAAACAAACCGGTGCAAGGAGCAGTCCATAATAATTCCCGCAAAGAATTATCATAATCATAGCAAGTAGAATATTGATAATGGCTACGACATAGGACAATCGAAACGGAATCTTATAGAAAAAGCGAATTGTCAGGGCATTTTTGAACAGAATTGCCGCCAATAGCAACGATAGGCAAGAAATCCACATTCCTAAATCATAAAGACAGCATATACACAAAAAAGTAAGAACATTGCATACGAAACACACTATGTTTTGCCAGTGTATATTTCGCAAAATATGATTGGCTGGTGATTGTGTTTGGGGTGCTGCGTTCAACTGGATAGGCTGTCCGTTTGGAAAATTGTTGTTTTGCTCCATTGATGATGCCTTCGTTTAATCGCCTAATCAAAAAAGCGACCATATGTTAGTCGCTAAACATCCACAAATCAAGTCTTTAGAACCCAATCTGCTACATATGGTCGCATTTTCGTCCTAAAAACTTGAACTTGTATAAATTTTGAATGTGGATATTTAGCTAATTTGATTATATCATGAGTTTCATAAACTTGGCGAAAACAATTCCATCCCTAAATATGCCCTGTCCAAATCATCTTGCGCCACACCAAGGTATCGTCGTGTTACCTCATAACTGCTGTGGTTATAAATGTCCATAATGACCACCGGCGAAACAGCCTTGCTCGTCCAGGCATGATACCCCCAAGTCTTACGAAGGCTGTGGCAAGCAATTTTCCCCGCGATGCCGACCGCCAACACTGCCCCATGAATGATGCGCCACGCCTGAATCCGGCTGATGGCCTTGCCGTTCTTCCGGTTGCTCACAAAAATGAACTCGCCCCGCCGATGCGGGAAATAGAGGCGTAGCGCATTCACAGCGTGCTTATTCAAAGCGATAGTTTTGGTTTTTCCGGTTTTCTTCTCGGTGATTGTAACATGGGCGCGAAAGTCCTGCCGCTCCTCATCATACACGTCCGCCCACCGTAGCCGGAGCAGGTCGCTGATTCGGAGTGCAGTGTGCGCTCCTAGCACCACCAGCACATAATTGCGAAGTTGTCCCCGCTTCAAAAAGTATTCGCTGAGTGCCTTTAACTGATTTTTATCCCGAACAGGTTCTGTTGCTGCCATAATAATAGCCTCCTCGTTTAGATGCGTTACAGTATAGCGCATCTCCGAGCGAGGGGGCTTTGTAACATTTTTATAGAAGTGATACCTATTTTAGCACTCAGAGCGCCTAGTTTCAAGCCTTTTTCACAGGTTCCCACTAAAAAATCTGGAAACGGGCATCCTATATGGTAGCGCGAGGGGAGCTTGGAACCGTCAGGATGTAACCGACCTATAATTCTGTTACATCTTGATGGGCGGGGGAGTTTCTGCCACCACCCACCGCAAACCGCAGACCGTTCTTGGTCAAGCACATTAAAAATTGGAGGTTGATTTTTTGTGAAAAAACGATTGCTCTCAACCCTGCTGGCACTCTGTATGGTGTTGGCGTTGTTGCCTGGAACGGCGTGGGCGACGGATAGTGATTTTACCATTGAAGACGGTGTCCTGACCAAATATAATGGCAGCGGCGGCGATGTGACTATCCCGTCTGGCGTTACCAGCATTGGAGATGGTGCGTTCCAGGACTGCGGTAGCTTGACTGGTGTGACTATCCCATCAGGCGTTACCAGCATTGGAACGAATGCATTCGCAGAGTGTCATAGTCTAACCAACGTAAGCATCCCGGACGGCGTCACTAACATTGGATCACTGGCGTTCTCTCATTGCTATAATCTGACCAGTGTAAATATCCCGGACAGCGTTACGAGCATTGGGCAGGCGGCATTCTATCAGTGTAGCAGCCTAACCAACATCACTATTCCGAGTAGCGTCACCAACATTACACCCAATATGTTCAGTGGTAGCGGCCTGACCAGCGTGAGTATCCAGTCTGGCATCAAAGCTATTGAAAATTTGGCATTTTCTGATTGTAGTAGCCTGACCAGTGTAAATATCCCGGACGGTGTTATCTACATTGGAGGTAATGCATTCAGCGACTGCAGCAGCCTGACCAGTGTAAATATCCCTTCCAGCGTGACTCAGATTGATAGTTTTGCGTTTTATGGTTGTAACAGCTTGACTGATGTCTACTATGCTGGAAGTAAAATTGATTGGGATGCCATCCGAGGAGCAGGTAATGTTCTGCCCAATGACACCATCCACTACAACAGCACGGGTCCAGATGATGTCAAAAAAGAGACTATCAGCGGCATTTTGCGTTCCGGCGAGGGATGGAGTATTCGCTGGAGCTGCGATTATCAGACTGGCAGCGGTGGCACTCCCCAAAATGGTAGCGTTGAAATTACCGTGAACAGCACCAACACGAATGAGGAGTTATATCTTTATAACGAAGCCAGCAACCAAGGATTCCCCTGGGAACTTGCCCCTTATAATATCCCTAAGTCCATTATCCGCAAGATAGTCATCCGAGGCCAGCCTGACAAGCGGCTCCGTCTTACAGCAAACTCTTTCAAGGGATATAGCGGTTTGGAAACCGTTGTTTTCGACTACGTTTCTGGCGTTGATTCTTATGCGTTTGACGGGTGTGCATCTTTACAGTCTGTTGGATTTCTCAGTAATGGGGCTGCTTTTACGTCAGTAGGTGAAGGAACTTTCCGTAATTGCTCCAGCCTGATAGCTTTTGATGTTCCTTCCGAGCTAAGAAGCATTGGTTCGGCAGCATTTCAAAACACCGCCTTGGAGAAAGTTACTTTAGGCAGGAACGTTACAGAAATTGGCGCTGATGCCTTTTATGGCTGTCAAAATCTGCTTATTCGATGCTATAAAGACTCTGTTGCACACCAATTCGCGCAAGAAAACGACATCCCGTTTGAGTTGATAAGCGAAACTTTAGGCTATACAAATATTTATTATGGGAACGGGGCTGTCGAACCATTTGAGCACAACTTGGACTATTATATTTCTCAAACAACGTCCACTACATACAATCCCACACTTTCTCATATGTTAATTGCTCTGTCGTGTGCGGCATATAACGAGAGCAACATAACTGAGTCTATGAAGAACTTGGGATTTCGTAATGGCGACATTCTCACCCATTATATCCCTGGAGATTGGAGCGATGATATTGCCTACGCAATTGGCAAAAAGACGATGTCAGATGGGAAAAATCTCGTTCTTGTTACAATAAGGGGCTCCTCATCCAACCTGGATTGGTTAAGTAATTTCGCTATGGGTAACGCTGTCGCGGGTTGTTTCTGGCACGCTGGTTTTGAATCAGCCGCTGACAAAGTATATAGAGATCTTAACCGTTTTGTTGACAATGACTTGTCCAACACGATTTTTGTCGTTACAGGCCACAGCCGAGGCGCAGCAGCGGCAAACTTACTTGAAGTCAAATTATTCAATGCGGGTGTAGCCCAAGAGAATGTATATGGATATAACTTCGCCTGCCCCGATGTCGCAACTGGTCTTCCTACCGGCTGGAACTGGATGGGCGAGCATAATAACATTTTTAATATTGGCAATACGTCTGACCCTGTCTCCGTTATACCGGGAGTGCTTGGATCAATTGTCGCTGCTGCGATTCCCGGATCGTCTTGGGGCAAGTTCGGTCAAAGCCGCTGGTTTTCGGAGGATTGGAGCAGCCTTGACAAAACTACTTTAGATTTGTCGTTTTCCGCGCATGGCCAGGAAGTGTATCTGAACTATTTGAAAAAAGAACCAGAACCAGCGTTCAGCTCTTTCAAAACATGGGAAGCGAGAAATCTAACTCTCTCTGCGACCCAATTACAGACTATCGGCAAGCTGTTCGGTGTTTGCTGTCCGGTCGATGTGCTCATTACAGATGATGGCGGGAAGCCGGTCGCTTCGGTCATAGGCGGAGTAGCAAACTATTATGATTCAATATTTGGCGAAGTCATCATTTTTGAAGACGGAGATAAAAAGGCTATATTCGTCCAAGGTGATAATCCGCTAGAGATCCATCTCACCGCAACGGACAGTGGAACGATGGAATATATCGTCCAGACAGTAGATGTTGGCCTCAATGAAATCCTGTCAGAAAAATCTTTCTCCAATGTTGCCCTTGTCGATGGCAAACAGATGCTTAGCGTCGCAAATGTGGAGGAAATCACGGGAATTGGCACAGATGTATCGCGGGTTCCTTTGTATGTGGTGGATGAGGACAATAAGCCACAAAAAGAAGTTCTCTCAGACGGCAAGGGTACCGAGATCTCAATCACCACTCCCGATACACCCGACGCTGCCTATACCATCACCTTTAACGCCAATGGTGGCACCGTGAACCCCGCCAGCCTGACCACCGATGCCAATGGGAAACTGCCCAGCTTGCCCACGCCATCCCGAAATGGTTACACTTTCAACGGCTGGTTTACGGCTCCCAGCAGCGGGACGCAAGTCACCGCAGCCTCTGTGTTTACCAAAAGCATTACGCTCTATGCGCAGTGGACATTCGTTGGCACCAGTAGTGGCAGTTCCCCCTCTAGTGGAGATTCCAGTGGCGGTGGATATTCCTCCACGACCTACAACATCACTATCCCCACGGTGTCTGGCGGCACTGTAGCTGTCAGCCCTAAATCTGCTACCAGAGACACAACCGTTACTATCACTGCTGCGCCTACTGCTGGCTACGAACTTATCTCCCTGACTGCTACAGACAGCAACGGTAAAGTTCTCTCATTGACTGGTAAGGGAGATAATAAATACACTTTCATCATGCCCGGCGGAGAGGTTACTTTGAATGTCGTTTTCCAGCCTATCCAACCCAGTGAGCTGGAAACTCCATGGGACAGCCCCTTTACTGACGTTTCCGAGAATGAGTGGTATTATGATGCGGTGCGCTTTGTCTACGAGAACGGTCTTATGAATGGCTACGGCAACAACACGTTCGCTCCTAACGCTAATCTCTCCCGTGCGATGCTGACGCAGATACTCTACAACAAAGAAGGACGACCTGTTTCGTCCGGTAGCGCCTTTGCTGATGTAACCTCCGACGCTTGGCATTCTGAGGCGGTTGCTTGGGCGGCGGCGCGAGGTATCGTTTCCGGCTATGGTAATGGGCTATTTGGTCCCAACGACCACATCACCCGTGAACAGTTGGCGGTCATGCTCTGGCGCTATGCCGGAGAACCCGCCGCTACCAGCAAAGAACTACATTTTAACGATGTGGACGAGGTAAGCGCCTATGCTTTGGATGCTCTGTGCTGGGCAACCGAGAACGGTATCATTAACGGCAAGGGCGGCGGCATCCTCGACCCACGGGGACAGGCCACCCGCGCTCAGGTGGCGCAGATGCTCATGAACTATCTGAGGAAGTAAATCCCTCACCTAAAAGCGACCAGCCATCCTCGGCTGGTCGCTTTTGTCTTATATCCTTGTGCTGTGCGCTTGATTTCCCCGGCTACGGATTTCTACCCCATGGTTGCGCAAGCACCGCAGAACCACCTGTGGGCTTACGTCAAACCGTTTCCCGATTTCTGTTGAAGAATGTCCATCTATATACATAGCAACCACTACATCGGCATTAAGTTTCTTCTGCGCTTTGCGTTTATCCACTTTTATATTATGACGCTTTAAGACATTGCTTATAGTTTGATGATGGCAGTCAAACTCTCCTGCCAGCTGATAGGTAGTTTTGCCGGATTGATATCCCTGAACTACCATCGCGGTTTCCGCAGGACTCAGCCTCTTTTGTTGTTGGCGGTATTGTTTGGCCTCTGTTTCGCCAAAATCACCAATTTCCCTATCTCCTGCCCCCTTTGCGGCAAATTTCTGATTTTCCGCAATCCGGCGTTTAGCTTGGAGAATAGTTTTATATTTTTTGTAGTCCGCCCCTGATAATCCCTGGTGGAACCGAATTGCCGCGACTATCATAGGGTAGAATGGCGGCATGGATATCCTGCCGCACATCTCAATCCTGGCGCCTGCCAGGGTGATCTATGGAGTTTTGAATATGTCTATGCCTTCCTTTCCCCCCAACGGGGCGGATATGAGCCGGGAGGAAGCTCTGACCATGATTATTGCGTCCATCGCTATGGAGGAGCTTGCCCTGAGCCATATCCTCAACGCTGAGGGCGAAAAACTGCAATTTATCCTGGGGACCCTGCCAGGGGCGGGCTCATGCGCCTGTCCACAGGATGTGCTGGCTGTCAACAAAAGCGTCACCGCTCTTGTTGAGGCAGTGTCCCAAAACCAGATGCTGTTGAAAAACAAGCTGGACCGGGTGCTGGAGTTCTGTCCGTTCCCACCGGTCTGCGGGCCGGAATCCTGCCCACCGCAGCACCCGTCCCCCTGTCCGCCGCCCTGTACGGCTCCATGTCCGCCGTCTCATCCGGTGCCCTGTAAAGCGCCGCCCTGTGAAAAGAGCGCCTTGCATCTGACGGTACAGCGGGAGAGAATGCTGTGGAATCAGGAATGCCGGCTGCCCTGGAGGCTGCAGAACCGCACGGGAACGGACGTCTGCTGGGACCCGCGTACCCCCGCACAGATTCAGTTAATACCCAGCAGGATCTATATGGTCCAGTACACACTGAACGTCTGCGCCAAGTCCCCGGCGGAGGGAACGGGGACAATTCTTCTCCGGCAGTCGCCCTGCGGGGCATTTGCCGACGTCTCCCCGCTGCGTTTTTCTGTGGAGCATTTGACGCACGGCCCCCAGACCTTACAGCATATCGCCGTGCTGCATCCCCGGGTGGGCTGCGGATGGGAAGCGTCACTGTCTCTGGTGTTGGGCTCTAAAACGCCGCTGTGCGTGGAGCAGGCAGCGATGGATGTCATAGCGCTTTGACCTGACCAACCTGACGGGGAAGTTGGATGACGATAACTGTATTTCCGCCTATGTCGTCCGGCAAAGAGTGTGTTAAAACCATCAAGGAACTCCCACCGGCTTTGCCGGTGGGAGTCACCATATAATTATCTATCAATTCCTAAAAATGGCCGCGCTCAATCGCCCAGACGAACAATCGTCATGGAAGCGCCTGACGCCCAGTCGGCCAGGATCACATCGCCCTTAAGGGGGACTCCGGGCGGCGCCGGTAATCGTCCCCGCAGCCGGGAGCTTTATTCTGCGATCCCCGTAACGATCGCCCCGGCGGGGACCGCAAACACAGCGGCCTCGTCCGCCAGCCGCAGGCACACCGGCAGCTCATCCTCCGTCCGGTTGAGCAGGATCACCGCCAGCGCTCCGTCGGGCCGCCGCCAGGCGGTCACGTCCAGCCCGTCGGTATACCGGCTCCAGCCAATGCGCACGGAGCCGGGGAGCAGATAGTGGGAGAAGTGCTCGAAGTGCCGCGCCAGCAGCTGGGGGATCAGCTTTTTCTCCCGCCGGTCGTACAAAAACGGGGACAGACACAGGTTGCCCACATGGTTTGGTCCGCCCGTCTCGTCCAGCAGCAGGTTCCAGTCGTAGAACGCGGTCATGCCGTGGTTCAGGTCGCCAATGATCTCGTGGGACAGGCGCATGGCGCTCTTTGCTGCGTCCTCGCCGCCGAATTTGCTGAACTCGATGCAGCTCTCGGAGATGATGAGCCTCTTGTCCGGGAACCGGCGGCGGACCAGATCCAGGGCCTCGAAGTGGTCGCCGCTGTACCAGTGGAAGGCAGCGCCGGCCACCAGGGGGGCGGTCTCCTCATCGATGATGTCCCGCATCCGCTCATAGACCCGCTCCTTGTTGTGGTCCCAGATGAAGACTTCCACATCCTCCAGACCGTGCCTCCTCATGGCCGGGGCCATGCAGTCCCGGAGGAACGCCTTCTCCTCCTGGGCGGTGAAGACGCAGGAGTCCCAGGTCTGCACCGCCTTGGGCTCGTTTTGCAGGGAGATGCGCCGGACGGTATAGCCCCGCTGCCGGAACTCCTGGATGTACCGGCAGATGTAGTCCGCCCAGGCCTCACCGTACTCCGGCTTCAGCTTGCCGCCGTTGGTCCGCTGATTGTTGGTTTTCATGAACGCCGGCGGGGACCAGGGTGACAGCATCAGCTCCAGCTTCCGCCCCGCCGAGCGCTGGGCGTCGGCCAGCATGGGCAGAATGTACTTCTCTGTCCGCTCGAAAGAGAAGCGCTCCAAAGCCCGGTCCGACGGATCGGAGTCTGCCTCGTACATGTCCACGGAGAAATCGCAGCTGTCCATGTGGACCCGTATCAGACCATAGTTCATCCGCTCCGGAGAGAAATAGGTCTCCAGCAACTCCTTTTTCTGCGCCTCGTCCATCAGGGAGTAGACATACCCGGCGGCGTCCGTGACAGCGCCGCCAAAGCCCTCCAGGGTTTCAAAGGTCATCTCCGGGTACAGGTTTACCACCTGGTTTTCCGCCCCGCCGTCGGGGGCGAAGGGGACGCGCACCCGGACCGCCGGCCCGGCGCCCCGGGTGGTCAGAAGGGTAAGCTCCATAGGGGTGATCTCCTTTCAATTACTGTCCGCACCGGACTCCACCAGCTGTACGGCGGCTGCGAGGGCCTCCGCCTCCTGGGGGCCATCGCAGCGGATCTCGATCTCCGCGCCCTGCTTGATGCAGGCGGCCATGAGGTAGAGAATGCTCTTTGCGTTAACGGATTTGCCGTTGGCGACGACAGTGACGGCGCAGTCAAACTTGCTCATCTCCGTCACGAACAGCTGGGCGGGGCGCATATGCAGCCCCTGGGGGTGGACGACCTTGACGCGTTGAAATACCATGGCGGAACGGCTCCTTTCCGTTTATTCACATTTTTCCGACGCGGCCAGCTGCTCCGGCAGCGTCCCGTCTGGCTGGTCCCACATCACCAGCAGCGTTCCCTCCTCTACGGAGACGGAGGCGGGGCCGCCGGTAAAACGGTTGCTGACGCCCAGGGGGAAGGCGCTGGTGAGCACCGCGTCCCGGAGGGGGTAGTACAGCCCCGCGAGGGTTACGCCTCGGGCCTCGCCGTCGGGGCAGAAGACGGAGATCGTTCCCTCGCGGCCGGGGGCGAAGTCCAGCCGTCCGCAGCGGACGGCTGTGACCGCCAGGTTCTCCCCCAGCAACCAGCCGGCGGCCCCCCGGGCGGCCAGGTAGACCAGGGCCTGGAGATTGGCGTATGCGTGGTCCAGCCGCCCGCCCAGGCAGCCGTACAGCACAAAGGTCTCGTATCCCCGCTCCAGGCCGGTCTTGACGGCCAGCATGGCGTCCGTGTCGTCCTTCTCCACCGGGTGGCGGATGACGTTGTCCCCCCGGGGGACATGGTCCAGGGAGTCGAAGTCCCCCACGATCAGATGCGGAGTGAGTCCCCGGCGGCGCAGGTGCTCCAGACCGCCGTCGGCGGCGATGAGCAGAGCGTTCTCCGGCAGCGGGGCAATAGGGCCGGGCTCCATGGCCCCGGCAATGACGCAAAGCGGCGGCATATGTTGTCCTTTCTATATGGCCCGGCAGGAGGAGCGCTCGATGAGCGTGGGCGTGAGAATGCGGTGGGTGTAGCCCGCCAGCTCGCTCTGCACCTTGTCCAGCAGGCTGTCCACCGCCACCGAGGCCAGCATCTTCATGGGCTGCTCGATGGTGGTCAGGTTAATCCTTGGCAGACTGCTGTACCGAATGTTGTCGAAGCCCAGCAGGGACACGTCCTCCGGGATGCGGATATGGTTGTCCTCCGCCGCCCCCATAATGCCCAGGGCGTTGGTGTCGGTGGCCGCGAAGATGGCGGTGAATTTCCGCTCCTGAGCGAACAGCTGCTTGGCCAGCTGATAGCCGTACTTGATAGAGGTCAGGGGGAAGGTGTTGTTGCAGTACTGGGGCGTCAGGCCCAGCTCCTGACAGGCGGCGGCGTAGCCCTCCGCCCGCAGCTGGTGGGTGGTGCTGCCCCGGCGGCGGCCGAAGTAGAGGATTTCCCGGTGGCCCAGCCGGTGCAGGTACTCCACCCCCAGATAGGCCCCCCGGTAGTTGTCTACGGACACATAGCTCTCCGGCACCTCCCGCAGGTTCTCGCCCACAAACACGGTGGGCAGGCGGGAGAGATAGGGGCGCAGGTTTTCGTAGCTCTCCGGCCCGGAGGGCACCAAAATGACGCCGTCCACCTGCCGGCCGATCATCAGCTCAAAGAGCTCCCGCTCCTGCTCCAGGTCCCGGGAGGAGTTGCACAAGATAATGTTATACCCCCTGGCCCGGGCCTGCCGGTCGATGTGGTAGGCCAGCTCCGACATAAAGGGGTTGTTCACCCCCGTCAGGATCAGACCCAGCAGTTTGGTGCTCTTCATCACCATGGCCCGGGCCACGGTATTGGCGGTATAGTTCATCTCCTTGCAGACCTGGAGGATGCGTTCACGGGTGTCCACGCTGATCTCCGGGCTGCCCGAAAGGGCGCGGGAGACGGTTGAATAGGATACGCCGGCCGCTTTTGCGACATCTTTGATCGTCACATTTTTCATAAGATGGCCTCCGTTACGAAAATATTCCGAATCATTTTCCGTAAATTTATTGTAATGCTTATCGCACAAAAATGCAAGGGCGATTTCCTCTGCTTTTTACATTTTCTGTATTTATGCACAGTTCATTAGTGGTATTATTCGTCAAATAGACGAAAAAACAGGAGGCGTTGTTGCCTGAGTGGGAATCTGCCGCCCGTTTTCCGGGAAAGAAATCGGAAACAGATTCAGAATTACCGGGATTCAAAAGGTTAGAGTGCATTTTTGAACTACTTTGACTGGCTCTGCTCCTATAATGCGGAATTTATGTTGACAAATTCAAAAAAATACGGTACAATCTCATCAACACAAAGAGCGGAAACGTTTGAATCTCGAAGGGCTTGCGCCGACAAGGGGGCGAGGAGATGATCCGGGGCGTTTTATTTGATCTGGGCGGCACGCTGCACACCGCCGATTCTCCCCAGGGGCGGGATGTGTGGTTCGCCCGGCGTCTGCTGGAGCGGCTGTCGGATTACGGCGTCCATCTGGACGCGGAGCCGGAGGAGCTGGCGAAACGGCTCCATGAAAACAGCGAGGACTACAAGCGCCGCTCTGAGAAGGACCTGCGGGAGCTGCCGCCGGCGGAAATCTGGAGCGATTGGTATCTGCGGGACTGGGCCGTCGGTCGGGAGCGGCTGGAGCCCATGGCCGAGGAGCTGAGCTTCCTCTACGACTACGAGCGGGTGCGGGTGATGCGGCGGCCGTACATACGGGAGACCTTCGACGCGCTGCGGAGCCAGGGCATGAAGCTGGGGCTCATCAGCAACATCATCTCTCTGTCCGTAGCGCCCCACTTCCTGGAGGAGTACGGCGTGAAGGGGTACATGGACTGCATTGTCCTATCCAGCGAGACCGGTATCCGCAAGCCCTCGCCGGACATTTTCCGGGTGGCGGAGGGGCGGCTGGGGCTGCCGCCGGCGGAGCTGGCCTACGTGGGCGACACCCTATCCCGGGACGTTCGGGGGACCCGGAACGCCGGGTGGCGGCTGATGATTCAGATTAAGAACCCCGGCGCGGCCAAACGGGACGTGGGACTGGAGAACAGCGGACTGCGGCCCGACTATCTGATCGAGGGACTGGAGGAGATCCCCGGCATTATCCGCAGGGAGAACGCCGGAAAATAGGGCTTATGAGACCGTAAACACAGCGCAATGGAGGAGGAAGGAAGAAATGAACCGCAATATTGACACCATTTTCTTTGACGTGGGCGCCACGCTCCGTTTCGTGGTGGAGGACGAGGCCTTTGCCGCGGCGGCGGACAAGGCGCTGATGGAGCTGGTGGAGGCGCAGGAGCCCCACGACGTGTTCTTCGGCAAGCTGACCGAGAACTGGAAGGCCTACCGGAAGTGGGCCAAGGATACGCTGCTGGATGTATCGGAGATGGAGCTGTGGCTGCAATACCTCCTGCCGGACTATCCGGCAGAGCGGATCGCGCCCAACGCGGCCCGGCTAACCCGGCTGTGGCGGGACCACGATGGGCGGCGGGTGCCCCATGACGACGTGAAGGAGACTCTGCGGGAGCTCAAGCGCCGGGGCTACAAGCTGGGCATTATCGCCAATACCATCACCGAGACGGAGATCCCTGACTGGATGTGCCACGACCAGGTGGCGGACTGTTTTACCACGGTCATTCTCTCATCCAAGGTGCGGCTTAGGAAACCGGACCCGGCCATCTATCTGCTGGCTTCCCGGTGCATCGGCTCCGCGCCGGAGAACTGCGCCTATGTGGGCGACAACCCGGTGCGTGATGTGGAGGGCGCGGTGGACGCAGGCTACGGCAGCATGATCCTCTATGAGGACGCGGGCACCGCCGACCGGGAGGGGAAGGCCCCCACCGTGATGCCCGACTACCGGATCAAGGCCATCCGGGAGCTGTTGGACCTGTTCCCCCCCAGGAGCTGAGGCCATGGGGAAGATCAAGGGCGTATTTTTCGACCTGGGCGGGACGCTGCGCATCTGTGATAAGGCCCCCGAGCACCAGGAGCGGGCCAAGGCCCGCATGGCCGAGCTGGCCGGTTATACGGATGTGCGGGCCTTCATCGACATGGTGGAGGAGCGGTACGCGCCTTACCGGGACTGGGCTCTGACGGAGAACCGGGAGGCCGGGGACTTCGAGCTGTGGAACGAGTGGCTGCTGCCGGAGCTGGACAAGGGCCGGCTGCGGGAGGTGTGCCACGAGCTGACGTACCAGTACCGGCAGGCAAAGGGACTGCGGCGCGTAGTGCCCGGCGGTCTGCAGGTGATCCGTGGGCTGTACGGCCGGGGCTACCGGCTGGGGATCATCTCCAACCTGATCGGGGAGAACGAGATCCCCGACTGGCTTCAGGAGGACGGACTGACCCAGTATTTTGACGCAGTGGTCCTCTCCTCCGTGTGCCGCATTCGCAAGCCGGACCCCCGGATCTACCACATGGGCTGTGAGGAGCTGGGCCTGGCGCCGGAGGAGTGCGTCAGCGTGGCCGACAACCTGGGCCGGGACATCACCGGGGCCAAGGCGGCGGGCATAGGGGCCAACATCCTGTTCATCAGCCCGGAGAAGCTGGCAAAGAAGACCATCACCGACGAGAACCGGCCGGACTATATTGTCCACCAGTTCCCGGAGATCCTCGACCTTCCCATTTTGCAGTAAAGGAAAGAGGCTGGGTACATATGGAAAAACAGATTGATACTATTTTCGTGGACCTGGGGGACACCTTCCGGGTGATCCGGAAGGACGAGGCCTATCAGAGAGAGGCCAAGGAGACCATCACCCGCCTGCTGGGGGTGGAGGAGGACCCTGTCGAGTTCTATAAAAACATCATCGAGCCCCGGTACGACAAGTACCGGGAGTGGGCTCTGACCTTCTACTGCGAGGCCCCTGTGAAGGAGCTGTGGACGCGCTGGCTTGCCTATGACTTCCCCCGGGCGCGGGTGGAGGCGGCGGCGGACGAGATGACCTACGCCTACCGCAGGACCAAGGGGGAGCGGGTGGTCACCGAGGGCGGCATTGAGACCGTCAAGGAGCTGTACGCCAGAGGCTATACCCTGGGCATCGTCAGCGACCTGGTGGGCACCGAGGAGGTGGACGAGTGGCTGGACCGGGACGGGCTGCGCCCCTATTTTAAGACAGTGCAGCAGTCCTCCGTGTGCCTCATCCGAAAGCCCCATCCCGCCATCTACTACTACGCCCTGGCCCAGTGTGGGGCCGACCCCCGGCGGACGTGTTATGTGGGGGACAATCTGGCCCGGGACATCGTGGGGGCCAAGGCGGCGGGACTGGGAATGACCATCGGAGTGCGGTACCCCGGCAAGAAGCCCCAGGAGGTCACCGAGGAGAACCGGCCGGACCGGTTTATCAGTCATTTTGCCCAGCTGCTGGATATTTTCCCGTCAATCAAGTAAAAGGAGAGGGATTTATGACCAACTATATCGGCGGCGAGGCCCTGGCCAGGGCCGTGGAGGCCGCTTATCAGGCCGGACAGACCGACTACTATCTGGAGCCCCTGGCGCTCGTAGGCGAGAGCGGAGTGCCGGTAGGTAAAATTGAGGACGGGGATCAGGTGGTCTTCTGCTGCCGCAGGGGCGAGCGGGAGATCGAACTGACCGACGCCTTCGTGGACCCGGATTTCAAGCACTTCGACCGGCCGTATATGAAGAATCTGGGCTTCGTCATCATGACCATGTACCATGAGAAGTTCAAGAATCTGCCCATCGCTTTTGCGCCGGAGAAGGTTGTGAAGCCCCTGGCGCAGGTCATCAGCGAGGCGGGACTGCGGCAGTTCCACTGCGCCGAGTCGGAGAAGTACGCCCATGTGACCTTCTTCTTCAACGGCGGCTACAACCAACCCTTCCCCGGGGAGGACGACGTGTGCGTCCCCTCGCCCAAGGGCGTCCCCTTCGACCAGAAGCCGGAGCTGAGTCTGCCGGAGGTGGCGGAGAAGGTACGCGGCGCGGTGGATGCGGGCTACGACTTCATCCTCACCAACTTCGCCAACGGCGACGTCATCGGCCACACCGCCAATTCTCAGGCGAAGCTGGCCGCCGCGGCCACCGTCAGCGAGTACGTAGGACGGACGGCGGAGTACGCCAGGGAGCACGGCTACCTGGTGGCCGTCACCGCCGACCACGGCAATATCGAAACGCTGTATAATAAAGAGGGCAAACCCCATGTGGCCCATACCACCAACCTGGTGCCCTTCATCGTTTTGGACCCCCAGGGGCGGGAGATCGCCCTGCGGGATGGCAGGCTGGGTGACGTGGCTCCCACGGTTCTGGGCGTGCTGGGCCTGGAGCAGCCGGGGGAGATGACGGGCGCGTCCCTCATCGAGACGGCGGACGTTACCAATCAGAAGATGATGCTCATCATCCTGGACGGCTGGGGCTACGGCTCCGGCGACGACAAGGACGCCATTTTCTCCGCCGACACCCCCGCCTGGGACGCCCTGCTGGCCAAGTATCCCAACAGCCGGCTCCGGGCCTCCGGGGAGGACGTGGGCCTTCAGGCCGGAAAGCCCGGCAACTCTGAGGCGGGACACTCCAATCTGGGCGCGGGCCGGGTGGTGGCCCAGGACGATGTGCGCATGGACCGCGCCATTCAGGACGGGTCCTTCAAGACCAACCCCGTGTTCCTGGGGGCCATCGCCAGGGCGCGGGAGAGCGGCAGGCCCCTGCATCTGCTCAGCTATCTCACGGAGAAGTCCAGTCACGGGTGCATCGACTACGCCCTGATGCTGGCAGAGATGGCGGAGGGCGTGGAGGAGATCTATCTCCACATCATTTTCGACGGGCGCAGCACCGAGCCGGGCTCCGCTCCCGCCCTGCTGCGGGCGCTGGAGCAGAAGCTGGAGAAGCTGGGCCGGGGCCGGATTGTGGACGGCGTGGGCCGGGGCATCGCCCTGGACCGGGACGGCAACTACGCCAAGATTGAGAAGGCCTATGCCTGCATGACGCAGGGCAGAGGGACGCAGTATACCGCCTGACGCCCCGGCGGAAGCAATGACCTTTGGGAGGTAATATACCATGGTATCAACACCTGTAGCGACAGTGGACGTGAGCGGACTGGCCCTGGGCCCGCTGGACATCGCCCTGCGCATGATGCTGGCCATGCTGATTGGCGCGGTCATCGGCACGGAGCGGGAGTATACCCACCGCCCCGCCGGTATGCGCACCCATATGCTGGTGGCCCTGGGGGCCTGTGCGGTGATGACCACCAGCCAGCTGATTTTCTGGCAGTACCGCCCCTATGGCGCTACGCCGGACCCTGCCCGGCTGAGTGCGCAGGTCATCACTGGACTGGGCTTTCTGGGCGCGGGCACCATTATGCGGGAGGGACCCAGCGTCAAGGGTCTCACCACCGCGGCCAGCATCTGGGCCACAGGCTGCCTGGGCGTAGCCGTGGGCGGGGGGTACTATATGGTGGCGGTGGTGGGCGGCGTGTGCATCATGGTCACCCTGATCGTCTTTGAGTGGCTGCAGAAGAAGATTTTGCACAACCGCTACTCCCTGTACATTTTTTCCGTGACCTGCACCGACGTGGCAGGGACGCTGGAGCGGATTCATGCCCTGGCCGGAGAGGCGGACGCTCTGCTCAACAGCATCCACGTGGACGAGGTGAAAGCCGGCTTCAAAATCCGCTTCAAGGCGGATTTCGGCGGCCGTCACTCTGACGAGCGGCTCCATAAATTCCTGTCCGACCTGAGCGCGGACCCCCATACCAGCTCTGTCACCTCCGACAAGAGCCGGATTTAACCACAGACGCAACCCCTACTCGAACCACTGATCGGGAAGCTGAAAAGCTCCTCCATCAGTGGTTCGAAACAACAAGGGCCTGTCATTGGACGGGCGGAGGGATCTGACCTGTCGGGCGCGCGGCCGGCGGGTGGCGATAGATCAAAATTTTGGGAAAAGGAGAAAGAAGCATGAATCAGTATTTTATCATTTTTTCTGCCCTCGGCTCCATCTGCGCGTTGTTGTTCGCCGTGTTTATGGCAAAGCGGGCCCTCTCGTTCTCGGAGGGCACCGACCGAATGAAGAAGATCTCCTCCTTCATCCGACAGGGCGCCAACGCGTACCTGCGGCGGCAATACAGCGTGGTCCTGGTGTTCTTTGTGTGTATGTTTGCGATCCTCTGCCTGATGGCGGCCCTGCGCTTTCTGACCTGGTTTGTTCCCTTTGCGTTTATCACCGGCGGCTTCTTCTCGGGGCTCAGCGGCTTCGTGGGCATGAAGATCGCCACAGCCTCCAACGCCCGCACCGCCAACGCCTGCCGTGAGAGCCTGAACTCCGGGCTGAAGGTGGCCTTCTCCGCGGGGACGGTCATGGGCTTCACGGTGGTGGGCCTGGGGCTGCTGGATATCTCCGGGTGGTACCTGCTGCTCAAGTATGTCTTCCATCTTCCTCTGAACGACATCACCGCCGCCATGCTGACCTTCGGCATGGGCGCCAGCTCCATGGCCCTGTTTGCCCGCGTGGGCGGCGGCATCTTCACCAAGGCAGCCGACGTGGGCGCCGATCTGGTGGGCAAGGTGGAGGCCGGCATCCCCGAGGACGACCCCCGGAACCCCGCCGCCATCGCCGACAATGTGGGCGACAACGTGGGCGACGTGGCCGGCATGGGGGCGGACCTGTACGAGTCCTACGTGGGCTCTTTGATCTCCTCCTGCTCCCTGGGGGTTATCGCCTTCGGGTACATCGAGGCCGTGGATGATCTCAGCGCCTTTGCGGTGCCTCTGCTCATCGCGGCGGTGGGCGTGATGGCCTCCATCGTTGGCTCCCTGCTGGTCCGCACCGGCGAGTCCACCGACCAGCTGACCCTTCTGAAGGCCCTGCGCCGGGGCACCAACGTCTCCGCCGGCGTCATCGCCGTGGCGGCTTTCCCCATCGTGTGGTTCCTGCTGGGCAGCAGCTACATCGGGCTGTATGTGGCCATTCTGGCGGGACTGTTCTCCGGTGTGCTGATTGGGCGGTTCACGGAGTACTACACCTCCGATACCTACGTGCCCACCCAGAATCTGGCGGCCTCCTCCGTCACCGGTACGGCAACCCTGGTCATCGACGGCCTCAGCCTGGGAATGCGCTCGACTATGCTGCCGGTGCTGACGGTCAGCGGCTGCATCCTGATTGCCTACTACGTCTCCGGCCTGGGGCTGGAGGACGGGGCGCGGAACGCCATGGGTCTGTATGGCATCGCCCTGGCGGCGGTGGGAATGTTGTCCACCCTGGGCATCACCCTGGCCACGGACGCCTATGGTCCCGTGGCCGACAACGCCGGCGGCATCGCCCAGATGAGCGGTCTGGACCCCGTCGTCCGGGAGCGGACGGACGCGCTGGACTCCCTGGGCAATACCACGGCGGCCACCGGTAAGGGCTTTGCCATCGGCTCTGCGGCCCTGACGGCCCTGGCGCTCATCGCCTCCTATGTGGAGAAGGTGGAGAGCCTGGCCCCGGAGATGGCTCTGGATATGAGCGTGATGAACCCGGTGGTGCTGGTGGGCATCTTTGTGGGCGCGTGCCTGGCCTTCATCTTTGCGGCCATTACCATGGGCAGCGTGGGCAAGGCCGCCCACAGCGTGGTGCTGGAGGTCCGGCGGCAGTTCAAGGAGATCCCCGGCATCATTGAGGGTACCAAGGACGCGGATTTCGCCCGGTGCGTGGATCTGTGCACCAGAGCCAGTCTGAAGGAAATGGTGGTGCCTACGCTGATCGCGGTGGGTGTGCCCATCGTGGGCGGGCTGCTGCTGGGGCCGGCCGGGGTGATCGGCCTGCTGTGCGGTGCGACGGCCTCCGGCTTCCTGCTGGCGGTGTTTATGTCCAACTCCGGCGGCAGCTGGGACAACGCGAAAAAGTACGTGGAATCCGGACACTACGGCGGCAAGGGGAGTAAGAATGACAAGTCCGCCATTGTGGGCGATACCATCGGCGACCCCTTCAAGGACACCTCCGGTCCCGCCATCAACATTCTTATCAAGCTTTTGAGCATGGTTTCCATCGTCTTTGCAACCGTGGTTGTTAATTTCCACGTATTTGGGTAAGGATTTATCTCCGCAGTGGTCCGGGGGCTGCGCGCCCCCGGACGTTCACGCGAAAGGCAGGCTGTTAGAAACGATGTCAGAGCGGCCCGAATGGCCGAAAAAGAAAGAGGTGCTTGAATGAAGACATATGATCTGATGATTATAGGTCCCGCCACGCGGGATCTGAATATCGACTACACGGGTGTGGAGGACCGTTCCGCCGGGGGTGCGGTGACCTTCTGCACCCCCGCCGCCAGGGCGGCGGGCGCAGAGGTCTTTGCCGCGGTGAAGATCGCCCCGGCGGATGAAGATATTATCGAACTGTTCCACATGCCGTCGGAGGACATTGCCCTTCTGCCGTCGGAGAAAACCACGCTGATGAAAAACGTCTATTTTACCCCTGACAGGGAGCGTCGGGACGCCAGCTGTCCCGCCCAGTCGGGCCCCATCCTCCCAGAGGAGATTCCACCGGTGGACTGCAAACTCTACCACCTGGCGGGACTGCTGTACGGGGACTTCCCCAACGAGCTTATCGAGGCCCTCCGGGAGAAGGGGATGGTATCCGCCGACGCCCAGGGATTCCTGCGGCACAACGAGGGGGGAAAGCTCACCTTCCACGACTGGGCGGATAAGCTGCGGTATCTGCCCTATATGGACTTCTTTAAGACCGACGCGGCCGAGGCGGAGATTCTGACGGGGCGCACCGACCGCGCCGAGGCTGCAAAGCAGCTGTATGCCTGGGGGGCGAAGGAGATCCTGATCTCCCACAACACCGAGATGCTGGCCTATGACGGCCGGGAAATGCTCACCTGCCCGGTAAAAGCCAGAAACCTCTCCGGCCGGACCGGCAGGGGGGATACGACCTTCGGCTCCTACCTGGCCATGCGGGCCACCGGGAGAGGCATGGAGGAGGCGCTGCGGTACGCCACCGCCTGCGTGTCCCTGAAAATGGAGACCCCCGGCGTATTCCGGGGAACCAGGGCGGATGTGGAGGCCTATCTGAAGGAGTTCTACGCATAAAAAAACCCGCTGGGTTCTTCACGAACCCTGCGGGTTTTTTTATCGGACAAGCTCTTGAAGGATGGGGTAGACCTGGTAGATATCCTCCACCACGTAATCGGGCTCGAAGGCGCGCTTGACGCCGCAGTCCTTTTCCTTGGTCAGCTGGGAGCAGATCTGGATGGCCTTGGCGAAGCCCGCCCGCTTGGAGCCGATGATGTCCCGGGAGATCGTGTCCCCTACATAGACGCACTCCTCCGGGGCGCTCTGGATCTGGCACAGGGCCACGCGGAAGATGTCCGGCGCGGGCTTGCGCATCCCGGTTACGGAGGAGAGGGTCACGTCCTGGAAATAGTCCCGGATGCCGTACTCCCGCAGCGTGTGGAACACTTGATACAGGGCGGCTGTATTGCTGATGACGCCCAGCTTCAGACCCAGGCTCTTCAGACCGTCCAGCATCTCCGATACTCGGGGACGCAGGGCGCGGTGGAAGTGGGTGACCTCCCACATATGGGCGATCTCCTCGCAGTGCGGCGCCAGTGCCTCCCGGGGGAAGTGGAAGTCCTCCAGCACGTAGTCGCACCAGATGGGGATGGGCTTCAGCTCCACGTCGCTGGCGTCCCGATACTTGCCATACCGGACCCAGCCGGCGTCCACCCGGGCTTTCAGCGCCTCTTTATCCACGGCGGGGTCCAGACCGCAGGATGACAGCATGTCCCGCAGCTTCTCAATGGCCGCCCACTCGGACTGGGCATCCACATAGATGTCCTCCAGTGTGCCGCCCATGTCAAACAAAACAGATGTAATCATATTGACCTCCCGGCGCTTTCGCGCTCCAACAGGGATGAATGGTTGAGGCCGTCCGGGGACAGAATGGTCCCGTCCGGCTGGATGAGAAAGTTTACGGACGGCCACAGGTCCGGCGCGCATCCGGGCCGGACAAAGCCGTCGGTAAACCATACCCGCGCCCCCCGGGCCTCCAGCAGCGCCAGCGCCGGGAGGGAGGGGCGATCCTTGCGGGCGTTGTACGCCGCCGAGCAGGAGACAACGGCGTGAAGAGGGCGCAGACGGTCCAGCAGCAGGGGCGTGACGGACTTAGCGTCGCCGTGATGGGGAACCTTGAGGAGGTCGCAGCGCTCCGCCTGGTCCTCCCAGGCCGCGCCGTAGCAGTCCCCGGCCAACTCGACGCGCCGCCCGGCGTAATACAGCCGCACCCGGAGGGAGCCGGGGTTGCGGTACTTGGAGGACCACCAGACCATGTTCCGGTCCGGCTCCTCTCCCGACAGCAGGGCGGTCCAGACCCGCCTCTGCCGGGCGGCGGCCGCCGGGTCAGGCACAATGAGCTCCGCCCGCAGGCGGGGCGTCAGCGCCAGACTGCGGGTGTCCTCCACCTCCCGGCAGTCTGTAAGCCGGTTTGTCAGGACGGCCCACTGCTCCAGACAGTCCATGAGGCCCCTCACGGTCTTTTCCTCCGTCCCCGTCCGGGCGATAGAGCCGACGGGCGGACGGGGGAAAAAACCGGAGTAGACCGTATCCACCCCGGTCTGCTCCAGCAGGGGGGACAGGCCGCCGAAGTGGTCCGTGTGCAGATGGGTTACCACCAGGGCGTTCAGATGGGAGACGCCCCGCCGCGCCAGGTAGGCCGCGGCGGTCAGGCGGCGGGAGCCGGGGTATACGCCCACGTCCGGCCGGCCGGCGTCCACCAGCAGGCGGAAGACCTCGCGGCCCTCCCGCTCCTCCACAAGAACGGCGTCGCCGTCCCCCACGTTGATAAAATGCAGATACAGCATGGGCTCACCGGCGCTGGGTGTACTTCTTCCAGGGGGCCTCCTCGTCCCGCTTGGGGGGCACGTAGTCCCGGCGGTACAGCAGATAGGTCACCGCCAGCCCCAGCAGCACCGGGACCAGGATGAACCAGGAGAAGAAGTGCAGAAAGGCCGAAAATGCATCCCGGTCCCCCAGCATGAAAAGCATCGACGCGCACACCAGCGCCGCATACAGGGCCAGCCACAGGTGGCAGCCCAGCATCAGGCGCTTGTCGGTGAGCAGCCGGTGGAGCACCAGGGAGATCAGCACCAGCGCCGCACCGGCGGCCAGGGACTGGACCAGATTACCGGCGAATACCGGCCAGGAGGCCGTCAGCGGCGACAGCCACTCGATGGAAAAATTGAAGGCCGCAATATACAGCAGCACATACACCAGACTGAGACAGAAGGTATAGACCATAAGGCCGCTCTTGGGCTTGCCGTCCTCGGTGAAGAGGAAGGCCCGCCAGAAGCTCTTCTCCCGTTTGGCCCACTTCTCCTTCCGCTCCTTTTTCCGCCGTTCCCGCTCCGCGTCCTCGATCTGACGCTCAAAATCGTTGTTGTAATCCATTGCAGCCTCCTTTGACTTTCAGCCCTGCCTGTAAAAAGCGCCCTGCGCGGCAGGTATGTGCCTGCCGCGCAGGGCTTCTGTTCAGCGTTCAGTATACGCCAGGCCAGGACAAAGGTCAAGGCCGCGAGGGAAAATTACTTGGTGTAGGGGCTGACGCTCAGCCAGTAGGTCCACAGGTCCTGGGTGGAGCCGAAAGCGTCGTTGATAGCAGCCAGATCCGGCTCGATGGCGCCGCACTCCTGGAGGCTCACGGGGTTCCAATCGCCTGCCACGTCGTCGCGGACGGGCCAGTTGCCCTCCTTGGAGAAGGGCTTCAGACCGCCGCTCTGGCCGTCCGTGCCGCCGGTGATCCAGCGGATGAACAGACGGGCCGCTGCGGGGTGACGGCAGCCGTTGACCACGTACATGTACTCGCAGTTCTCCAGGCCGGTGTAAGGAGTCAGGTTGGTCAGCCACGCGATGTTGAAGCCGGACTCGTCGCGGTTGCCGATCTTGCCGCCGGAGGCCAGGCACAGGGCGGGATCGTCCTTGGTGGAGTTGTGCACCGCCTGCACCAGCTCGTCACCGTCATTGATGAAGGTCATCTGCATCTGGGAGAAGCGCCACATGTACTCCAGGCCGGCGTTCTTCTCAGGCACCTCGAAATCAAAGCCGCTGCCGTCATAGGTGTACTCCAGGGGCTCGCCGTACAGGTCCTCATAGGCCTGCTCCATCTGCTCGGCGTTGACCACGAAGCTGGCGAACAGGGACAGGTAGGAGGTCTCGGTGCCGATCTCCTTGGTGAACAGGCGGTACTTCTGGGAGCCGTCGTCGTTCTTCTCGATGATCTGCCACCAACTGGTCACAGGCTGTCCATCGGGGAAAGCTTCGGTATTGTAGTACCAGAAGCTCTGGGAGGCGTACAGGGGATAGCCGTAGCGCAGCAGATCCTCGTCCACCTTGGCGGAGAGATCCCGGGGATAGAAGGCGGACATGTAGCCCTCCTCGTAGTAGTCGAAGAACACGTTGCCGTTGACGTCCTTGGCTTGGAGTACGTCGCCGAAGATGTTGCCGGAGTCGGCTTCCAGCACGCACTTCTCCAGAACCTCGTCCTGGTCCATGTCCATGATGACCACGTCCAGGCCGGGATAGGCGGCCTCAAAGTCATCCTCCGCCTTCATCATCTTGGAGGAGGTGGCGTAGATGTTGATCTCGGGGTACTCCTTGACCTCCTCCAGAGCCTTCTGATACAGCTCGTCGTCGGTCATGTCGCTCCACTCGTCGTAGATGGGGCCGAAGAACTCGGAATCCTCCACCTTATCGGGCTTATCCTCGCCGGGGTCCTGGGTGTCGCCGCCCTTGTTGTCGCTCTGACCGGGCGTGCTGCCGCCGGGCTGCTTGTCATCGCTGCCGCCGCAGGCCGCCAGGCTCAACAGCATGGTCAAGGCCAGCAGGAGGGCTAAGAGCTTGCTCTTTTTCATAGTGATCCGATTCTCCTTTCAAAATACAAGTGAACAGGTTGGTTTGGGGACATCGTATTTCCTCGCCGCTTTTGTCTATAGGGGCGGCGTCAGAAACCGCGCTTAATGGGCCCGCTTGATGAGCCGCGTGCTCTTGGCGTCGTAGATATTGATCTTATCGGGATCGATATGGACGTACACCGTCTGGTCGATGTCGTACCGGGCCAGACCGATCTGCTTGGAAAGGAAGTCGCTCTTGCCGGCCTGGAGGGACACCAGGGTCTCGGAACCGGCGGGCTGGTTGGCGTAGACCTTGACAGGCAGGGAGCCGGGCTCCTGGGTTTCGGTGATATGCACCTGCTCGGGGCGGATGGCCACCACCACGGGGAACTGGCCGTTGGGGATGGGCTCGTCGGTCATGTCGGCCTTGTCAAAGGTGTATTCGCTGAGCTCGCACTTGACCATCAGCTTGCCGCCCTCATATCTGGCGGTGCCCTCCAGGAAGTTGATCCGGGGATTGCCGATGAAGTCGGCGGCCTCCAGGTCGATGGGGTTCATATAGAGATCCATGGGGGCGTCCACCTGGCTGAGCTCGCCGGCCTTGAAGAGGGCGATCTTGGTGGACATAGTCAGGGCCTCCACCTGGTCGTGGGTAACGTAGATGATGGTGGTGCCCAGCTCCC
>CAJTYO010000005.1 GCA_910584045.1 uncultured Oscillospiraceae bacterium | reverse complement strand
CGCCATTTGGTTGAATGCTTCTTCCAAAAGCTTAAATGGTTTCGTAGGATCGCCACCAGATATGACAAATTGGATGCGTCTTTTCTCGCCTTTGTTTACATTGCCGCTATCGCCATTTTGTTGATTTAGCTCAGTCGGTCCTATTTTTCAAACTAGCCCTAATCGTATAGCCAAGTTTTTGCAGTTCGTTCACCATACGATGTGCCCGTTTGCGCTCACAGCATTTTCGTCGCTGTTCAAAGCAATCTTCATTGTAGGGTTGCCCAGTTTTAAGCATTGAGTATCTCAGAGATAATGGCGGCGGCGGGTGCATCAATTCCAGGTATAGAGCACAGCGGGCAGGTAAAGTCCCGCTGTGTAGCCGGATTTTACCTGCTGCTCTTAGTCTACCAGATTCTCTCCCGTCCTTGCACTGTCCTCATTTTTATTCTCAGCTGTGTTGGTCTTTCATGAGGCGTTGAAAACTGCATACCGAACAAAACCCTAGTCATTACCATAGCTTAAAGGTCCTGACCCCCCATTTAGCGGCTTTGTAGCTCAGAGTCTCCAGCTCCCCCGCCGCATCCTTCAGCAGCTGCCGGACGGGCAGCTGTTGGGGACAGTGCCTCTCACATTGGCCGCAGCCTACGCACTGGGAGGCGCTGCTGGCGTCCCGCCGCATGGCGGTACACTGCAGGTAGTCCCGCCGGCCGGAGCGCCGGCCCTCGGAGTACATGGCGTTGTAGCACCGGAATGTGCCCGGGATATCCACCCCCCTGGGACAAGGCATGCAGTAGCCGCAGCCTGTGCAGCCCACCTTCACATGCCGCCGGATCTCCTCCCGCACCCGCTCGACCAGTTTACGGTCGCTGTCCGTCATACAGCCCGGCCTGCCCGCCTCTGCGGCGGCTAGATTCTGTTCTACCATCTCCATGGAGTTCATGCCGGACAGTACGCAGGTGACCTCCGGCTGGTCGAAAAGCCACCGGAAGGCCAGAGCGGCGGGTGTGCGCCCCTCCGGGTCCCGCCGGAACAGCGCCTTGGCCGTCTCCGGCAGCAGGTCTACCAGCCGCCCGCCCCGCAGGGGCTCCATAATAATCACCGGCAGCCCCTTCCTGTGGGCGTACCGCAGCCCCTCCGCCCCGGCCTGACTGGTTTCGTCCATGTAGTTGTACTGAATCTGACAAAAATCCCAGTCGTAGGCATCTGTCAGCTTTTTGAACATAGGCGTACTGCCGTGGTAGGAGAAGCCGATGTTCCGAATCTCCCTCGAGGCCAGCTTGCCTCTGATCCATGTCTCCATACCCATATCATACAGCTTCTCCCAGGTGGCCAGATCCGTGAGCATATGTATGAGGTAGTAGTCGATATAGTCCGTCCCCAGCCGCCGCAGCTCCTCCCGGAAAAGTTTTTCCACGCCCTCCATGGATTTGACGAGGTAGTGGGGCAGCTTGGTGGCCAGGTATACCTGCTCCCGGCAGCCGTTTCGGCGCAAAATTTCTCCCACCGCCGCCTCGTTGCCGGGGTAGATGTAAGCGGTGTCCAGATAGTTTACGCCGCCCCGGATGGCGGACATGACCTCCCGCTCCGCCTTGTTGATGTCGATGCCGTTCCCTTTCCGGGTAAAGCGCATACAGCCATACCCCAGTAGGGAGATGTCGTTTCCCTTTTTATCCTTCCGATACTGCATCTTTCACAGCTCCTTTCAAACCGGTATTTCCTATTCGACAAAATTCGCCTTCAGCTATTAAGAGAATCCCTTTCTGACCGATAATTTAAAAAGGTGCATAAGTTTCCCAGCCAGAAACCCCTGTGCGCTCCAGAAACAAGGGGGTATTACATGATGCATGGCACACCTTGCCGGATGGACCGGCTCTATCTCCGGCTGGCAATTTTTCTTCTTCTTCTGCTCCTCCCTGTGGGGCGGGCTCGGGCCGCAGCGGCTACAACTGAGGAGCTGGCGGTCCGCGCCGCCGCTGAATCCATTCTGCGCCGCTACGCGTCTCAGGCTATGCTGTACGAGCCTGCGGACCTGCGCGCCGGCACGGTGCTGGACCCCTCCGTCGATCCTGCCCCCATTTTGGAGGAGGAGGGCGAGGAGCGGCTGTACCACCTGGGCGGCAAGGAGTACTCCATGGACCAGCTGCGGGAGAATATCCTATACCTGGAGAAAAAGGCCTTTTTCTACGCTTCCATGCGCCAGCTCCAGAACATTTACCGGCAGGACCTGACACTCCAGTACACCTGTAAGGAGCTGGAGATCGAGGCCGATACTGCCAGAGTCTACATCACTGAGACGGCCCTTTTCCGCTACACTGACACTCTGGAGCTCCAGACCGTGAACGAGACCAACTACACCGTTCGCCTGATCAGGCGGGACGGCCAATGGCTGGCCGCCAACGTCAGCGACGGCAGTCTCTTCGATAAGCAGTACAAGGCCCAGGGCGCGTCCCTGGATGAGAGCGCCGTCCTGGCCGCCTTCACCGCCAGTCTGGCCCAGGACGGCTGTACCCTCGCCTTCCCCTATGAACCCTCCGGTGGGGCGGACCGTATTCTCTACGATGGGGAGAGCGCCGCCGCCTATGCCGCCACTTGGGCCCGTCCCGAGGCCGATACGTCCCGTTCGGACTTCTACAGCCCCCGCTTCGCCCGCTACGACGGCAGCGGTGGGGACTGCATGAATTTTGCCTCTCAGAGCATGTGGGCGGGCTTCGGCGGCAGCCAGACCGCCGAGGCTGTCTCATCCCGCGCCCTGCCTATGGATACGATTGGGGACGGACAGTGGTACGCCCTGGCCCCCCGGGATACCAGTAAGATCGGCCTGAGCTGGGTCAGCTGCCAGTCCTTCCGCCAGTATCTGACCGGTCAGCGGGATGGGGGCGGCACGGGTGGCTCCAACGCCGCCGGGGAGGCCGGTATGTACGCCACCATCCTAGACGCAGAGGCCGGCAGCGGCTTCTCCTGCGTCACGGCGGAGGAGCTGGTGGGAGCCGTGGCCCATGTGGAGGGCAGCGGCGGGGCCTATTCCCACGCCATCGTTTTCACCGCCGCCGCCGGGACGGCCCGGGGGCAGATTCTCTTCAGCGGCCACACAAAAGATGTGACCAACGTAAAGCTGGGTGACTGCTACATCGGCCCCATGAAGGTCTATATCCCTCGCTATATTCGCACCGGAGGAGCCCAGGCGGATTTCCTCCGCGCCCAGCTCCTCCGCCCGGTACAGCCCGGCGAAACCGGCCTGCTGACCGCCCAGGCCGGCGGCGTCCGGCAGCTGGTTTCTATCTCCGTCACCACGCCGAACGGCATCATAGAACTGGCCGCCTCCGCAGAGGACTCGGACAGCTGCCAGGCGGAGTACGAATTCACAAGACCCGGCTTGTACCGGATAACCTGCCGTGCTCTGGCTGCGGAGAGAGGGGCGCCGGAGACGTACGCCTACTACGTCCGCTGCCTTGCCCCCTCCGTACCGGAGACAGAGACATTCCCCGCCGGCAGCGTAGACCGGCCCCGCGTGGATGAGATGCCCGAGAGGCTCCAGATGAAAGAGCGTTGATCGTACAATTGAACAGGATCAGGTTGAAGCGGAGGCTGCTTGGAAAAGCGCCTCCGCTTCCTCTCCGCACACGGACAGCCAGCTGTAGTACCCGGCCATGCAGTGGGCGGAGACCATGCCCCGGGCCTCCTGCTGCATCAGAGGCGTCAGATCAGAGGACAGAGCCAGCATCCGCCGCCCCAGGGCCAGGGCCAGCAGGCTGTTCTCCTCCACCAGTCCGGCCAGGCCGTCCAAATCTCCCCGCAGCAGGGCGGAGAGCATAGCTGTCCCCCCGGCGGATACGCTGGGGAGCATCCCCTGGATCGCGCAGGTCATCTCTTCCACCGCCTTCGTATTCTGATAGCGGGCGTAGGGCTGGCCGGTCATCCCGGTGTACCGCCGGTCCATTTTGTCAAAGAGAGCGGCATAGTCCTCCTCACCCAGCCGTTCCTCCGCTGGCAGGAGCAGATCCACTCCGTAGCGATACCAGCCCCACCCGGCCAAGGGCACCTGGGTGACCAGGTCCTCCTCATTGACAATGTTGAAAATATGGGGATATATCTTCCCCTCCCCGCCGGAGGCTACGGTGGGTGAGGCAAAGGTGTAGGCGTATACCTCCCCCTCGTCCGACAGCCGCGCCGCCGTCAGATTGGCCACCGCGCCGCCCCGGCTGTGTCCGGTGATCAGGAATTTCAAATCCCTCCCCGCCTCGCCGTCCAGCCCCAGCCCAGCCAGATAGCTCCGCAGATTGCCCAGCAGCTCGTCCCGCGCTCCGGCGAAGCCCGTGTGTTCGCCGCCGGGGCCCATGTTCAGATTGCTGGTCCACTCCGTCGCCTGTCCGGTGCCCCGGACTACGATGGCTGCCAGCCGTCCGCCCCCCGGCAGCTTTTTGACGGCGAAGGTATAGGCGGTGGCGTCGGCGCTCTCCGCCGGCCGCTGGTAGTGGTAGGCTGTGATGTTCCCGAATCCCAGCTGCCGGAGGGCGGCCTGTATGCCGGTGTCTTTTCCGCCAAGATAGGCCGCGCCGCTCAGGGCCATGGAGACTAGCGCCAGCTCATGCCGGTACGTCCCGGCCTCCTCCGTGAACCACCCGTCGTCCCACGGCGCAGCCACTTCCGCCTGTCCGCCCTGTACGCCGGTGGAGATGGTGACGGTCGCCTGTATCTCCGCGTCCTCTGCCCGTGCCGGAACTGCCAACACCGCCAGAAGCGCCCACGCCGCCAGCACTGCCAGAAGCCGCCGGTATTTCGTTTGTATATTCATAAGCGTCTCTCCTCCTTGGTATTAATGAGAGTATTACCATTATAGCGGCAATCATTCCCCATGTAAAGCCCTCGTGCATGGCAAAAGAGCCCCTTTACGCCGCCCCGTAAGCCGCCGGTATGAAAGCGCACTTGTTATGCCGGATTTCCTGTGATACAATACTCTTACAAAACTTATACCAACTTCGATTGGGCCGTATTTTACAGCCAGGTGACAAAGCTGCCGGGACGGATAGCGGCGGAAAACGGGTGAAATGGGGGGATTTTATGCTTCGCATATTTCTGGCGGAGGACGAGAGCATCATCCGGGAGACCCTGCGGGACACGGTACCCTGGACGCAGTATGGCTATACCTTTGTGGGGGAGGCCGGAGACGGTGAGATGGCCCTGCCCCTGATCCGGCAGACCCGGCCGGACGTGCTCATCACCGACATCCGCATGCCCTTTATGGACGGATTGGCCCTCAGCGAGCTGATCAGTCGGGAGTTCCCAGAGATAAAAATCATCATCATCTCCGGCCACGACGATTTCGAGTATGCCCGCAAGGCCATCAACATCGGTGTCGAGCGCTACCTCCTCAAGCCTATCACCAAAAACGCCCTGCTGGATGTTCTGGAGGAGGTGCGGGAAAAGATTGAAGGGGACCGGGCCGGACACAGTTACCTGGCTCAGTTCCACCAGGAGGCCCAGGAGTACGAGCAGTACGCCCGCCGGGTGTTCTTCGAACGCATCGTATCCGGACAGCTGTCTGTCCAGCAGATCTATGAGACGGCGGACAAGCTGGACATGGATCTGCGGGCTCACAGCTACACGCTGGCGCTCTTCTCCATCCTGTCCGGCGTTCCGGAGACCTGGTCCGAGCCAGGCACCAACCTCCGGGACGCCCTGCTGTCCCACTTCATGAAGTACCCGGAATACATCCTGCTGCGCTGGAGCCTGACTACCTACCTGGTGCTCATCAAGGGCGGCGCGGACAAGATGGCCGGGCTGATCCGGCGCTGCGCCGGCGCTGTGCAAGAGGCTTATGAGGCCTATGCTCCAGAGCAGAGCTGGTACGTGGCCATCGGCCGACCCACCCAGCGGCTGAGCGCCCTGCCGGCCTGCTACGACGAGGCATCCCGGCTGTGGGCCTACCGGTATATCCAGCCCCGGCAGCACATTCTGACGGCGGATACTGTGGACGTAGCCGCCGGGACCGACGCGGACACCAGTTTGGACCGGCTGGATGCACGGAAACTGGACGCCGCCATTCTCGTCAGCGTCATGCAGAGCGCCAGCGCCGGGGAGATACCCAGCTTCGTGGACGAGTACGTCCACGGTGTGGAGGAAGCCCTGGCCTCCAAGCCCTTCTGCCAGTTTTTGATGCTGAACGCCCGCTTCGCAGCCACCGCCTACACAGGGACGCTGGAGATCCCCCAGGAGGAGTTCCTAAGCTCTCTGCGCTGTCTGGACATGGTGGGGCGCAATGTCACCGCCGCTGATCTCATAATCTACCTCACGGAGATACTGCTGCGGGCGGTGGAGCTGCGGGAGCAGACCTCCAGCGGCCAGCTGCGCACCCTGCTCAGGCAGGCTGTGGCCTATATTGACCTCCATTTCACCGACGAGGACCTCTCCCTCAACCGGGTGGCCCGGGAGGTGAACATCTCCGCCAACTACCTCTCCGCCGTCTTCAGCCAGGAGATGGGCGCCACCTTCATCGAATATGTCACCGGTCGAAGAATGGACCGGGCCAAGGAGCTGCTGCGCACCACCAACAAGCGCTCCGGAGAGGTGGCCGCGGCGGTGGGCTACCGGGACCCCCACTATTTCAGCTTTCTGTTCAAAAAGACCCAGGGCTGTACGCCCCGGGACTACCGCGGGGGAGGGAAGCGACCATGAGCCGCCCCTGCTCCATTCAGAGGCGGATGCGGCGTCTGGTTCTGGTTTTCTGCGCCTTGACGGCGGGGGTTTTGGCGGCGATGCTGTGCCTGCTGATTTTCCACAACGGCCAGTACGCCCGGCTGCTTTACAACATTACTACCGCCTCGGAGTTCAATCAGGATTTTAAGACGAGCATCGATCTGAAAATGTACTACTACGTCATTGAGAGCCAGTATTCCGAGGGCCTGCCGGTGGACGAGGTGGAGGCCGCCCAATCCCTGGCCGGGGAGCTGCTGGGAACCACCAGCCAAAAGGACAGCCTCCGGGCCATCACCAGCGTGCTGAATCTGTGCGAGAACCTGGAGGAGAAAATCTATCAGATCGAGCAGACCCGGGACTACGACGAACGGCAGGGCCAGCTGGAAAATAATGTCTACGTCCTTACCGCCCTGATTCAGGAGTATATGTACGCCTACTTATACTGCGAATCCGTCCAGGTCAAGGTCCTCCAGGAGCGAATCGACCGGCAGATCGCCGGGGAGATCGTCCTCATCGCCGTGCTGATGGCGGCGCTGATCTTTGTGCTGACCCGGTACAGCGTGCGCCTGAGCCGCTCGGTCACCGATCCTGTCGTGGCCTTGAGCCGCCGGGCGGAGGAGGTTGCGGGAGGCGACCTGACCATCCGGGAGCCCATCGCCTCCGATACTTACGAGGTACGCACCCTTAGCGAGGGTATGGAGGAGATGATCGCCCGGCTCAACGCCCAGATCGAGGAGACCACCCGGAAGCAGGAGAGCCTGCGCCGGGCGGAGCTGGCCCTCCTCCAGGCCCAGATCAACCCCCATTTTCTATACAACACCATGGATACCATCATCTGGCTCATCGAGGCTGGAAAGCCCCAGGAGGCGGAGGATATGGTCGCCAACCTCTCCGCCTTCTTCCGCCACACCCTGAGCAAGGGGGAGGACGTGATCACCCTTGAGGCGGAGGAGGGCCACGTGCGCAGCTACCTCCAGATTCAGCAGGCCCGGTATCAGGATGTAATGCGCTATACCATTGACATCGACCCGGCCCTGCGGCATGTGATGCTGCCCAAGCTGACCCTCCAGCCCCTGGTGGAGAACGCGCTGTACCACGGTATCAAGCTCAAGCGAGCCCTGGGCTGTATCTCCGTCACCGGGCGGGCGGAGGGCCGGGACGCGGTTTTGTCGGTGTCCGACGACGGCGTGGGGATGTCCTCCCAGCGGCTCAGCCAGCTGCGGGAGGCAATGGAGAGCGGGGAGAGGGTGGGCTTCGGACTGGCTACGGTGAACGAACGGCTGCGGCTGTTGTTCGGACCGGGCTATGGGCTAACTCTATCCAGTCGGCAGGGAAGCGGCGCTACGGTGACGGTGCGCCTCCCAATGCCCGGGGGTGCGCCGGGGAGCGACTCCTCCGGCTAGACTGTCCAAGCCCGCCGCAGTGCGCCGGCCAGCGCCTCAATTTCGCCGTCCTCCAAAGAGGCGTAGCCTAAGATTACACTGTTTTTTTGGCACAGCTCCTTCCGCTCCATATAATAGGCGCTGAGCCCCTTGATCCGGACGCCCTCCTGTTCGGCAGAGCGGATCATCTCCTCCTCTCCCGGCCCGTTGGGCAGGGTCAGCAGCAGGTGCAGCCCCGTGTGCCGCCCGCTCAGCTGGATGCTGCCCCGGCCGAAGGCCGCCTCCAGCGCTGCCGCCAGCCGCTCCATCCGGTTTTTGTAAGCGCTCCGCATCCGGGCCAGATGCCGGGTGAAGTATCCCCCTTCCAGAAACAGCCGCAGCGTCTGCTGCTCGAAGCGGCTGACCGTGTTGGAGTAGCTCCCGAAGGCCTGCCGGTACTCCGAGAGCAGTTCCCATGGCAGCACCATGCACGCGATTCGGATGCTGGGGGCCAGACTCTTGGAGAAGGTGCATAGATATACCACCCGCCCGTCCTCGCCCCCCATCCCCTGGAGGCTGGGCAAGGGGCGCATATCGAAGCGGAATTCCGCGTCGTAGTCGTCCTCCAGAATATACCGTCCCTCCTTCGCGGCGGCCCACCGCAGCAGTTGGGCCCGCCGGCCCGCCGGCATGGTCACGCCCGTAGGAAAGTGGTGGCTGGGCGTCACATAGCACAGGTCCGCCCCGCTCTCCTCCAGCTCTCCCGGGTCTAAGCCGCCCCCGTCGATCCCCACGCACCGGCATGGTACGCCGTTATTCTCCAGGATGGTCCGAGGCCGGTCATAGCCCGGGTTCTCCACCGCCGCCGTGCGTCCCCGCAGCAGCCGGGCCAGCAGTCCCAGCAGATACTCCACCCCGGCCCCCACCACGATCTGCTCCGGTCCGCACACCACGCCCCGATAGGCCCGCAGATACGCCGCCAGCTCCCGCCGCAGCTCCCGGTCCCCCTGCCGGTGGCCGTGACAGAGCAGGTCGCTGCCGTTGTAAAGCAGCTCCTTTTGAATCCGGCCCCAGGTGCGAAAAGGGAACAGCGCCGTATCCACTGACCCGGTGGACAGGTCGAACCGCGGAGCGGGACAGGGCGCCTCATGGACCTCTTCTCTCTCCCGCCCCGACTCCACCGCCAGCACCCCGGGATACTCCAGCACGAAGAAGCCGCTCTTCGCCCTGGCCTCCAGATACCCCTCCGCTGCCAGCATCTGATAGGCGGCGTCCACCGTATTTACCGCCACCGCCAGCTGTTCCGCCAGACTCCGCTTTCCCGGCAGCCTGTCGCCCTTTTTCAACGTGCCGTTTCGGATCTGTTCCGTTAGGCTGTCATAGAGCTGCTGATACATGGGCTTCTCCGCTCCCGGGGTCAGACAAATCGTTAATTCCAGCATAGACGCCCTCCAACTGAACCCATAAAAAATATATATTCTGAGTATTTTAATAGAGCCAGACGGGTGTATAATACCAGTAATACCACACCCCGTCAAGTGGGGTAGAAGGAGGAATTTTATATGAATCAGAACAAGACGCATCAGATGCTGCTGAAATTGGCGGCGGCTGCCGTGATGACTGCCATTGTTTTTGTAAGCAACTATCTGCGCATCACTGTGCCGGTGCCGCTGGGGGGCACGATGGCGTTTACTCTGGCCAATATTCTCTGCGCCCTGTCCGGCATTCTGCTGGGACCGTGGTACGGGTTCCTGGCGGCGGGGCTGGGGAGCTGCTTCTATGACCTGACCAACCCCGCCTACGCGATAGAGGCTCCCATCACCCTGTTCACCAAGGGCATGTACGGCCTGGTGGCCGGCCTGGTGCTGTACGGCTTGCTGAAATCCGCGAAGGACAGGTATGGCGCGCAGCTGGCTGCCACGGCCTGTGCGGCTGCCACCTACATGGCGCTGTACCTTGTGAAAAACTACTTCTTTAACGGAATGTTCCTCCAACATTTCACCGAGCCGGTCCAATGTTGGACACTGGTTGTGTCCAAGGTGCCCGCTACCATTACCAATGGTGTGATTGCCATGGTTTTCGCTCCTGTCCTTGGCGTGGCGCTCATGAAGGCGCTGCGAAGCGCCCATCTGGAGAAGATGCTGGCCTGATTAAAAACGCATATTTTCGGGCAGGACCGATTTTCACAGCGGTCCTGCCCGATTTTTAGATCGTAATCAATACCCCACCTGAATGAGGATATTTCCCTCTTGGTCCGTGCGGCGGAGCTCCATGCCGGCGGCTGTCATGCGATCCATAGCTTCCTGTGTGGGGTGACCGAAGTGGTTCTGGCCCACGCTGATGATCCCCAGTTCCGGGGTCACCGCTGCCAGCAGAGTATCGGAGGTGGAGTATTTGCTGCCGTGGTGTCCGGCCAGCAGGATCTCCACGTCCGGCAGCGCCCAGCGCTCCACCAGCTTTTTCTCAGTGGCGGCGTTCATATCGCCGGTGGAGAGTACGTCGAAGTCTCCGGCAGAGCACAGCACGGTCAGGCCCGCCTCGTTGGCGCTCCCTTCCGCTGCCGGCGGATACAGGGTCAGAACCGCGTCCCCCAGGACCGTCTCCGTCCTATCCTCTATGTACCGCACGGCCACACCGTACTGCGCTGCCAAGTCCAGAACCTCCCGCTGGAGCGCCCCTTGGCCGCTGTCCGCCAGCTGGGGCAGGAGCAGTTCCCCCACCTCCACCCGGGCCAGAAGCCAAGGCAGGCCTCCGGCGTGGTCTTCGTGGTAGTGGGTCAGAGCTACATAGTCCAGCCTGTCCCAACCGTAGGCGTCCATTGTCACCGCCACGGCCTGCCCCGCCATACGGGTGCTATTGAGACTGCCGCAGTCTACCAGCGCGGTCTGTCCGCCGGAGCGAAACAGGGCGGCGGCCCCTTGGCCCACATCCACTGCCGCCAGGGTCAGCCGATCATCCCGGACCTGCGCCCTGGGTCCAGCCTTCACCGACAGCAGACAGACGGCCGACAGAGCCAGCGCGGCGACCCATTTCCACTGCCGTCCCCGCAGCAGCAGGCACAGCCCCAGCAGCGCATAGGTTCCCGCCAGCCATACCGCCACCGCCGGGCGGGTGAAATAGACGCTGTGTCCGGGGATGTCCGCCGTCAGCCCTGCCGCCCATATAAGATACCGGGCCAACAGCTCCGGAATCGCTGCCAGGCCCGCCAGGGCGGGGAATGCGCCACCCAGCAGAGTGATCCCCAGCGCCCCGGCAAACAGCGCAGGGGCCATCCACAGCACCAGCAGATTGGACAGGGGCGAAACTAGGGACAGCGTCCCGAAATAGGCCGCGCTGAGGGGCGCGGTGGTTATCATGACCCCCACGCTGGCGGCGGTGACCCCCGCAAGGAACCGCCAAAGCTGGGCCAGAGTTCCCGGAAGCTTCCCGGGACGCAGGCGCTCCATGGCCCGGTATACTCCTCTCGCAGGCAGCAGCAGTCCCGCCACTGCCGCGAAGGACAGCTGCAAGCTCACCGAGGCGATGGCGAAGGGGTTGTTCAGCAGGATCACCAGCAACGCCGCCGACAGAGAGGTGGGCGTGTCCCCCTCCCGGCCCGCTAGCGGGGCCAACAGCACAAAGCCCACCATCACGCATGAGCGCACCACCGACGGCGTACACCCCACCATCACCATATAAAACAACAGAATCGGGTATCCCAAAAGAGCTGTCAGCCTCTGCCGATGCATAACCAGCGCGCTCAGCAGCGCGATTAGGAAACCGCAGTGCAGCCCCGAAACGGCGGTGATGTGCATCAGCCCCGCCTCGCTCAGATCTGTGTATGCCTGGGGGTTCAGGCCGTCCCGCTCCCCAGTAAGAAGAGCGGCAATCAGTCCGCTGGTCTCCTTGCTGAAAAGCTCATCTGCGTTCTCCCGCATCCAACGGGACAAGCGCACCGGCAGATAGCGTAAGCTGCCAGCGTTTCCCTCGCCGACAGCAAGAATCTCCCCCTTGCCATACAGGCGAAGGAAGATGCCCTTGGAGATGTAATAGCTGCTTTCCTCCCCTGCGAGGGAGGCGGCACTGTAGCTCGTGACCCGGGCGACCACACGGTTTCCCGGCTCCAGTGCCAGCAGCTCCTCCTCGCCGTAGTACATCGCTCCGCCCCGCAGTCCGGCCATCCTCACGGCGCACCGTGCGCCGCCGGCGGTCTCTTCCGGGCAGGCGGTCAGCTCCATCTCGAAGATATGCTCGCTTCCTGCCAGCGCCTCCGCTGGGGCCAGGTACAGTACGGCGTAGCCGGAAAACCATACGATCCCCGCCGCGCACCCGGCGGCCGCAACGCGGATTCGTCTGCCGCCGCCCCGCAGCAAAAGCGCCGTCATGCCAACGAGCGCCATCCCTGCCGCAGTCCAGAACCGGAGCCCCTCCGGCAGCAGATACTGACACAGCGCACATCCCGCCCCAAAGGGCAGGGCAAACCACATCAGCTGCCGCATGACTGCGCCCCGCCGTCCCGCCAGTCCGTGCGGCCCAGAATGTAGTCCGTGCTGACGCCGTACAGGTCGGCCAGCTTCAGAAGCGCCCAGACGGGGATTTCCCGTATTCCTTTTTCGTATCGCCGATAGACCTCCAAGTGCATGTGGAGAAACTCCGCCACATCCCTCTGCCGCAGATCGCTGTCAACCCGCAGGTCCTCCAGACGCTGAAAAAACATAGATATCACCCCTTTTATCCTACCGTTTGGTGGCATGTTAAAGGGGATATACGACCGGTCGGTGGTATCCGAAGCAATCCTCTATACTCCAAACAGCAGCCGCACTGCGAAGGCGGCGGCCATGAATCCTGTCAGGTCGGCGACCAGGGCGGCAGGAATTGCGTACCGGGTGCGCCGTATCCCGGCAGAGCCGAAATAGACGGCGATAGTGTAGAAGGTGGTCTCCGTGCTGCCCAGCATCACCGCCGTCACCCGGCCCACATAGGAGTCGGGCCCGTGGGAGGCCATCAGCTCGCTGCCGATGGCCAGAGCTCCGCTGCCGCTGACAGGCCGGATGAACAGCAGAGCCGCCATCTCCGGCGGGATGCCCAGCCGAACCAACAGTGGTCCCAGCAGTCCGCCCAGCACCTCCATAAGCCCGCTGGCCCGCAGCATATACACTGCCGTCATCAGGCCCACCAGGTTCGGCAGTATGCCCAGCAGGGTGTCCAGCCCCTCCTTCGCCCCCAGGGACAGGGCCTCATAGACGTTTACCCGCTTCCACATGCCGAACAGTGCCGTGAAGGCCAGCAGCAGCGGCACCAGATAGGCCGAATAGTCCATCTCTCCCGCCCCCTTACTGCTTCCAGATCCGCCCAAACACCTTTGCGGCCAGCAGCCCCGCCGCCACCGACAGCACCGAGGCCAGCCATACCGCCGGAACAATGTCGAAGGCACTCTCCGCACCCAGTGCCGCCCTCACCCCCGCCACGGTGGTGGGCAGCAGCTGGATGGAGGCCGTGTTCAGCACCACCAGGGTACACAGCTCATGGCTGGCCCTGCCGTTACAGCCCTTGGCCATCCGTCTCGCCGCCTGGATGCCCAGGGGCGTGGCCGCGTTGCCCAGGCCCAGCAGATTGGCCGACACGTTGCCCGACAGCGCCGAGAGCGTATCCGGGTCCTGGCAGGCCCGGGGCAGCAGGCGGTTGAGAACCGGTCGGAACAGCCGGCTGAGACCGTCCATCAGCCCGCTGGCCTTCATGATGGCCATCACGCCGCTCCATAGGCACATGATCCCCGCCATGGACAGGCACAGGTCCACCGCCGCTGCCGCGCCCTCCATGGCCGCGTTGCCCACCGCTCCGATAGTGTCGTTCACCAGTCCGTAGACCACCGCCGCCGCCACCATTCCCGTCCAGATCCAAGCCATTGCCATATCCTGTCTGCCTCCCTTTCCCGGCGCCATGCCGTCCTTCTATATATAGTGGACAAAGGGAGAAAACATGCAGCCTGCCGGCAGATAGAATTTCCGGCCTGATACGATTCCTCAATTAGGAGAGCCATGCCGTCACCGCCTATGGTGGGCAGAAGCGGTAATCCGGCGCAGAGAGCCCTGCTCTCTGCGCCGGGAGGTCGATTGCCCATTTTCACGGGCTTTCTATGCACAAAAAAAGTTTGTCAGTTTTCTGCCATAACGGCCTCGATCTCCTCCGCGCTCCTGGGTATCCCAGCGGAGAGGTTGACGCACCCGTCTTCCGTCACCAGGCAGTTGTCCTCCAAACGGAAGCCGATGCCCCAATCCTCCACGTAAATACCCACGTCCACACAGAACACCATCCCCGCCGCCACTGGGCGGGTCATATCCACCTGATCATGCACGTCCCAGCCCACGTGGTGGGCGCCGCCATGCCACATATACTTCTCCGGGGCCTCGTCCGCGCCCAACAGTCCGATCTCCCGCAGCAGTCCGCCGCAGTACTGGTGGCACAGCCTGTCCACGTCCGCCATGGGCATTCCCGGCCGGATAATAGAAAACATGTGCTGGGAGGTTCTGTAGGCGCACTCATACAGCTGTCTCTGACGCGGGGAGAACCGCCCGCTGCAGGGCCAGCCGCGGGACACGTCGGTACACATCCCATCCCAAGCCGCGCCCACGTCGTTGAGCACCATATCGCCGTCCATGGCCTGGCCGGTATAGCTGTAGTAGTGGATGCAGAAGTTGTTCTCCCCCGCCGCGATGATGGAGGGGAAGGCCGGGACAAGCACTCCCCGGGAGGTCAGGGCATGGTCGAAAGCCGCCTTGTACTCATACTCATACATACCGGGCCGGGAGGCTCGCATCATGGCCTCGATACCCGCTTTGGTGATCTCCATAGCCTTCCTCATGGCCTCGATCTCACAGGGGGCCTTGATGGTGCGCTGAGCGCAGAGCTGGCTGTGGCAGTTCTCCACCCGCAGGAACGGGTAGTCTGCCCCTGCTTGGGCGGCGAGGCGGTACGCCTCCGTATCAGGGTCCTTCCGGTCCTTTTTCCACAGATCCAGGGCCAAAACCCGATACTGTCCGCTCATGGCGGCGGCATGAAAGACGGTCTCAAACCGCCCCAAGGGCAAGACGGCTGTCACACCGCTGCGCTCCGTGATCTCCTCCGGCTTCAGCCGCCGGCCGGTCCACCGCTCGGCCATGGGGTCCGGGGGCAGGGCAAATACGGTCTCCTCTACGCCTGCATCCGTCTTTCGGGCCAGCAGGATGAAATCGCGGACCTCCGCCCCGTCCAGCCCGGAGAGATAGGCAAAATTACGGTTGGCGAAGTAGGCATATTCCGCGTCCGCCGATTGGGGCAGCGCCTGCCCCGCAAAACAGACGAAGAGGCTCCTCTCCGGCAGCGCGTCGTAGAGCTTCCGCCGGTTTTCCTCATGAAAGCTGCGCTCCATATATGTCAGACTCCTTTTCAAATTAAGAATAGGTCTTTACAGCGCGAACTGCATCGCGCAGAAGGCGGCGTAGACTGCCAGCAGCGCCGCCCCTTGGATACGGGACAGCTTCCCTCTGACCAGCGCCGGAGCGGTCAGCAGGACCATCACCAGCAGCATCACCGGCAACTCCAAAACCAGAGATGCGTTATGCCCCGCGATGACGGCGCTCTCCGGGATATGGAAAGGGGCCAGCGTTACCGACACGCCGGAGACCAGCACCAGATTGAAGAGGTTGGCTCCCACAACGTTGCCCAGAGACAGGCTGCCGTGGCCCTTCACCAGAGAGGACACGGCGGTCACCAGCTCCGGCAGGGAGGTTCCCAGAGCAATGAAGGTCAGCGCAATCACGGACTCTGGTACGCCCAAAGTCTGGGCAATGAGGATACCGTTGTCTACCAGCAGCTTCGCTCCCACCGCAATCAGCGCTGCGCCCACCGCCAGCATCCCCAGGTCCTTTGACACGGAGCCCGCCCCGCCCCCCGCCGACCCGCTGCAGGCGGAAGGTACGGCGGCGGAGCGCTTGATCTGCCAAATGGTGACGGCCATGTAGATCGCGAACAGGATCAGCAGAAGGATGCCCGCCGTCCGGCTGAAATAGCCGGTGGTATAGGCTATGCCCGCGTAGATGGCAGCCGCCGCGAAGAAGAAGAGAACAGGCGTGCGCAGGGTCTTTGGATCGATTCGGCCCGGCCGGACGGCGATGGTGATGGCGGCGATGAGCGCGGCGTTGCAGATCACCGATCCGATGGCGTTGCCATAGGCGATCTCGCCGTGTCCGCCCAGGGCGGAGGTGGTGGACACCATTACCTCCGGCAGCGTAGTTCCGATGGACACCACCGTCGCTCCGATAAGCAGCTCCGGCACGCCGAAGCGGTGGGCGATGTTGACCGCCCCGTCCACAAACCAGTCGCCGCCCTTGATCAGGCACACCAACCCCGCCGCAAATAAGATCACCGGAACAAGCATACGTACATCCTCCGCTCTGTCATCCCGGTCCGGTCCGGCCCGGGTTTCTGCATTGCATAGTATACCACGTTCGCCGGATTCTGTCGAGGTCCGGAGCCGGAAAATTCTGGGCGGCCATGGACACTGTCCGTCAAAGCGCCTTGACCAAAACCTCCATCTGATTTTTCGCCCGTATGCCGGGCGCCCTTTGATAGCCTCTTGCCAGATAAAACCCCACCGCGTCGTCTGACGTCAGGATAGCGCGGTGCGCGCCGCGGGAGACAATGTACCTCTCCGCCTCCGCCAGCAGCGCCCCACCGATCCCCCGCCGCCTGTGGGCAGGGGAGACCCAGAATTCCCGGATAAAGCCCAGCGGTTCCTCAAGAAACCAATTTGAAAAGGCTGTCATCTGGAACTGGAGGAATCCCACCGCCTCGCCGTCCGTCCCCAGTCGGAGCAGAGCGAAATTGTTCCCCTCCTCGTCCATCTCCCGAAACAGGCCGTCCCAATCTTTGACGGGAATATCCAGTTCAGAGAAATAGGCTCGAAAGGCCGCGCGGAACTGGAGGTCGGTAAAAGCCGATAGCAAAATCGTATCTGTTGTCATAAAAACTCCTTCTCGCGGCAAAATAAAAAGCGTTCCCGTCTTCGGGAACGCTGGACTTCAAGCTGTCCACTTTCCGGCGGCGGCCGCGTCAGTCCTCCGGCAGCGAATGGCAAGATCCCCGAATCGGTACGATATCATTTTCATGCCATTCACCTGCCTTTCCAGTCTGTATTTTAGCAGATGGAACAAATATTGTCAACCCAGCCATTCCAAATCAAACACACCCAGACTACCTGCGGCGGGCAGAATAGGAAGTCACAGCGCACATGGTTACCACAAGATATAGAAAAACAGGTGGGTCGCAGCCTAAAACGCTGCGACCCACCTGCGGTACAATATTCAACGTCCCAGTTTCTTCTGCATCTGATCCGGGTTCATGGCGCAGCGCAGGGCCGTCTCGCTGGTGATCCGTCCTGCCTTATGCAAGCGGAGGATGGATTCGTCCATCCCAATCATCCCCTCGGCCATGGAGGTCTGAATGACGGAATCAATCTGATGAATCCGACTGTCCCGCACCATGCTGCGCACAGCGTTGTTGAGGTGCATGATCTCAAAGGCCGGGACAAGCAGCCCGTCGGTGGTGGGCAGCAGCTGCTGGCTGATGACCGTCTTGAGCACCTGGGCCAGCTGGATACGGACCTGCTGCTGCTGTGTAGGCGGAAAGACGTCAATAATGCGGTCGATGGTATTCACCGCTCCCACCGTGTGAAGGGTGGAGATCACCAGATGCCCGGTCTCCGCTGCCGTCATGGCGGTCTGGATGGTCTCCAGGTCCCGCATTTCACCCAGCAATATCACATCCGGGGCCTGCCGCAGGCTGGCCCGCAGGGCGGTGACGTAGCTGGCGGTGTCCATGGCCAGCTCCCGCTGGCTGATAATGCTCTTGTCATTGCGGTGCAGATACTCAATGGGGTCCTCAATGGTAATAATGTGGGCATCCCGCGTGCGGTTCACCGCGTCCACGATGCAGGCCAGGGTGGTGGACTTGCCGCCCCCGGCGGGCCCGGTAACCAGCACCATGCCCCGGGTCATGTTGGCAATCTTCATGACTTCCTCCGGGATGTCCATATCCCGCCAGTTGGGGATGCCGAAGCTGACCACCCGGATCACCGCGGAGAGAGAGCCCCTCTGCCGGTAGGCGTTGACCCGGAACCGGGCCAGCCCGCCAACGGACAGGGAGAAGTCGTCGTCACCTATGGACATACACCGCTCAATAGGCCGGTGGGCCATACCGTACAGCTCCCGCACCAGGGATTCTGCGTCGTCCGGCCGCAGCCAATCGTCCTGAATGGACACGATGCCGCCCTCCCGCTTCATGGCCACAGCCTTGCCGGCTACGATGAACAGATCCGAGGCGTTTTCGTTCACCGCCTGGCGCAGGTATGTCAGAACGCTTTCCATTGCATCAAACTCCTTTTTCTCATTCGCCGTCCCATACGATCATCGTATCGTCCGGCTCCCAGAGGCCGGTGTAAACCGTCTGCCAGCGGCGGACGGTCAGTGTCCCGTCCCCTCCCAGCAGCAGCTCCACCTCCAGTCCCTGGTTCTCTCCCATGGGCACGGTGAAAGCGGCGGTCTTCCCCTCCGGCCCGACGGTGCTGGTGATCTCCACATTGTCCGCCGGCAACGGAAGCCCATCCCGCAGGGCCGCCGCGATGGCGGTCGCCAGCGTATCCGCCTCATAGTACTCCGACGCACTGCGGGCGGTCATCTCTGCCAGATCGGCTTCCCGCTTGGCTGTGGCGATGGTCAGCACGGCGAATACCGCCAGACACAGCACGCAGAAGATCATCACCAGGCTCACCGCCCCGGATACGCCTCCGCCTCGCTTCATGACGCCACCTCCAGTGCCGCTACGGACCAGATTAGGATGGCCTCTGGCCCCGACAGATTTTCTTTCATAAGCGCCTCCGACTCCAGCGGTCCTACGATCCGCAGGGAGGCACGTGCATAGTTGTCATTGGGCCCCGATATCACGGAAAAATCAAAGTTCTCGATCTCCAGGAGGAACACCGTGTCCACCTCTGTGCCGCAGTCTCCGACAAGCTGCCAACGTCCGTCATAGACCACTTGCAGCTTCCCGTCCTTCACCACTCCTCCGGTCAACTCGGCGGTCCTATCCAGATCTCCCCCGGCGGCCTTAAAGCACTCCGCGGCGCTCCTGGCGGCGTTGACCGCCCGGTTGAGGTCGTCGCTCTCCTGACTGATGACCTCCGAGCGGACAAACAGTCCAACACAGATGGCCGCGCACAGGGAGAACACACCCACTGCGATCAACAGCTCGATGGCAAACAGGCCCGAGCGGGTTGGCTTGATCCGTTCCCGCATGTTCATCCCTCACTCCTTACATATACGTCGGCGCTGTGCCATCCGCCTCCCGGCGGCTCTGTCAGGACCAGACGCAGCAACCCCTCCGACGGTTGGCTCACCTCCAGCGACTCCGCCTGGGCAACCGGCTCGCCAAACTCCGGATCCTGCTCCCAGCCCTTTTCGCACAGCATTTCCCGCAGACTGCCGTCATAGACGTACAGGATCGTCTCATAGGTCACCCCGCCGTAGTCCTGATAGAGGAAGACAGCGTCCGACTGGCCGAACTGCCCAACCTCCACGCCTCCGGCAGCATCCCCGCTGTGGAGCTTGGCGGTGATATAGCTCAGGCTCAGCCGTCCGTCGGCGCTCTGTTCCACCCGGTCCGCCACACGGCGGTACACCACCGCCCCGGCGGCCAGGCTCAGGAGCATGGTGGCCCCCAGTACGCATGTCAGCATCAGGGCCGCCAGGGTACCCGCCCCGCTCTGCCGCCTCATGGCGCCACCTCCCGCAGCTCCATGACCGTGATGTCGGGCATGATGTTGGAGGCGAAGACGTCATAGAATACCGCGTACTTCCCCTCGTCGATGACCAGCCCGCTTTTGGCCTTCAGGTCTTCGAAGGTGGCAGGATAAACCCCCTCCAGGGCGTAGCAGCTGACTACGGCCCTGCGTACCGCCTCCTCGGTTATCCGCAGCCCCTCTCGAGAGGAGACCTCCGCCGCCTCCCGGACGCCCCGGACCATCCAGGCCGCCACCGCAACAAACAGCAGCAGTCCCAGCGCCAGGGGGACCCATCCTCCCCGGCCTATGTATTTTCTCTTTCCCATGGCGCCCGCCTTATCCGATGGTGGACAGCAGTCCCATCAGCGGCAACATCACGCTCAGCAGGATCACCCCCGCAAGGGCGCTGGTGATGACTACGATGGCCGGCTCGATGGCTCCCACCGTCCGGTCGATACGCCGCAGGCTCTCCTCCTCCTGCCGCTGGGCCAGGTCCTCCAGTGTGTCCGGCAGGGAGCCCGTCTGCTCCGCCAGCTTCAGCAGCCGGCAGTCCCGACCGGAGAACAGGCCGCTCTTGGCCAGGGCGTCGGCGGGGCTGCCTCCCTCTTCGATGTCCTTCCGGCACAGTGCGGTCTTCTCGTCTATCTCACGGGCTCCGCCGCATAGTTTGGCGGACAGCTCCACAGAGTCTTCCATGCTCAGCCCGCTGGACACTGCCATGGACATGGAGGATGCAAACCGGGAGGCGGCCATCTGGCCCAGTACGCCCCGACCGCCGAAGCTGCGGCGGAACCAGCCTGCGGTACGCTCCCGCAGCGCGGGGACCAAGGCCGTCACCAGTCCGGCGGCAGCCAGAATCACCAGCACTGCGGCGACGCCTGTCCCGGCCTTGGCCAGCGCGGCTCCGGCACTCATCATCCCCCGGGCTACCGCGCCCATGCGCACGCCCAGTTGGGCAAACACCTTGTCGAATACGGGCAGTACCTGGGTCACCAGCAGCACCACCACCGCCACCATCACGATGAACAGCGTCACCGGCACCGCCACAGCGCCGCGGATGTCCGCGGCCATGCGCAGCTGCCGGTCATAATGGCGCTGAAGGGACAGCAAAACATCCTCCAGCCGCCCGGTTTCCTCCGCCAGAGCCACCATATCGGTCATATACGCGGGAAAAGCCCCTGTCTCCCGCAGTGCGGAAGCCAGCGGCATCCCCTCCTCTATTGACCGGCACAGCGCCTCCAGCCAGGACCGGGTATCCGGGTCCGTTTCATCCTCCCGCAGCATGTTCAGCCCTTCGGCCAACGGTATGCCGGCCCGGACCAGCTGGTGGAGCTCCCGGCAGAAAATCGGGAGATATTGGGCGGGAACGCGCAGTCGTTTCATATGCAGTTTCCTCCGAATTAATACACAAACTTTTCCTTATAGTTGGTTCCGTCACCGATAAATTCCATGACGGATTGATTCTTATTGCTGCTGGAGGCGAAGGTGGGGTCCATCAGGGACCAGACCTGACCGTCGAAATAGATCATGCTGTCCACCCAGCCGCCGTCCTCGGACCACACGTTGATCCAGGCATGATACTGACCGCTGCTGGTATAGCCAACCACCAGCTTGATGGGTACCCCCTGGCTGCGCAGCATAGCGGACATAAGGGCGGCGTAGTCAAAGCAGATGCCCTTTCTCTCACTCAGAACGGTGTCTACGTTGGGCACATAGTTCTTGGGAGGATTGGCAGCTTTCTGCTTGTCGTAGGTCAGGCTGCTGACCACCCACTCATAGATCACGCGCACCTTGGACAGATTGTCCCCGGCCCCCGCCTCGGCGATCAGGTCTGCGGCCTTGGACACGGCGGCGGAATTGTCGCTGTAGTTGACATACTGGTTGGGGCGGATAAAGGGAGCGAACTGGTCGGTGAGCTGGGCGGACACCTTGGCGGTGAGGACCTGGGAGTACTTATTGTCATAGACATTTTGCCAGACCTCTACTTTATAGGTGCCGTCGCCGTCGGAGAGGGGAAAAACATCATAATTCCCGTCAGTGCGCAGCGTGTACTGATAGACGTCGGGACACTTGGGACCGGTAATGCGGACCTTGATTTTGGGATTGCTGCCGCCGCCGCTCCATTTGATCATGATATACCCGTCCTGGGCGTTGGAGTAGTCTATGGTGGCGGAGCCGTTGCGCTCTACCTTCGTGCCGGAGGCCGTAGGGCTGAGTACAGAGTATACCACCGGTGAGGCCGCCAGAGGGATCGCCTCGCCCGTCAGAGCCCGCAGCTTCACGGCTCCGCTCGGCCGCTCCGGTGCACCACCGGAGCGGCCGCAGGTCAAACCGGTCAGCAGCGTGGCGGCCAGAACAGCCGCAAACATTCTTTTTAACATGTTTATCACACCATCCTGTTGCAAATGCTAGTTGGTCACCCTCGCGTGACCAACTCTCTCGGTTGAACCAACCCATGATGCAATTATTATACCATCTGATCGTTGGATTGTCAAGAGGCGGCGGTCTTTTTCATGGATAAACTTCTCCACACCGGGGACGGGCGGTCACAGATCGAAAAATGGTTGCGTAAGGGTCCAGTCAGAACCCAGCCAGATCCATCATCCCCTGGACGCTGTCCACCACGCCGAATATCACCTCGCCGCCGCTGATGGCCCGGAAGTGCTCCTGGGCGCAGTGGAGCTTGGTCTGCTCAATTTCCCGCAGCTGGAGTTCCTGAACGGAGCCCTTGGTCTCCACCACGAGGAGACGCCGATCTGTTCCCCGGCGGAGGACAACGGCCCAATCCGGGCTGTAGCGACCCACGGGAGTGGAAATATAGAAGCTTTGGGGCAGCTTCACGTACACCTCCACATCCTCCAAAATCTCCAGGTTCTGCGCGAAATCCCGCTCGACGGAGGAGTCATAGATCACATGGTCATACAGGTGCCGGTTCGCCTTCATGGCGTTTTCCCCCAGCCAGCCCTTGAGAACGACTCTGGTAAGGATCTCGTCGGAGAAGCGCTCGTCCAGGGGGTGATAGACGATATGCTTGACGACTGCCCGGGCCTTCTCGTCGTTGATGAGGGCGGCGGCGCGGATTATAAACTCCTCCGGGTTGCTGCGGAACTGGTCGAACACCGACTCATCGATCCCCGTCAAGACAGCCGCCACAGCCGCCCGGGTTAGCTTCGTCTCCTCCACCAGCCGGCCCACCAGGTCATACTTTACCGACGATCCGCCGGCTTCGACGGGTCCGCAGAAGATGCGGCCCTCCCTGCGGAAGGCTGTGCCCTCCCGCAGGCTTTCCTGAAAGCGGATCTTCTCCATGGAACCGGATTCCACCTGGAAGTACACCCGAGAGACACGCAGTTTCCGGTTCAGCACGCCAATGCACCGCGCCCTCAGTTGCTCCTCGTCAAAGCTGACCGCATAGGCCGACTTGCGGCGGATCAGCTCCCATAGCTCCCGAAAGGCCGGCATAGCCAGCTTCTCCTCCCGGACACGGGCCTTCACGTTATCGCCCCGGGCGTTGTCCGGGCACATGATCCGCTCGTTGTATACTGAATCCAAAAGGGAGAGGATGGCCGGTGCCATATCTGCCGCCTCCTCCGCGATCTTAACCGTACCGGCGACCCGGGCTGCGTAGTATTTGTCCGTCAGATGGCCTGTGCGGTCCACATAGTGGTCCACAGAGAGATCAAATTGGATGGCCCGGGCTGTGGCCTCGTCCACGATCTGCCGGTTTCCGAAAATGTCCTCCAGAGCCCGGCCGGCGAAAAGCTCCGGCGTGACCGTCCGGGGGCGGCTGGCCACCGCATCCGACAGCTCCCGCTGGAGGTCCCGAGCGAAGCTGTCGTAGCTCTCGCTGGCGATGATGGTCAGTACGTTTACGCTGTGGACCTCCCCCTTCAGCGCCTCTGCGTCCATCCGGTCTCCGAACCGGTTCACGCACAGGCGCATCCCCCGGCCCACCTCCTGGCGTTTGCGTATGTCGCTGCGGCTTTGCTTGAGGATGCAGATCTGGAATACGTTGGGGTTATCCCAGCCCTCCCGCAGGGCGGAGTGGGAGAAGATAAAGCGCACGGGGGATCTCACCGGGTCCAGCTCCAGCAGCCGCTCTTTGCTGCGCATAATGAGATCATAGGCGTTGACGTCGTCGGAGGTCCGAGCCTGCCGGTCCCCCAGCTTCCCGTCCGTCAGCTTACCCTTTTTGTCTACCGAGAAGTAGCCCGCATGGGTACTCTGCACCGGGATGCTGTTCAGATACCGGAGGTATTCCTCCTCCCCCACGCCCAGCTGTAGGCCGCTTACCACGTCCTCATACTCCTCTTGAAACATCCGGGCGTACAGACCGTCGGCAGGGCGGCCGGCATCGTCGTACAGCCGGTACTTGGCCACTTCGTCGATGAAGAAGAGGCTGAGGACTTTGATGCCCCTGGCGTAAAGCTGGCGCTCCCGCTCGATGTGGGTCAATATGGTCTCCCGGATCTGGATGCGGCGCAGTCGGTCCTCGTCCACTGCACCGGCCACATCGCCGGCGTACAACTTGATCCCATTGAGCAGCTCCACCGAGTTGTCCCGGCCGTCAATGCTCTTGATGATGTAGTTGTTTCGATACTCGTCCAATCCGCCGGAGCGCTCATACAGGTTGAAGCCCTCCCGCGCCGCCGCAGTTTTCTGCCTCACGCCGGAGGCCCGTTTGCAGTCGAAGCGGATGGAGGCGGTGGGGTAGTCCCGGGAGAGGTTGAGACCCTCCAGATAGACGTAGCCCCCCGAGGCCAGCGCGTTGGAGGCGGAAATTCCTTTTACGGAAATTTTTTTCACCAGCTGGCGATTATAGGCATCCATGGCATCCAGACGGTAGACCATGTTGTACTCACAACCCTTTTTGTGTGTGGCGGAGTAGCGCAGGGTCATCAGCGGGTGAAATTCCTTCAGTCGCTCCCGGGTCTGCGGCCCCTCCACCGACTGAGGCTCGTCGATGATTACAATGGGCCGGGTCCCGGCGATTACGTCGATAGGCCGCCAGCCGTTGAGGGAGTCCATCTCCATGTAGATCCGCCGGGCATCCTGCCCCCGAGCGTTGAAGGCCTGGGAATTGATGATCATCACGTGGAGGAAACTGTCCGAGGCGAAGTACTCCACCTCGGGCAGCTGGGAGGAGTCGTATATAAAAAAGCGGATTGGCTGTCCGTAGTCCTCCATAAAGTGCTCCCGGGTCATCTGAAAGGTTTTGTAAACCCCCTCCCGGATGGCCACGCTGGGGACCACCACGATGAACTTGTTCCAGCCATAGCGCTTGCTCAGCTCGAACATGGTCTTGATGTAGGTGTAGGTCTTCCCCACCCCGGTCTCCATCTCCACACTCAGGTTGTACCGGCCCTCCAGGGTTCGGGAGGGCTCAATCTGGTTGGTCCGCTGCACCCGGTTGAGCTGTTCCAGAATCCTCTGGTCACTGAGCGCCGGGACAATCTCCTTGTTGACACAGCCCCGGCCCTGGAGGAAGCTGATATACCCGGTCTCCTCCAGGGCGGGGGATGGTTTGCTGTAGGGCTGGCCGGCGAAGACGTCCGCCACCGCCCTGGCCGCGTCCGCCTGGAATTTCTGATGCCTGAAGTTCAATTTCATCAAATCACCTTTACTCTCGTACCAGGCGCATGCCGCTTGAAGCGCTCAAAGATATTGATCTTCTCCAAGCTGCCGGTAAAGGCTGCGTCTCGGAATACCGCTCGCCGGGGACGCCGCCGGATAATTTCCTCCATGACGCTCTCCGGTACGGGCGATGCAAAACAGGCGAGCAGAGCGCCGCCGTCATAGGTGTACACCTCGCAGCCCTCCAGCATCTCGCACTGGAATGGCTTGGACAGGGGAAGCCCCCAGTCCAGCAGACACCCGAACAACAGGTCCAGTCCGGAGCGGTCTGGCTTGATGTTGGACTCCATGCCGGGGATCATCAGTTGGGTGTAGACCTCCGTGCTGCGGTGAATGTCGGCCATGTTGCCGCTGTCCGTCTTCAGTACCCGGAAGCCCGTATCCAAACCGGCGGCCCCGGAGCCCAGATCCCGGTGGAGTTTGTCCCCCGCCCGGCGGATGCGCTCCTTGCCGATCTCGCAGATATTGACGAAGCCTGCCTGCCGGGCCTCGCTGCCCTCCGGACAGAGCTCAGGGATCTGAACCATAATGAACTTACGCCGCCCACCGTCCTGGGCGTTGAGCTGCATCACCGCGTGGGCGGTGGTGGCCGAGCCGGAGAAAAAGTCCAGTACGATGGAGTCCCTATCCGTCCCCATGTGCAGCATACGCAGAATGTAGTCCACTGACTTGGGGTGATCAAAACAGGGAATGCCAAACAGCTCCTTGAGCTGCCGCCGCCCCACGTCGCTGGACAGCTCGCCCCCCATCCAGAAGGACTTGCTCTTGGACAGACGCTCCTCCTCGCTGTCGTCCTCCTCCGCGGCTCCGGCTTCAACGGGAGCCAGGGCGGCGCTGAGATAGACCCGGGTGCGGATCCCCCATCGGTGGGCAATCTGGGAGTAATATGGCTCCAGCAGGCCCAAGTTGGCTTCCACCCGCTCCCGTCCCCAGCGCCAGCGCCCGTCGCTGCCGTCCCCCCGCAGGGGGAATATCTCAACCCAGCCCTCCTGTCTGGTCAGAGAGCACTCCTTCGTCTCCTCGTTATAGTAGATAGGAAAGTACATATTGGGGCGGTCCTCCCGCCGGTCAGGGCGGCCCCGCTTCCGAAGGTCCCGGAGCTGATAGGGGTTGCCCGCCTTGTCCACCATGCTGTAGGCCGCCCGCTGTTTTTCTGACAGGGGCATCCCCCCTGTGGTGAAGTCGCCGCGGCGGTAAATCAGAAGATACTCATGGCAGATAGCGATGTCCTTCTTGTCGTTTCGGCCTTTTAGGTTGTTCACCACCGCGATCTTCCCCACATAGCGGGACATGCCGAAAATTTCGTCGCACATCAGCTTCAAAGTTTCCTGCTCATGGTTGTCTACGCTGATAAAAATCGCGCCGTCATCTCGCAGCAGATTCCGTGCCAGCAGCAGCCGGGCATACATTATGGAGCACCAGTCCGAGTGGAAGCGGCCGTTAGCGTCCGTGTTCCGAAATAGCCGGATGCCATCCTCGTCCCGGGCCCCTACTCTCTCGTCGTAATCGTCTCTGCTCTCGCGGTAGTCGTCCCGGTAGAGGCGGTCGTTTCCCGTATTGTAGGGTGGGTCGATGTAGATCATTTTCACCGCCCCCAGGTAGCTGCGCTGGAGCAGCTTGAGCACCTCCAGATTTTCCCCCTCAATGTACAGGTTCTCGGTCGTATCCCAGTCTCGGCTCTCCTCCAGACAGGGGCGCAGGGTCTTTTGCAGGGGACTGTTGGCTGTCACAATGGCAGCCCGCTTCCCGGCCCAGGTCAGCTCGAAAGCCCCGCCGCCCTCCACCGCGTCGTCGGAGAGCATCTGCCGGAGCAAATCGAAGTTGACGGCTCGCTTATAGACCGGCTTCTCCTGGGTGCTCCTCTCCGGGTCCAGCGTCTCCGTTATGCAGTTGGGGAATATTCCGGAGAGCAGCTCGATATTACGCTGCACCAGGTCCGGGCTCTCAAAGCATATTTTCTCCATGGGACGGCCTCCATTTTCTTACGCCTGCCGTAGGGGCGGCATGAAAAGTCATTTATAGTCATTTTATCAAATTCCAGCAGAAATAACAAGCCGTTCTCTCAAATCTTCTATCCGCTGGGCAAAAAAGGCCCAGGCCGGCGTTTCGGCCTGGGTCCATTCTATTTTGAACTGACAAGCATCTCGCCGGCGGTGTATATATCCCCCGCACCCACGGTGAGGATAAGATCTCCCGGCCGGGCCACCCCTCGCAGCAGCTCCGCCGCCTCCAGCAGGGAGGGGCAGTATTCCGCCCCCGGTATCCTCTCCACCAGATCACGGGAGGAGATACCGATGGTGTTTTTCTCCCGGGCGGCATAGATATCCGTCAGCACCACCAGATCAGCCAGCCTGAGTTCCCGGACGAAGTCGTCGAAAAGTCCGGCGGTCCGGGTATAGGTGTGAGGCTGGAAGACGCAGACCACCCGGTCGTAGTCCAGGCTTTTCGCCATCTCTAGTAAGGCGTGAAGCTCGCTGGGGTGATGGGCATAATCGTCGTAGACCTTCGCACCGTTGTATTCGCCCTTGTACTCAAAGCGCCGCCCCGCGCCGAAAAAGCCCTCCAGACCCTGGCGCACCGCCCAGCTGGGCACGCCCAGCACATAGGCCACCGCCGCCGCCGCCAAGGCGTTGTATACGTTGTGGAGACCTGCCACCCGCAGGCTGAGGTGGGTGAACACCTGGCCGTCCGCCACCACGTCAAAGTCCGGCCGGCCGTGGTCCCAGGTCAGGTTCGCCGCCCGGCAGACCGCGTTCTCCCCCAGGCCAAAAGTAACCAGGGGCAGGCCCTTCAACGCATCCATAGCGTTGAGGTCGTCGGCGTTGACCACGATATGGCCTTCCGGCGGGACCAGCTGGGCGAAGCGGCGGAAGGAGTGCTTGATGTCCCCTAGGTCCTTGAAGAAATCCAGGTGGTCAGCCTCCACGTTCAGCACCACCGCCACGGTGGGAAAAAAGTGGAGGAAGCTGTTGCAGTACTCGCAGGACTCCAGGATAATGGTGTCCCCCTTTCCCACCCGGTAGCCGCTGTGCAGCATGGGCAGGGTTCCGCCGATCATCACGGTGGGGTCCGCCTGGGCGGCCATGAAGATGTGGGTTGTCATGGAAGTGGTGGTGGTCTTGCCGTGGGTCCCTGCGATGCACACGGCGTTTTCATATTTCCGCATGATGGCGCCCCAAGCCTCCGCCCGCTCGAAGACGGGGACGCCCTTTGCCCGGGCGGCCGCGATCTCCGGGTTGTCGTCGTGGATGGCGGCGGTGCGTACCACAAACTCCGCTCCCTCTATGTCCCCGGGATCGTGGCCCACGTGGACCGCGATCCCCAGGCCCCGCAGATGGGCCACCACGGCGCTATCGGACTGATCGCTGCCCTGTACGGCCAGGCCCATACCGTGGAGTACCTCCGCCAACGGGCTCATGGATACGCCGCCGATGCCCGCCAGATGGACACGGCGGCCCGGCGCAATGTAGTGTTGAATCTTGATATCAGTGTGGGACATAGAACGCGCGTCTCCCTCCAGCGGCAGCGACACTGCCGGTATTTGCCTTTTTTGCAAAAATGTATTATACTATAAAACACTCTGCCGTGCAACTATATTTCTATTGATACTATGCCTGGTTTCGGCGAAAAATAACCGGGAATGAAAAATTTCCACAGAAAGGGGCGTGTCCTATGCTGGTTCTGCCAGAAATCGTACAAGATATCCTGCACCGTCTGGAGGCGGCGGGCTATGAGGCCTGGTGTGTGGGCGGTGCGGTGCGGGATGCGCTGCTGGGCCTTTCCCCTGGGGACTGGGATGTGACCACCAGCGCGCCGCCGGAGGCCGTTCTGTCCCTCTTCGCCCCCCATGCGCTGCCTACCGGCCTGCGCCATGGCACCGTCACCGTGGGCGGCGGGCGGGGCGTGGAGGTTACCACCTTCCGCCGGGATGGGGATTACTCCGACCACCGCCGCCCGGACCAGGTGGAATTTACCCGGTCGCTGACGGAGGACCTGGCCCGCCGGGACTTCACTGTCAATGCCATCGCTGTGGATCTGCGGGGCCGTGTGGCGGACCCCTTTGGCGGGCGGGAGGACCTGGCCGCCCGGCAGCTGCGGGCGGTGGGCGAGGCGGATCGTCGCTTTCAGGAGGATGCGCTGCGTATTCTGCGGGGCCTGCGCTTCGCCTCACGATTGGGATTCGCCATTGAGCCGGAGACCTCCTCGGCCCTGCGGCGCTCTGCTCCGCTGCTGAAGGAGATTGCAGCGGAGCGGATTCTCACAGAGCTGACGGGTATCCTATGCGGGAGCGAGGTGCTGCCGGTACTGCTGAACTACCCGGATGTGCTGGGTATGCCTCTGCCGGAGATCCTGCCCTGCGTGGGCTTCGACCAGCGCAGTGTGTACCACTGCTACGACGTGTGGGAGCACACGGCCCACTCCACGGCGGCGGTGAAGCCCTCGAGCATTTTGCGTTGGACCATGCTCCTCCACGATCTGGGGAAGCCGGATACCTTTTTTCTGGATGAAGAGGGGCGGGGACATTTTTACGGACACTGGCGGCGCAGCGCTGCCCATGCGGAGACGATCTTGGACCGCCTCCGCATGGACGGGCGCAGCAGGCGGACAATCCTGACGCTGGTGGAGCGCCACGACAGCCCCCTGACCCTCAGCGAGAAGGCGGTCCGGCGAGCCCTGGCCCGATACGGGGAGGAGACGCTGCGGCTGCTGCTGGAGGTGAAGCGGGCGGACAATCTGGCCCAAGCCCCGACTTTCCGCGACCGGCAGGTCCTGATCTCCCAGTGGGAGGCGCTGATGGACATGGTGATTCGGAGCGGGGCCTGTTTCTCTCTGGGACAACTGGCGGTCCGTGGGGATGACCTGACAGCCTTGGGGCTGCGGGGCCCAGCGGTGGGGGAGGCGCTGCGTACTCTGCTGGAGTTGGTCGTGGACGGGAAGCTGGAAAATGAGAGAGGGCTGCTTCTGTCCTATGTGGAGGAACAACTATATAGTCGAAGCACGTGAAAATCGGTGGAATTCAGCGACAGGACGATGAGCCGGTCCGGAACATTTCCGAGCCGGCTCATCGTACATAGGAACGAAAGGGCGGCCGCCTTTCGGCAGCCGCCCTCATAGGAACGCGAATTACTCAGCGATGTCGATGACAACGCCGGAGCCAACGGTACGGCCACCCTCGCGGATAGCGAAGCGAAGGCCCTTCTCGATGGCGATGGGGGTGATCAGCTCAACGTTCATATCCACGTTGTCACCAGGCATACACATCTCAACGCCCTCGGGCAGGTTGATGACGCCGGTCACGTCGGTGGTACGGAAGTAGAACTGGGGACGATAGTTGTTGAAGAAGGGGGTGTGACGGCCGCCTTCATCCTTGCTCAGGACGTACACCTGGCCCACAAACTTGGTGTGGGGGTGAATGGAGCCGGGCTTGGACAGAACCTGACCACGCTCGATGTCGGTCTTGGCAACGCCGCGCAGCAGGCAGCCTGCGTTATCGCCGGCCTCGACGTAATCCAGGGTCTTATGGAACATCTCCATAGAGGTGACGACGGTGGTGCGCTTCTCATCGGTCAGACCAACGATCTCAACGGTCTCGCCGGCCTTCAGCTGGCCGCGCTCCACACGGCCGGTAGCCACGGTGCCGCGGCCGGAGATGGTGAACACGTCCTCGACGGGCATCAGGAAGGGCATATCGGCCTTACGGTCGGGAGTGGGGATATAGCTGTCGACAGCATCCATCAGCTCCTTGATGCAGGCATACTCGGGAGCAGAGGCGTCGGTGCTCTCGCTGACCAGAGCGTTCAGGGCGGAACCCTTGATGATGGGGATGTCGTCGCCGGGGAACTCGTAGAAGCTCAGGGTCTCGCGGACCTCCATCTCCACCAGCTCCAGCAGCTCCTCGTCGTCCACCTGGTCGCACTTGTTCAGGAACACCACGATGGCGGGCACGCCCACCTGACGGGCCAGCAGGATGTGCTCACGGGTCTGAGCCATGGGGCCGTCGGTGGCGGCGATGACCAGGATGGCGCCGTCCATCTGAGCAGCGCCGGTGATCATGTTCTTGATATAGTCGGCGTGGCCCGGGCAGTCAACGTGGGCATAGTGACGGGCGTCGGTCTCATACTCCACGTGGGCGGTGTTGATGGTGATGCCGCGCTCGCGCTCCTCGGGAGCCTTGTCGATGCTGGAGTAGTCGGTGTAGTCAGCCTTACCCTGGAAAGCCAGGAACTTGGTGATAGCGGCGGTCAGGGTGGTCTTGCCGTGGTCAACGTGGCCGATGGTGCCAATGTTGACGTGGGGCTTGCTTCTCTCAAATTTTTGCTTAGCCATTTGGAATTTCCTCCTTAACGGTTAGATAAATGTTTAGGGTCAACACAAAATCTCATTATGCTGGTATTTTACAACAAGTGAAGGGAAAAAGCAATCCTAAAAAAGGACTTTATCAGGAATATTTTGGGGAAAGGACTTACTTCATAGCCCGACCGCCCATGCGCTGGTCAATAATCTTCTCCCGGATGCTCTTGGGAATCTCCAGGTAGCTGTGGGGCTCCATGGTATACTGACCGCGGCCCTGGGTGCGGGAACGCAGATCAGTGGCGTAGCCAAACATCTCGCCCAGCGGCACCAGTGCGTCCACCTGGACGGCGCCGGAACGGTTCTCCTGGCCCTGGATCTGTCCGCGGCGGCTGTTGAGGTCGCCGATGACATTGCCCAGGTACTCGTCGGGTACGATAACACTGACCTTCATGATGGGCTCCATCAAGGTGGGGTCCGCCTTTTGGCAGGCCTCTTTGAAGGCCATGGAACCGGCAATCTTGAAGGCCATCTCGGAGGAGTCCACCTCGTGGTAGCTTCCGTCGTACAGCGTGACTTTCACATCCACGACAGGGTAACCCGCCAGCACGCCGGAGAGCATGGCTCCCTGAATACCGGCATCCACAGCGGGGATATACTCCTTGGGCACTGCGCCGCCAACCACTTCGTTAACAAACTCGTAACCCTTGCCGGACTCGTTGGGCTCCACACGAATCTTGACATGGCCGTACTGGCCCTTACCGCCGGACTGACGGGCATACTTGGTATCCTGCTGGACGTTCTTTTTGATGGTCTCCTTGTAGGCCACCTGGGGAGCGCCTACATTGGCCTCTACCTTGTATTCCCGGAGCAGACGGTCCACGATGATCTCCAGATGGAGCTCGCCCATACCGGCGATGATGGTCTGACCCGTCTCCTCGTCGGTATAAGTCTTGAAGGTGGGATCCTCCTCCGCCAGCTTCATCAGGGCGATGCCCATCTTCTCCTGACCGGCCTTGGTCTTGGGCTCGATGGCAACTCTGATAACGGGCTCAGGGAACTCCATCGACTCCAGGATGACGGGGTGCTTGTCGTCACACAGAGTGTCGCCGGTGGTGGAGTTTTTCAGACCGATGACGCCGGCGATGTCGCCGGAGTAGATGGTCTCAATGTCCTCCCGGTGATTGGCGTGCATCTGAAGGATGCGGCCGATGCGCTCCTTCTGGCTCTTGGTGGAGTTAAGCACGGAAGAGCCGGTGCTCAGCATACCAGAATACACCCGGATAAAGCTCAGGCGGCCCACATAGGGGTCGGTCATGATCTTGAAAGCCAGGGCGGAGAAGGGGGCGTTGTCGTCAGAGGGACGCTCCTCCTCCTCATCGGTCTTGGGATTGACGCCCTTGATGGGGGGAATGTCCAGGGGGGAGGGCATATAATCCACGATGGCGTCCAGCAGACGCTGGATGCCCTTGTTGCGGTAGGACGTGCCGCAGGTGACGGGGATCATTTCCACCGCGCAGGTAGCCTGGCGGATGGCCTTACGGATACGGTCCTTGGGGATATCCTGGCCCTCCAGGTACATCTCCATGATTTCGTCGTCAAACATGCTGACGGCGTCCAGCATCTTCTCGTGATACTCGGCGGCCAGCTCGGCCATATCGGCGGGGATCTCCTCCTCGCTGATGTCCTTGCCCAGGTCGTCGTGGTAGATATACGCCTTCATCTCCACCAGGTCGATGATGCCAAGGAAGTCGGCTTCCTTGCCGATGGGCAGCTGGATGGGCACGGCGTTGCACTTGAGCCGCTCGTCAATCATGCGCAGCACGTTGTAGAAATCTGCGCCCATGATGTCCATCTTATTGACGTAGATCATGCGGGGAACTCGGTAGTGATCCGCCTGTCTCCAGACGGTCTCGGACTGGGGCTCAACGCCGCCCTTGGCGCACATGACGGTCACAGAGCCGTCCAGCACGCGCAGGGAGCGCTCCACCTCCACGGTGAAGTCTACATGGCCCGGTGTGTCGATGATGTTGATGCGGGTCTGAGGAAACTGGTTCCGCATACCCTGCCAGTAGCAGGTGGTGGCGGCGGAGGTGATTGTGATGCCCCGCTCCTGCTCCTGGGCCATCCAGTCCATGGTGGCGGTGCCCTCATGGGTCTCACCGATCTTATAGTTCACACCGGTATAATACAGGATGCGCTCGGTCGTCGTGGTCTTTCCTGCATCAATGTGAGCCATAATGCCGATATTTCTTGTGTTTTCCAGTGATACCTTTCTCGGCATACTGCTCCTCCTAACTTACCAACGGAAATGGGCGAAGGCCTTGTTGGACTCGGCCATCTTGTGGGTATCCTCGCGCTTTTTCACAGCGGAGCCGGTATTGTTGGCTGCGTCCATGATCTCATTGGCCAGACGCTCGGCCATGGTGCGCTCGCTGCGGGCGCGGGCATAATTGGTCAGCCAGCGCAGACCCAGGGTCTGGCGGCGGGCGGGACGGACATCCATAGGCACCTGGTAGGTGGCGCCGCCCACACGGCGGGCCTTGACCTCCAGACTGGGCATGATGTTGTCCATGGCGGTGGTGAACACCTCCAGGGGCTCCTTATCGGTCTTGTCCTTGACGATGTCGAAGGCTCCGTACACGATCTTCTGCGCCACACCCTTTTTGCCGTCGAGCATGATGGAGTTGACCAGCTTGGTCACCAGGACGCTGTTGTACATGGGATCAGGCAGAATCTCTCTCTTGGGAACATTACCTCTTCTGGGCACAATGCTTCCCTCCTTCATTAAAAATTCTATGAAATCATAGGTACTCTACAGGTTTTCCTGTCGTCTCGGCCTGCCAAAGAGGCGCTGTCACAGTTTATCATAAAGAAAACTATGCTCAACCTTTTCGGCAAAGCGATCCGGACTCGCTCCGGTCCGTTCAGACGATCTTACTTGGACTTCGGGCGCTTGGCGCCGTACTTGGAGCGGGCCTGCATACGGCCCTGAACGCCCTGGGTGTCCAGAGTACCGCGGATGATGTGGTAACGGACGCCGGGGAGGTCCTTGACACGGCCGCCGCGGATCATGACCACGGAGTGCTCCTGGAGGGAGTGGCCCACGCCGGGGATATAGGCGGTAACCTCATAGCCGTTGGTCAGGCGCACACGGGCGATCTTACGCAGGGCGGAGTTGGGCTTCTTGGGGGTGGCGGTACGCACCGCGGTGCACACGCCGCGCTTCTGGGGGGAGGGCAGATCGGTCTCCTTGTTCTTCAGGGTGTTGAGGCCGTACTGCATGGCGGGGGCGTTGGACTTGTAGGTCGCCTGCTCCCGGCCCTTGCGGACCAGCTGGTTGAAAGTAGGCATAGTTTTCTCCTTTCTTGTAAATTTAGTGGAACGTGACGCTCCTGTTTATTTTTTACAGGACATTCAAAAAATATCCTGAAAAAACCGAAATTTGTGAAATTGTTCCTATTTTAATAGTGTGACCACGGCGGTCCCCACCTGGATGCCGGCAGCCTGTCCCAGCTCCCGCATGGCGCGGCAGTCAATGACGGGCACCGCCTTTTCACGGCACAGAGCCCGGAGAGGCTCTGTGAGAGCGGGGTCTGCGTCCCCGGCCAGATAGACCGCCCGGGCCAGCCCGGCCCGGATGGCCCGGCGGGACTGTTTTGCACCGGAGACCTTGTTCTCCGACCGCAATTCCTTCAGCAAGGGGACCCCTCCAAATGGCGCACAAAAATTCGCGGACTTCATTCCACGCGTTTTTTTATTATAGCACACCGGAAATGCCCCGTCAAGCACATTTTTACCAAAATAGAGCCCTGGAACAGGTCTTTCTTCAGTGTTTTCCGGGGAAGGGGGCCGCCGGTTCGTTATTGACCCTCTGAGAGCAGGGGCTTGACCTCCTTGCGATAGGCGTAGAGGGTGAAAATCACGCTGAAAATAACTGAGAACACCTCCGCAATGGGGAAGGCCCACCAGACCAGGCTCAGCTGGCCCGATAGGCTCAGCAGCCACGCCGCCGGCAGCAGCACAATCAGCTGGCGCACCAGCGAGATGACCAGGCTGAGCATCCCGTGGCCCAGGGCCTGGAAAAAGGAGGAGGAGACGATGCCGAAGCCAGCCAGCAGAAAGCTCAGGCAGATGGTCCGCAGGGCTGGCACGCCGATCTCCAGCATGTAGTCCGACGCTTCGAACATACCCAGCAGCACGTGGGGAAGCAGTTGGAAGACGGCCACACCCAGAACCATGATGCCCGTGGCGTAGACGGCGGCCAGCTTCACCGTCTTGATCATCCGATCCGGCTTTCGCGCGCCGAAGTTGTATGCCACAATGGGTACCATGCCGTTATTCAGTCCGAACACCGGCATGAAAACGAAGCTTTGGAGCTTGAAGTATACGCTGAAAACAGCGGTGGCGGTGGTGGTGAAACCGATGAGAATCTTGTTCAAACCGAAGGTCATCACCGAACCGATGGAGGCCATGATGATGGACGGCACACCCACGGAATAAATTCGTCCGATGATGTAGGCGTTGGGGCGGAAACCTTTGAAGCTCAGGGTGATCTCCGTATTCTTCCTGACGTTGAAGTAGACGCCCAGGGCTGCGCTTACCACCTGGCCCAGCACCGTGGCCCAGGCGGCGCCCACCACGCCCATGTCGAAGACAAAGATAAAGATGGGGTCAAAAATGATATTGGTCACAGCCCCCGCCATCTGGGTGATCATGCTGTAAACGGTATTGCCCGTGGCCTGGAGCAGGCGCTCAATGCTGATGGCGATGAAGAGACCGAAGGAGCAGACAGTGCAAACCTGGATATAGGCCGCGCCGCCCTCCACGATCTCCGCCACGTCGGTCTGGACCAGGAAGAACTGCCGGGAGAACAGGGCTCCAAGCACCGCAAAAACGATTGCGCTGCATACGCCCAGAAACACGCCGTTGCTGGCGGTCAGGTTGGCCCGGTCAAACCGCTTTTCCCCCAGACTGCGGCTTAAAAGGGCGTTGATGCCAACGCCGGTGCCTGTAGCCACCGCGATCATCAGGTTCTGCACCGGGAAGGCAAGGCCCACCGCGTTCAGCGCGTTCTCACTGACCCGGGAGACAAAAATACTGTCTACGATGTTGTACAGCGCCTGCACCAGCATACTGAGCATGATGGGCACAGACATGGACACAAGGAGCTTGTTGATGGGCAGTACGCCCATTTTGTTCTCTCTCGGCTGCATCTCTTTTTCTTCCATTTCTTCCATTTTCTTTCGATTCCTTTCCGGGCCCCGCTTCCCTTTCGTGTTTCGCCGCCGGCGCTTGACCCGACGGATTTTGCGTTAAAAAAGCGCCGCTGTGCGGCGACGCTTTTATGGTAGCATGATGAAATTTTTATGTCAATACGGGAAATAGAAGTTTTGCGGTTTACCCAAATACCCGGGCGATTTCCGCCCGCTCCCCTTGTGTTTCTACCCAATTCCCCGTGAAACCGCAGTCACAGCCGACATACCGGATCACAGGGATCTTCCCCGTGAGGGGGGACGGCGGAGGTGTAGATATTATTTCCACTGGCGTACCTCCGGGGCGTGTCGGGAATGTGGACGATCCGGTAAAACCCGCACTTGGGACAGGTGTTTGTATTTTCGTGATCCTCTCCTGTCAGTCATAGGCTCCATTCTGCCGCCTCTTGTAGAAACGGATGCTCAAGCGGAAGGACAACCAAGTTGCTCCCGCCGCCAGGACGGCTATCCCGGTGATCACTACGGGCATCGGCAGCTCCGGCAGCTCCGGAGTCTCTCCGAAAATACCCATCAGCCCCATGGCTGTGCCAACACCGGCGCCCATGCAAAGGATCATCGCAAGCCGGCCTTTTTCGGACCCAAACCGGTAGAGCATCGGCAGTCCCAGCGCCGTAATGAACAGCATAACGACCGCCAGCATGACGCTCATTTCCACCGTCTCCTTCCAATCCGCCGCCCCTGTGGTCATGCCCCGCAGGAATGCGCCCAGCACGATGATGCCTCCGCCCAACAGGGTGTAGAAGTAGGACAGCAGATATTTGCTCCATACCAGCTGGCCCACCCGATAGGGCAGCATAGCGGCGTAGCGGTCCCATTTGCACCGCTCGTCATAAGCGATAGAACTCAGCGGCATCATTACCGCCATCATCATGGCATAGGTACTGCCGAAGGCCCCCATCGAGGGTATCATACTGAATATCAACGCCAGAATCAACAGCAGTCGTCCAGATTTGTCCGCCACATAGAGATCCTTCTTTAAAAGTCCAATCATTTCTGCTCTCCTTTCACCATATACAGAATGATATCCTCCAGACTCGCCCGGTCCACCACCGTATCCCTAGGCATGAACTCCCGCTCCACAAGAGCCTCCACGCCGTAAGTCCCCACCCGCTTGCCGTGGACGGCCTCCTCGGGAATATCGGCCAGCTGCTCTCTGGAGCACTTCAGAATACCGTATTTGTCCAGCAGCACGTCCTTCTCCTCGCACAGCGCCAGCTTCCCCCTGTGGAGGAAGGCGATGTAGTCGCAGATACGCTCCAAATCGCTGACGATGTGGCTGGAGAGCAGCACCGCGTGGCCCTCCTCGGCGGCGAAGTCGGCGAACGTCTCCAGCAGCTCCTCCCGGACCATGGGGTCCAGCCCACCGGTGGCTTCGTCCAGAAGCAGGAGCCTGGGGTGGTGACTCAGGGCCGCCGCGATGCCCAGCTTCATGGTCATGCCCCGGGAGTAATCCTTGAACTTCTTATCCAGGGGCAGATCGAAGCGCCTGATCCAGCCGTCATAGGCGGCCTGGTCCCAGTTTTTGTAGGTGCCCGCCATGATCCGCCCCATCTGCTTGGCGTTGATGACCTCCGGCACGAAGGTCTCGTCCAGCACCACACCAATCTCCTCCTTCAGATTTAGGAACTCCCGGCTCCTGTTGTCTGTTCCCAGGACGGAGACGTCGCCGCCGTCCCGGTCCAGAGCGTCCATGATGAGACGGATGGTGGTGCTCTTTCCCGCCCCGTTCTCCCCCACTAGACCCAGAATGCAGCCATAGGGCAGGTCCAGGTTCAGATTCTCCAGGGTAAAGTCCTTATACCGTTTGGTCAGGCCTCTGATCTCAATGGCGTTGCTCTCCATATTGCTTAGTCCTCCTCGCTTAATACCGTCAGTATATTGTGTACTTCCACCGCCGGCAGATCGATTTGCCTCGCCAGCTCCAGCGCGGCCTGCAAGTGCTGCTCAATCTCCCGTAGATTGCTCTCCCGGGCCAGCTCCAGGTCCTGCTGGGCCACAAAGCTGCCCTTCCCCGCCACGGTCTGGATAAAGCCGTCCCGCTCCAGCTCCTCGTAGGCCCGCTTGGTGGTGATCACGCTGATGCGCAGGTCTCGGGCCAGATTGCGGATGGAGGGCAGGGGCTCGCCGGGGCGGAGCTTCCCCGCTGCGATGGCCCCCTTGATCTGGCGGCAGATCTGCTCATAGATGGGCTGTCCGCCGGAGTTGCTGATGATGATATCCATGGGTGCACCTCTGTTCATCTGTATATGAACAGTATACACAGTATGAACGGTTTGTCAAGTGGAGTTTTGCAATTTCCGAAAAAAAGTTTTTGCCAAAACCAGGAGGAAAAAAACGTTCGTTTTTGGCCCATTTTTCCAGCGTTGGGGGTTGTTCTTTTTCATAAGATGTGATATAACAGGCGTGAAAATGGATATCATACGGATTTTTGGGGAGGTATTTCCGCCATGCAGAAGCTGGGCTTGACACAGCGCGCCGCGCAGCTCTTTCACCGCCAGCCGGCGGAGCGGAAGAAAGGTTACAATATCGATATGGTCCACGGTCCTCTGGCGGGGAAGATTCTGCTTTTTGCCCTACCGCTGATGCTGTCCAGCCTGCTGCAGCTGTTGTTCAACGCCGCCGACGTGGTGGTGGTGGGGCGCTGCGCCGGGAAGGAGGCTTTGGCCGCCGTCGGCTCCACAGGGTCCCTCATCAATCTGCTTGTGAACCTGTTTGTAGGCTTCTCTGTGGGTACCAACGTGGTGGTGGCCCGGGACCTGGGGGCCGGCCGGGAGGATGAGGTAGGCCGCAGCGTACACACCGCCGTCGCAATCTCCCTCATCAGCGGCGTGCTGCTGGCGGTGCTTGGGGTGACTCTGGCCCGGCAGCTGCTGATCTGGACCTCCTCCGCGCCGGATGTCATCGATCTGGCGGCCATCTATCTGCGCATCTATTTCTGCGGGATGCCGGTGAACATGCTGTACAACTTTGGCGCGGCCATCCTGCGGGCTCAGGGGGACACCCGGCGGCCACTGTACTTTCTGGCCATCGCCGGGGTGACCAATGTGGCGCTGAACCTGCTGTTCGTCATTGTCTTTCAGATGAGCGTGGCCGGCGTGGCGCTAGCCACCATCATCTCCCAGGCGGTGTCCGCCCTGCTGGTGCTGGGGTGCCTGATGCGGGATGAGGGGCCGCTGCATCTGGACCTGCGGAAGCTGCGCCTGGAGAAGCGGGTGGTGAGACGGATCCTCCAGGTAGGCTTGCCCGCCGGATTCCAGGGTATCGTATTTTCCCTGTCCAACGTAGTTATCCAGTCCTCTATCAACTCCTTCGGTTCCACCGCCATCATCGCGGGAGCTTCCGCCTCGTCCAATATCGAGGGCTTTGTGTATGTGTCCATGAATGCCTTCTACCAGACTGACCTGACCTTCACCAGCCAGAACTACGGCGCGGGGGAGTGCCGCCGGGTGGACCGCTCCCTCCTGCTGTGCCAGACCTACGCCATAGCTTCAGGGCTGATTTTGGGGAACCTGACGGTCCTTTTCGGCCATCAGCTGGCCTCCATCTATGCCCCCGGCGAGGAGGAGGTCATCGCCCAGGCCATCCTCCGGCTGAAGTATGTATGCCGCCTGTACTGCCTGTGCGGTGTGATGGATGTGATGGTGGGCGCTCTGCGGGGACTGGGACACTCGGTGATCCCTATGATCGTGTCCATGGTGGGCGCCTGCGGCACCAGGCTGATCTGGGTGGCCACAGTGTTCCGCGTCTATCACAGCCCGGCGGTGCTATACCTGTCTTACCCCGTCAGCTGGGCCATCACCGCGCTGGTGCACATCGTCTTTTTCCTCTATATCCGCAAGCGGGCCTACGCCAAGTGCGGCGTCCACGGGATGCGTCTGGACGACAAGCCGCCGGAGAAAGCGGCGGTCCGGCGATAAACGCTTTCTTTACCACATACGAAACCGCCCCGGGACTTTCGGGGCGGTTTCGCCGCTTAGGTCATATTGCCATACTATGTCGCGCTGGCGCTGTAAACGGGCATGGCCTATCTGGCGGAGCTGACCGGCGATCCCCGTCCTTACCCTCTGCTGGAAGCGTGGCAGTATACATATTTCAGATAAAAATTATCTAAAATATGTAGATAATTTTCATCTAGGTTATCCTACCAACAGGTGATTTAGATGAAAACACGCATCAAGGATCTGCGCACAGACAGCGACCTGACCCAGGCGCAGGTCGCTGAGGCCATTGGCATAACCCAGCGTAAATACAGCTATCTGGAGACCGGGGAACAGCAGTGGCCCGACGAGCTGCTGGCGCGGCTGGCGGATTTCCACCGGACCAGCGTTGACTATCTTCTCTGTCTGACCGACGATCCCCATCCCTACCCCCGCCGGAAGCGGACATGAGGTGCGGTATGGTGAAGAAGCTCTTCGGGACCGTCCTCGACCTCCTTTTTCCGCCCCGGTGCGCCTTCTGCGGACGGCTTCTGGAGGGCTCAGGCGACGTCTGCCCGGCCTGTGAGCGGGACATTACCTTCCGGGGAGAGGACGCGCTGACCAACATTGGAGAGGGACGATATCCCTGCGCTGTGGCTCTGTACTACGACGGGCCGGTGCGGGAGGGGATACGGGGGCTCAAATTCGGTAAGAAGTCCTGGCGGGCGGCGGTCTTTGCCCGATATATCGCTCAAGTGGCGGCGGAGCGGCTGGGTGGAACGTTTGACGCGGTGACCTATGTGCCTGTCAGCGCCCGGCGCAGTTTCCAGCGGGGCTTTGACCAGGCGCGCCTGCTGGCGGAGGGAGCCGCCGGGATATGGGGGGCGCGGGCGGAGTCCGTGCTGAAAAAGTGCCGCCACAACCGGGCCCAATCCTCCCTTCAGGACCCGGAGGAGCGCCGGCGGAACATACGCAGAGTCTATGCAGTTCCCTATCCGGAGCGAGTGCGGGGCCGTCGGTTTCTGCTCATTGACGACGTGTGTACCACCGGCAGCACGCTGTCCGCTGCGGCGGACGCTTTGCTGGCCGCCGGCGCGGCCAGCGTGGTCTGCGCCGCCCTGGCCGGCGGGCACAGGGGAGCGGCTGAAAGGACCGATAAAATTTAAGAAAGAAAGTTTTTCCAATCTCTTGCAAAATTTGGACGGGCTTAGTATAATGATTTTTTAGAGTATCAGCAAAGAATTTGCTCAAAATAGAATCGACAACTGACGAGGTGGAAAGTATGTGCGCAATCGCTAAGGATATTGGTATCGATCTGGGAACTGCTTCCGTATTGGTTTACGTGAAAAATAAGGGCATTGTCCTCAACGAGCCCTCCGTTGTGGCTATGGACAAGAATACCGGCAAGCTGCTGAAGGTGGGCGAGGAGGCCCGCCAGATGCTGGGCCGCACGCCGGGCAACATCGTGGCGATCCGCCCTCTGCGGGAGGGCGTGATCTCCGACTATGATATGACCGAGCGGATGCTCAAGGAGTTTCTGCGCAAGGTGGCGGGCTTCATGGTTTTCAAGCCCCGGGTCATCATCTGCGTCCCCTCCGGCATCACCGAGGTAGAGGAGCGCGCCGTGGTGGACGCGGGCATCCAGTCCGGTTGCCGCCGGGTGTACCTTATTGAGGAGCCCGTGGCCGCCGCCATCGGCGCGGGCATCGACATCACCAAGCCCGACGGACACATGGTGGTGGATATCGGGGGCGGCACTGCGGATATCGCCGTTATCTCTCTGGGCGGCGTGGTGGAGTCCGCCTCTATCAAAGTGGCCGGGGACCAGTTCAACGAGGCTGTGGTCAAGTATATGCGCCGCAAGCACAACATCCTGGTGGGCGAGGGCACGGCGGAGAAGATGAAAATCGCCATCGGCTGCGTCTATCCTAAGGAGGAGGAGACCTTCATGGACGTGAAGGGCCGGTGTCTGCTCACAGGTCTGCCTAAGACCATCACTGTCTCCTCGGCGGAGATGCTGGAGGCTTTCGAGGAGCCCACCGAGTCTATCCTGGAGAGCATCCATGCCGTGCTGGAGCGCACGCCCCCAGAGCTGGTGGCGGATGTATCCACCAACGGCATTATGATGACCGGCGGCGGCAGTCTGGTGTCCGGTTTTGACAAGCTCATCACCTCCCGCACTGGTATTTCCACCACCGTGGCGGAGAACGCCATCGCCTGCGTGGCCGAGGGCACGGGCCGCAGTCTGGATATGATCACCGATATGCAGGAGGGTACTATCAACCTCTCCCGCCGCCGGCAGGTCAACTGAATTGTTTCCCCTGTTTCGGTGTTGTTTAACAAAAATTTCTTTTTCTCTTGCAAAAGCGGCGGAAATCTGCTAGAATGTTCCAGCGTCCCGCTGCCGGGCGGGATATTTCCCCGCCCTTATTATCCGTTGGAGGTTTCGATACATGTCTTCTACAAAAAAACCGATCAGTCAAAAGCACGCGGACCGGGAAAAGCAGGAGAGCCGCACTCTCACCCGCGTTTATTACACCTTCCTGCTGGGACTGGCCGCCGAGTGCTATCTGTTTCTGGTCTACCGCGGCTTTATATCCGGGACGATTCAGGCGGTGCTGACCTGGAATAAGATTCTCAATGTGGCGCTGTGGCTGGGGCTTGCGGCTCTGGTGACCGGGGTCGTGGTGGGCTATGTCAAGCGGCAGGATAAGAAGCTGCGAATCATCATGACATGGGTGGCCGGCGCCGGCGTGTTCTTCTTTATATCCAGCTGGATCATGACCCGCTTTTTCACCAATGGCTTCGGCGTGATCGCCATGTGTATTCTGGTACCCATTCTGGTTGTGCTAAGCCTGATCTATCTGCTCTATCAGCCCGAGTGCGCCTTGAGCGCCGTCGTACTCAGCGGCGCGATGTTCAGCGTGTGGCTCCGCGGCGCGTCGGCCCACTCCGACGTGTGGAACATGCCGGTGATAGCCGGGTGTGTGGTGGTGGCGGTGCTGCTGGCAGCGGCCCTCTTCCTGGTCAACAAGGCCCGGCAGAACGACGGCAAGCTGTGGGGATTGCGGGTGTTCTCCGCGGAGTGCGACTATCGCATCGTGTTCACTGTGTTGGCTGCGGCTGCGGCGCTGGTGTTACTGGCAGCGGTGCTGCCGGGTATCACCTACTACCTCATGTGGGTTCTGGGCATTCTGCTCTTTGCTGAGCTGGTGTTTTACACCACAAAGCTGATGTAAGCTTATCAAAATCCATTATTTGAAAGGCACTATCCGCCGGATAGTGCCTTTGATTTGCCGAGAGGAGGTTCTCCATGGACAAGCTCTCCGTCCTCAGACAATATTTCGGTCACAGCGCCTTCCGCCCCGGCCAGGAGACGCTGGTGGATGCCATTTTAGCAGGCCGGGACGCGATGGGCATCATGCCCACCGGTGGTGGAAAATCCCTGTGCTACCAAGTGCCCGCCCTGCTGCTGCCGGGTATGACCCTGGTGATCTCCCCTTTAATCTCGCTGATGCAGGACCAGGTGACGGCTTTGGAGGCGGCGGGGGTGGCCGCCGCCGTCCTCAACAGCTCCCAGACTCTGGAAGCGTCCCGGGAGGTTTGGAGCGCAGTGCGGCGGGGAAAATGCCGCCTGCTGTACGTAGCCCCGGAGCGGCTGGAGAACCAGCGGTTCCTGGAGTTAATGGAGAGCAGCCCTATCTCCCTGGTGGCGGTGGACGAGGCCCACTGCGTGTCCCAGTGGGGGCAGGACTTTCGCCCCAGCTATCTGAAAATTGCCCGCTTTGTCTCCGCCCTGCCCAGGCGGCCCGTAGTGGCCGCCTTCACTGCCACCGCAACCGCCCGGGTGCGGGAGGACGTGGCGGAACAGCTGGCGCTGCTGAACCCGGTGCGGGTAGTTACAGGCTTCGACCGGCCCAACCTGTTTTTCGACGTACAGCGCCCTCAGCGGAAGCTGCCAGCTCTGCTGGCCCTACTGAATGAGCGCCGGGGGCGCAGCGGCATTGTCTACTGCGCTACGCGCTCCGCGGTGGAAGAAGTCTGCGAAACCCTCAATGCCAACGGCTTCCCCGCCGCCCGTTACCACGCGGGCCTGGAGGACGCGGAGCGCCGGGAGGGCCAAGACGATTTCCAGTATGACCGCAAAACCATTATGGTGGCCACCAACGCCTTCGGCATGGGCATAGACAAGTCCAACGTCAGCTTCGTCATCCACTACAACATGCCTAAAAACCTGGAGTCCTACTACCAGGAGGCGGGCCGCGCAGGACGGGACGGCGAAGCGGCGGACTGCATCCTCCTATACGCTTCCCGGGACGTTTCCACGGCGAAGCTCCTCCTGTCGGGGGAAGGGGACCCGGACCCGCTGGAGCTGGAGCGTTTACAAGTTATGGTGGACTACTGCAAGAGCACCAAGTGCCTGCGGGGCCGTATTCTGGACTACTTTGGTCAGCCTCACCCGGACCGGTGCGGAAACTGTGGCGCATGTACGGGCCTCTTCACTGAGGCGGACGTGACAGTCCACGCCCAGATGATCCTCTCCTGCATCAAGCGGGTGCGGGACCACCTGGGCTATTACGTGGGCGCGTCCCTTATTACCCAAGTCCTGCGGGGCGGCCGGAGCCAGAGGGTTCTGGACCTGGGGCTGGACCGGCTGAGCACTTACGGTCTGATGCGGGAGGAACCCCGAGAGCGTCTGCGCTCTTGCCTGGAGTGCCTGGAGGCCAAGGGCTACGTCTGCACGGAGAGTGAGCACAGCACCCTGCGTCCCACCGCCCGGGCAGGGCAGGTCCTCTTCCACGGGGAGCGTGTGACCATGCTCACACGAGTGGAGCAGGAGACCGCTCCGCCGTCCCGCTATTGCCCAACCCGGGAGGCGGACCCGCCGGACAGCGGTCTGCTGGCGGCGCTGAAGGCGGAGCGCACCCGTCTGGCTCGGCGGGACAATGTGCCGCCCTACATCATCTTCTCCAACGCCGTATTGGCGGACATGGCGGCCAGGGCCCCTGCGACTATGGAGGACTTCCTGGATGTCTCCGGCGTGGGCCGGGTCAAGGCCCAGCGCTACGGCGAAACCTTCTTGGCAGTCATCGCCGGGTACATGGCATCGAAGGAATAGAAAAGGCGGCACGTCCATGTATCAAGAATGTTATCCCTGGACTGTATATTTGAAGGGCAAGGATTTCGGTTGTATGCTTTTCTATTATGTAAATTGCACGTAATGCTCAGACCTACAGTAGATATCACGGATAAAGCACAATTTTTGACTGGACAATCTTGGGTAGAATTTTAAAAATAGGAGGGTATGTTGTTAAAATTAGCAACACGCAAACAATGAAAAAGTATTTAAAAAAGATAAGGGGCTATATTTTCCTCAGCATTCTCATTGATGGGATGGAAACAGCATTAACATCTGCACTGCTGTTTCTGCCAGGCTATTTGATCGACCATTACCAAGCGGGACGCAATAAAATTATTTGGCTCTGCTTTACTTATTTTTTGCTGTTCACCGCATATTTGTTATCCTGCTATTTCTCAAATCGGGTCTCGGATTATCGACGCGTAAAATTTGAGAAGGCGATCAAGAAGGATTTTTTTAACGCTGTATATAATAAGAATTATCAAGACTATCATCAATATGATACCGGCGAATATTTGTCCATGCAAGCGAATGATATTACGGAAATGATACAGAACTATTTGAGCCCGCTGCTGTCAATCTTTCGAAGTGTCATTATGATCGTGGTTTTTGGTGCTTCTTTGATCATTTATGTAAGCCCAATTATTACGATTGCAATTATTATGTGTTCTGTCCTGGCGGTTTTTGTCCCATGGATCACGGCGAACGAATTATCAAAACGCAACGGAAACTACTTGAACGGCGTGGGAAAATACACATCGAAATTAAAAACCTATTTTGAAGCACGTGAAATCATGGATCGGAACGGCATCGAAACCATAAAAAAGAGAAATGAGACTGATTTAGATTCTCTAATGTGCGATAATATGCGCTTCCGAAAGCTCAATAGCTTCTCAATGGTTTTGAATGGTGGTGCAACCGAGTTTGTATCCGTCGTTACTTTTGCCATAATTGCAATTCTGCTGGTTTCAAGAAACATCACCGTTGGTATGGCAACTGCCTCTTTTGTGTACTGCACAAAGTTTACCGACCCAATTTATGAATTGAGCGTGTGTATCGGTCGTGTGAAGTCGACCAAGCAAATTCAAGAAAAGCTCGCTAAGATCACACTAGAAAAATCTGAGCCGGAGTCCACGCATCTTGATAAGGTCCACAAGGTTACTGTATCAGACATCCAAAAGAGCTTTGGTGAGGTCCATATCGTACTTCCGGATATGGAGTTTGTTTTCCCAAAAAAATATTTGATTATTGGAGAAAACGGGGTGGGAAAAAGCGTCTTCTTTCGAATGCTTATGAAATTCTATGACCCGGATCAAGGTATAATCAAATATGACGACAATGATCGTGTCAATGTAGACAGTCTTGTTTCTTACGCGCCACAGTCAACGATCGTCTTTAAGGCCTCCTATCTTGATAACGTGACTCTATTTGGAACATATCGGAAAGAAAAATTGACATATTATGAGTCTTTCTTCCCATCAGAGTTAATCCATCAAATCAAGCAGAACATTGACAGTGGAGAATTGAGCGGAGGCGAAAAGCAAGTAATCGGTTTACTAAGAGCATTATGCAGTGAGAAACAAATCCTTCTCTTAGATGAGCCATTTTCCGCAATGAATAACAGTGTCATTGCGGAATTCTTGAATCATATGGAGCAAATCAATTCTATGATCGTGATCGTTGCACACAACATTAACGATTTTCAAGATAGATTTGATACAACTTATCGCTTTTTGAAAAACTAAGACAATCCGCATTTTCGCCAGACAAAATACCAGCAAAAAAGGCCAGGAGGCACGCCGTGTGCCTTCTGGCCTCAATTCAGGCTGCGACGGATTCCTATTCCTGGGGTGCCGCCGGCTGCTTTGCCTCCAGCAGCTTCGCCAACTCATCCATGAAAGTGTGTATGTCCTTGAACTGACGGTACACGGAGGCGAAACGAACATAGGCCACCTCGTCCACGTTGCGCAGTTTCTCCATGACCTGTTCTCCAACCAGGACGGTGGGAATCTCCCGGTCCAGGTTATTTTGCAGAGTCTGCTCAATCTCGTCCGTCATTCGCTCCAGATCCGCGATGGACACCGTCCGCTTTTCGCAGGCCCGCAGCATACTGCCCAGCACCTTGCTGCGGTCAAAGCTCTGGCGGCTGCCGTCCTTCTTGATGACCACCATGGGTAGGGATTCCATGGTTTCATAGGTGGTGAACCGCTTCTCGCAGGCCAGACATTCCCTGCGCCGGCGGATGCTATTGCCCTCGTCGGCGGGGCGGCTGTCCACTACCTTGCTCTCCTTGTAGCCGCAATAGGGACATTTCATGGCGGGGTCCTCCTTTGTAAAAGAAATGTAATTGGACGGGCCGGCGGCCCTGTGGTATAATTTGGGACATCTGATGACAAGGGAGGTAGTTGTCATGCATCATCGGCCGCTGAATTTGGTGACCGACCTGTACGGCTGTCCTAACCGCTGCCGGCACTGTTGGCTGGGATATATGCCCAACCGCACCATGGAACCCGGCACAGATGCCTGGCTGGTGGACTACTTCAAGCCGGACTTTCAGACTGTCGTGTTTTACAGCTGGCTGCGGGAACCGGATTTCTGCGACGACTACCGGGCGCGCTGGGAGCGGGACAACGCTCTCAGTGTGGGCGCAAGGCCGGAGCGGTTCGAGCTGGCCAGCTTCTGGCGGCTGGTCCGCGACCCGGACTACGTCCGCTTTTTGAAAGAGACGGGGACCAAACGGGTCCAGCTGACCCTCTTTGGGCTGGAAGAGCTGACGGACAAATATACCGGCAGAAGGGGCGCTTTCCGGGAGCTCCTGCAGGCCACGGATATCCTGCTGGAAAACCAGATCGCTCCTCGGTGGCAGTCGTTCCTCAACGAGGAGAACAAAGCCGAGATCCCGGCCCTGTTGGGGTTGATCGAGACGATGGAGCTGGAAAAGCGGTGCCGGACCTTCGGAGAAAGCTTCAAATTCTTCGTCCACGCCGGAAGCTGCGACGGGGAAAATCGGAAGTTGTATCCCCTCCGCATCGAGAAAGATCATATCCCGGAGGCGCTGCGGCCCTATTATCTGGACTATGGCCAGGTGCTGACCGAGGCAGAGTGCTGCCGGCATCTGCGGGGCAGCACGGCCCGCGAGATCCCCCGCAATGAGGATCGGATCGTGCTGAACATCGCCAATACCTTCGACATTTATTTCAACTTCACCCACATGGCGCCAGGCTGGAGGATCGGGAACCTGAAAACGGACCCCCGGGAGGAGATCATCCGCCGGATCGCGGAGGAGGATATTCCCGCCCTGGAGTTGGCTCGTGCGGTCACGCTGGGCGAGCTGGCTGAGCGGTACGGCGACCCGGCGTCGGAAAAGGCATTCTTCTTGGAAGACTATCAGAGATATCTGCTCAACCGGTACATAGAGGACCGGCTGGGATAATTTTTCTTATTCTACCACAATTTTTCCCCAAAAGAAAGCCGCCCGGAGAAATTTTTACTCCTCCCACAAAAAAAACGGCTCCTCCTCCCAGAAAGCATAGACCACGCACCGCTTTCCTTCCACACACCGGACCCGGCCCAGGCAAAACAGCGCCTCCAACGGGAAAGGCCGTCCCTCCTCCAGTGGAAGGGCCACCAGCAGCGTCTCCCCCTCCCGCCGCCACCAGGCCCGTCCGATAGGACGCAGGCGCTCAATGAGAAACCGGCTGTGAAACAGCTGCGCCGGGCAGCCCGTCTCCCGCCAGCACAGCCCGGTCTCCTCGAAGCGGAAGGAGCGTCGGGCCTCCCCGCGGAGTATTTTACCCAGCCTCGCCAGATCCCGGTTGTACAGCCTTCGGCATACCGTCAGCCGCCCACTCTCCTCCGGGGCAAGCACCCCCAGCGGCAGCTCGCCCCCTTCCCCCATCAGAAAGGCCCGGTACAGTCCGTCCCCCGGGTCTCCCATGGACGCGACAATTTCCGTCCGCGCCCCGTTGGGGCCCCAGAGGGACATGGCCACCTCTCCCCGGTGCTCCCCCTGGCAGTACAATCCTACCCGCTCCATCCGGCCTCACTCCTTTCTGACAAGCCTATGCGCCTACAGGCGGCGGATATGCCGGTTTTTTCCGCATCCCGGCACAAAAAACGGCGGGCAGGCCTTGTAAAGAGAGGGGATTTGTGGTACATTAAAATCACTATGTAAAAAGGAGGTCGCTGCTATGGGAATAACTGACGGACAACGGAAGAACTCTGTCGGATTCCTGCTGATGGCGCTCCGGGATGGTCCGGATTGGCCGGACGGACAGATGTCACGCGGATTTTAAATAGAAATTCTGGAGGATTCGTCCTATGGACAACAAACATTTTTATATCACTACCCCCATTTACTACCCCTCTGGGAAGCTCCACATCGGCCACGCTTACTGCACCGTGGCCACTGATGCCATGGCCCGGTACAAGCGGCTCCAAGGCTACGACGTCATGTTCCTCACCGGCACCGACGAGCACGGTCAGAAAATCGAGGACAAGGCTAAAGAGGCCGGAGTCACCCCCCAGCAATTCGTGGACAATATCGTCACTGCCCCCGGCGGAGTGCTGGATCTGTGGAAGCTGATGAACGTTCAATACGACCGCTTCATCCGCACAACCGACGAGTATCATGTCGCCGCTATCCAGAAGATTTTCCGGAAGATGTACGAAAACGGCGATATCTATAAGGGCTCCTATAAGGGCAAGTACTGCAAGCCCTGCGAAAGCTTTTGGACCGAAAGCCAGCTGGCGGACGGCAAGTGCCCCGACTGCGGCCGGGAAGTCATCGATGCCGAGGAGGAGGCTTACTTCTTTCAGGCCTCTAAGTACGCGGACCGGGTGAGAGATCTGCTGCTGAATACGGATTTCCTGGAGCCCAAGAGCCGGGTACACGAGATGGTCAACAACTTCATCGACTGCGAAGGCGGCTTGCAGGACCTGTGCGTTTCCCGCACCAGCTTCACCTGGGGCGTACCCGTGGATTTCGACCCGGGCCATGTGGTCTACGTATGGCTGGACGCACTGTTCAACTACATGACCGCCCTGGGCTATCAGAACGACAAATATAACGACGCAGACAGGTTCTGGCCCGCCGATGTCCACTTCGTGGGCAAAGAGATCGTCCGGTTTCACGCCATCTACTGGCCTGCGTTCCTCATGAGCCTGGACCTCCCCCTGCCGAAAAAGGTCTACGGCCACGGCTGGCTGATGCTGGACGGCGGACGGATGGCGAAATCCAAGGGCAACGTGGTGGACCCCTATATGCTGGCGGAGCGGTACGGCGTGGATGCGCTGCGGTTCTTCCTGCTGCGGACCTTCCCCTTTGGGACCGACGGCAACTTTTCCAACGAGCTGCTCATCCAGACCATCAATACTGATCTTGCCAACGACCTGGGCAATCTGGTCAGCCGTACCACCGCCATGGCGGACAAATACTTTGACGGCAAGCTCCCAGCGGTCCGGCAGGATAATCCGGAGCTGGACAGCGGACTGACAGCTATGGTGACCGACCTGCGCAGGCGATACGAGGAGCAGATGAAGAAGTTCCAATTCCAGAACGCCCTGGAGGAGGTTTTCAAGGTCATCCAGCGGGCCAACAAGTATATCGACGAGAATGCTCCCTGGACTCTGGCCAAGGATATGACGGCCAACGGAACCCGGCTGGCCACGGTGCTCTACAACCTGCTGGAGACCATCCGGGTATGCACAGTGCTGCTGACCCCCTTCATGCCGGAGAGCTGCGGAAGGATTTTTGCCCAGCTTGGCGCGGACGAGACAGCCCGGACCTGGGACAGCGCAGAGAAATGGGGTGTCCTGCCCGCCGGCGCGGAGGTCCACAAGGGCGAGAACCTGTTCCCGCGTATCGACATAACCAAGGAGCTGGAGGAGCTGGAGCGCATCCAGGAGGAGGCGAAAAAGGCCGCCCTGCCCGCCGTGGAGATCGAGCCCCAGGCGGAGGAGAAGGTGGACTTCGACACCTTCTGCAGGTCCGACTTCCGGGCTGTGAAGGTGAAGGACTGCCAGAGGGTGAAGAAGTCCGACAAGCTGCTGAAATTCACTCTGGACGACGGCACCGGCACAGACCGGCAGATTCTCTCCGGCATTGCCAAGTGGTATGCCCCGGAGGACCTGCTCGGCAAAACTTTGGTGGCCATCGTGAACCTGCCCCCTCGGAAGATGATGGGTCAGGAGAGCCAGGGGATGCTGATTTCCGCCGTTCACACCGAAAAGGGCGAGGAATGCCTGAACCTGCTGATGGTGGACGATAAAATTCCCGCGGGCGCGAAGCTTTGCTAGGTTGCCGCAGGACTGCCCTAGCATCCCAACAATGCGAGCGCGGCAATATGGAACCATTTGTCAAAGGAGGCGCTGATGTACGAGTACCAGTATATCGTGATCGACACCGGAGGCGGCTTTTGGATCAACAATGCCGAGGGTACTCACCGTGAGGTCATCGACCGGGAGGCCCGGAATGGCTGGCGGTATGTGGGATATGTACCTCTGACCTTCTCCAGTTACGGCGGAATCAAATCCATGGACCTGATTTTTGAGAAAGAAATCCCTGAAAAGTAAACCGGAGCCCGCCTGAGAAGACTTTTCTCAGGCGGGGCTTTATTATTTGTACATCTTCACTGCGCGGATAAACTCCCGGAACAGGGGGTGAGCCCGGTTGGGACGGCTCTTCAGCTCTGGATGGAACTGGACCCCTACGAACCAGGGGTGATCCCGCAGCTCTACGATTTCCACCAACCGTCCGTCCGGAGACAGGCCGGAGAGAACCAACTCCGTCTCCGCCAACGCCTGACGGTAGGCGTTGTTGAACTCATAGCGGTGGCGGTGGCGCTCATCAATGCGCTCTGCGCCGTAGGCTTCCCGAGCCCGGCTGTTCTCTGCCAACAGGCAGGGGAAGCTCCCCAGGCGCATAGTCCCGCCCTTCTCCGTGACTTCGGCTTGATCTGGCAGCAGGTCGATAACCGGATACTTCGTCTGGGGATCCAGCTCGCTGGAGTGAGCCCCTGCCAGACCGGCCCGATTCCGAGCCAGCTCCACCACCGCCATCTGCATCCCTAGGCAGATGCCCAGGAAGGGCACGCCTCTCTCGCGGGCATACCGGATGGCGCTGATTTTGCCCTCTACGCCCCGGCTGCCGAAGCCGCCGGGGACCAGCACCCCAGCGCACCCGTCCAGCAGCAAGTCAACATTTTCACCTGTCACTGTCTCGCTGTCCACCCAGCGAATATCCACATGCACATCGTTTTCAATGCCGCCGTGGGTCAGAGCTTCCACCACCGAGAGATACGCGTCGTGGAGGGCCACATACTTCCCCACCAGGGCGATCTCCACCGCCCTGGCGGGGTTCTTGGCCCGGTGGACCATGGCGGCCCACTCGGTGAGGTCCGGCGTGTGACAAATGAGTCCCAGCCGCCGCACCACCACGTCTGCCAAGCCCTCCCGCTCCAGCATCAGCGGCACCTCGTAGAGCAGGTCCGCCGTCAGGTTGGGGATGGCGTTCTTCACGGGGATGCTGCAAAACAGGGAGATTTTCTCCAGAATATCCCTCGGCACGGGCTGGTCACATCGGCATAGGATCACATCTGGCTGGATGCCCAAGCTCAAAAGCTCCTTGGCGGAGTGCTGGGTGGGCTTCGATTTTAACTCCTCTGAGCCGGGGATGGAGACAATAAGAGAGACGTGGATAAACATAACATTGTGTCGTCCCCGCTCCGCTGCCACTTGTCGAATAGTCTCCAGAAAGGGCTGGCTCTCAATGTCTCCCACAGTGCCGCCGATCTCCACGATAGCCACGTCCGTGTCCGGCGTATCCAGCTGATAGATTCGCCGCTTGATTTCTCCGGTGATGTGAGGAATGATCTGCACCGTTCCGCCCAGGTAGTCCCCCCGTCGCTCCCGGTTGAGCACATCCCAGTACACCCGACCTGAGGAGACGGAGGAATTGATGTCCAGATTCTCGTCGATGAACCGCTCATAGTGGCCCAGATCCAGATCAGTCTCCGCCCCGTCGTCGGTGACAAACACCTCTCCATGTTGATAGGGATTCATAGTTCCGGGGTCCACGTTGAGATAGGGGTCCAGCTTCTGAACCCGGACCTTCAGTCCCCGCTGTTTCAGCAGACGCCCCAGGGATGCAGCGGCAATCCCTTTGCCCAATCCAGACACGACTCCGCCGGTCACAAAAATATACTTGATGGACACAAATAGCCCTCCCTGCTTTAGCGAAATGCGTCGTTCCGCTAAATAAAATTAAGTCTTAATAATAGACCTATATGAGCAAAAAGTCAAGGAGCCGGGCCAATGAAGGAGTGTCGGCAGGTTTTAATATGTAAATGGACAGTCGGACCGACGGGTCCGGCTGTCCATTTATTCAGGTTTAGGTCACATCAAAAAGCCACGTGGAACCAACCCGTAGACCGCTGGGTGGAAACAAGGCTTTCCTGAAAAAAGGAGCAGGGGCAGGACCCCAGAAAGGAGGACCCTATATGGGCGAGGAATTTTTAGTGCAGACCAGTTACCCCGGCTATGTGTTCGTAGGCTGGGCCGCCGGACGGTTCGAGAACGAACAAAAGAAGAAAACACCATTTGCCAACATGTTTGTTCTCTCTCCCGCCAGCACCTATGAGTCGGAAGACTTCAAAGCGTTTGGACTGAAAGCGGAAAAAAAGAAGTGCCTGTCTCCGGAGGTCTGGAAGGATCTGGAGATTGGCAGCCGTGTGCGGCTGTTCTTCGACGACAAGCAGCGCGTGATTCTGGCGGAGCTGGACGAGTAATTGAAGCGTAAAAACTCCCGGAGGGTCGCTCCCTCCGGGAGCCCCCCGGCGCTAACAGGGGGGCACAACCTACAGACTACCGTATGGGGGGCTTACAATGGACAGTAATCTGCATGAAAACATAGTAATCTACGATTGGCTTTCCTTCACATCGAAAGTACATCCCTTCCATCGCAATATGAATGAGTTGCGGGTTAGCAGTTTCAGAATCGAAAAACTCTAGCGGTGTAATTTCAAAAAAGTCACAGATATTCAAAAATTGTGCCATAGATGGTAATGATTTACCAGACGAAATAGCTTGGATGTATCCATGGTTTTGCCCTAATGCCGTACTCATTTGATACTCTGACACATTTTTTCGTAGGCGTAGTTCTGTAATAGCAATGTTTGGTATCTGTACAATTCTGTTGTGGAAGGCATCGATGGCGAGAGTTTGCAGGCAAATAACGCGACACTGACTGGCTGGCAGCCCATCAAGACTATCACCAGTGCAGCTAATCGGTGGTATACTCCCGCTCTGAGCGGAGACTACGCTGCTGGTGAATGGAATTTCACGCTGTGGACAGCTCCTGCGGCTGCTGGAACAGAGGTCAGTGTTGCACTGTATAAGACAAATGCAGCTGGTAACGCCCCTGTTCTGCTGGGATCACAGACGTTGGATGTTTCCACTACAGGGACGGGCAATCACCCCTCCCAGTTCTCTTTCAACTGTCCGACAGTTTCTCTGGCAAACGAGAGACTGATGGTCCAGATTGAATGCACATCCGGACAGGATGTGGTCATGTGCTATAATACGAACGATTTCCCGACACGGCTGGTAACACCATAACATTCTCATGAGGGGGTGCGGACTGATTATGGTCCGCACCCCCGCTTTATATATCCACAAACTAACAGGCTTCTTTTATATATGACAGTCCCTTTCCAGAACAGATTGGGTTCAGGGCAGATTACACTGCCGCAGACAGAAGGAGTCGGTTTTTCAAATTATTTCTATGCAGGAAAATTTATGAAACAGAACATTTTACTCCTTTCATCCCATATTGAGTATAGTGGGTTAGTATGTGACACTTTGGCTAAACACGGTATTCTTGCGACTATCGCAGGAGATATGCAAGAAGCTCTGTCTATACTACACACTAATAGTCCTGCGTTTCTTTGGCTTGACCTCGACATAGATGCTGCGCGTTCCCTTTTGACGGAGATAGTGGACAGGTTCCTATGTCCGCCGCCGTATATTATCCTGACATCTGCATTTTCTGGCAGTGCAGACCGGGCGGATATGCTCAACCAAGGTGCAGACGTATGTGTTGAATTGCCTGTTGATCTAAGGGAGATCCTCGCGCTCCTTAATGGAGTATTACGCAGAGAAGAACGGATAAGATGTGTGCATGCCGGGAATCTACTTCCCTGTATTGAACACAAAGAACTGTTTATTGACCCCCTACGCCGCCATGTGAGGATGCGGGGCCATGCCGTCTATCTGACGCCAAAAGAGTTTGATCTCTTATATTTATTGGCCAACAGCCCTGGAGTTGCTTTTTCTAAAGAGCAAATCTACTCCTACGTCTGGAAGACAAATGGAAATCTGGGGGCATCTACTGTATCTGATCATATCTCCTCGCTGCGGCAAAAGCTTGGGCTTCATCCCAAAAACAATGAGTATATCCAAACAATATTCAAGGTAGGATACCGCTTCGCAGAGGCCATATAGTTTTAACGCATATTTGCAGAAAAACATATTTTTTAAGAACTTTTGTGCAAATAATGTCGAATATCGTCGAACGAATCCAATAAAATTCCAGAACTTCGTCACAGTTTATTCTAATATTCGGCGTATAGTGACAAAAACGGACGAATGGAGCTTTTGAAAATTTGCCGCCATACCACAGGGGGGATTCATGTGTGCCTGATATTTCTTTGGCATATCTGTCTGGTCATAGTAATCTGTTGGAGATGGATGATTGATATGCGGATTTGGGGCAACTGTAGAAGAATCCGGAAAATTCTTGCTGCTCCGTTGATGTCTGGACGGGCTCCGCCTATTAAGATGGTAAAATGGAACATCCTGGCGGCTTGCTACGCAGGAACCAAGCCTTTATGTTAGGATATTTATGACCAAGAGCAGAATAAAGGGCCTGCTTGCCGACCGTCTTATAAGACGGGTATTGAGGAATCGGAAAAATGGCTATCGAAACAAGAGCCTATGTGATTAGCCTATTAGAGTCATATCACGAACGTATAAACCAGATTGCTCTTCTGCATTATGAACTGGAATACCCAGCGAATGTTTCATCGGACGAAATGATTGGAGCAATGTCCTTGGGCCATGGTGATGGAGCTACCCGCAGTAAAGGACATATCTCGAACAAAACGCTTTATATTGCATTGAACTACCAGGAGCAGACTGATCGCGCAAACGCTGAAGTTCGCGAGGAAGTAGTTGACCGTTTGATTGCGTTAGAACGTGAACAGGAGAGACTGGCATACTACATTGCACTCCTAAAAGATACGCAGCAGGAAACTGTTATTAAACGATTCTATTTTGAAGGTCGTACTTGGAGCGATATTGCTCAGGAACTGAATGTGGTAACAAGAACGGTTCATAAAATTAAGAACCGAGCGTTGGATCGCCTTGTGGCAATGTATACCTTTGCAGACCGCCCACAGCCATAGTAAAGGGCATACTTTGGGCACACCAAGGGCACCGCGCGTGCACAAACGATTCATATCAGAGGGTATTGCAAGGGCACTATTCTCTGTGATATGATTAAGCTGTCAAAAGAAGATGCTCTCCGGTCAATGAACCGGGGAGCATCGCTTTTTCATTAACACCCATCTGCTTTCCGAAGCTGCAAAGGAGGAGAATATCATGGTACGAACCAGAACGATCAAAGAGGCAGCCGCATATTTCCGTGAAGAAGATCCGCAGACTTGCCTTACAGAGACTGCTATCCGCACTCTCCTTCGCTCTGGAGCTGTTCCAAGCGTTAAGGTAGGGAAGAAGTACCTTGTATCCTTGGAGGCCCTGGAAGGCTATCTTACAGGCGAAATAAAACATACTAAGCAGAGAAACATATCTTGCAGCAACCCGAGCAATGTATGGCAAATCAAATAGAGCAGCCCTGAAATTTTATAAAGCAATTTTATCGGCAAAGGGATTTCAAACAATACCTTGCGGCAGCATGTTTTATGCGGTATAATAAATATGCTACATCACAGGGCATTACTGAAAGGAGAATGCCAAATGACAAAAACAGCGAAAAGCAACAAGAAAAAATATGAATATCTTACCAAGGCCATTCAACTTCCGGATGGATCACGTAAATATCTCCGGGCAAAAACGCAAAAAGAGCTTGATGAGAAGGTCATAAAAGCGCAAATTCTTGTCAATTCCGGAGTAGATATTTGCAGCGAAGAAACATTCGGTCATTTCGCACAGATGTGGTACGATATGTATAAGAAGCCGTACTTACGGGAAAACAGCTTAATTGCCATCAAAAATTCCCTAAACATCCATATTCTTCCTGCAATTGGCAGTTACCGACTCCGGGATATTACACCTATGCATATTCAGGCAATCATGGCAGACCTAGCTTCCAAAAGCAATTCGCTCCAGTCTAAAGTGCTGGTCAATTTACGCAGTATTTTCAAGGTCGCTGTGGAAAACGGCCTAGTCGCCAAGTCCCCGGTAAGCAGTATGCTGAAGCCCAGTGGAAAAAAGACTTTGGAGAAAGAAACCATCACACCAGATGAGAGCAGGCTCCTTCTGAAGCGAGTGGTAAACCATCGTGCCCGAACTTATCTACTGATTGCCCTGCACACCGGAATGCGACGCGGAGAGATTTTGGCACTTACTTGGGACAATATTGATTTTGCCAAGAAAATGATCTACGTTCGGCAAAGCGCGTTGCTGGGGCGTGATCGCCAAAAGACAGCAATCAATGATTACTTGAAGACGGATGCAGGGAAACGAAACCTTCCGCTATCTGAAGAATTGGAAGCATGGCTGCGGCAGGAAAAAAAGACCTCCCATTCCAAATATGTACTTGCCATGCAGAACCACGCTCCACTCACACAGTCATCCTACAGGAGTATGTGGAAGCTGATCGAACGTGAGCTGCCGGATACACATATCACAGCTCACATCCTACGCCACACCTACATTACCCGTCTCTTCGAAGCGGGATTGGATATTAAGGAGATTCAGTATCTGGCGGGACACAGCACCGTGGATTTGACATTGCGGATCTATACCCACTACGACCGGCGTTCTCGGGAAGCACAGACGGCGGAAAAGGTTCGTGAAGCTCTGCGGGCAACTGCATAAACACCAAAATTGTTGCAACATTGCAATAATCTGTTTTTGCGGGGTCAGCTATCCACATTTCAACTGGTCTTCCGGGCCCGAAGCAACTGAAAAACGCTTAATCCATTGCGCCACAGCGGTCAGCGGGCTTCAAAAATTTGCAACACTTTTGCAACAACGGGGCCCAAAAACACCGAAAATTGCCCTAAATTACGGGAAATCAAGGGAAGAAATTTTTCCAGAAAATGGAAAGAAAAAAACCCCTCAAAGCCTTGCGGCTCTAAGGGATTTTTCTGGTGGAGACTACTGGACTCGAACCAGTGGCCTCATGCGTGTGAAGCATGCGCTCTAACCAGCTGAGCTAAGCCTCCCTGGAGACGGGAGCGATTCCTCCCGTCGTGGTGACGCGTACGGGAATCGAACCCGTGTTACCGCCGTGAAAGGGCGGTGTCTTAGCCGCTTGACCAACGCGCCAAGGGCTGTCCCAATATGGAACATGGTAGCGGCGACTGGATTCGAACCGGTGACACTTCGGGTATGAACCGAATGCTCTGGCCAACTGAGCTACGCCGCCATATATCCGGCTACAGAGTTACCCGACCGGCTAGGCAGGGCTTAGTATACCGCAAAACTGCACCGTTGTCAATAGGATTCTCCACATTTTTCCTCGTTTTTTTGTCAAGCTGAACACGGGAAATACCAAGGCGGGCTTTACCGGAGCGGTTCGGGCCATGGCAAAGCGTATACAGCCGATTTCGGGCATGGACAAAAGCCGGAATATGGGAGGATATCCTTACAGCCCTGATTGGACAGGATTTGGTGGACGAAACAGCACTGGTGCTGGACAGCACCACGATCAAAGTTCACCAACATGCCAGCGGGGTCAAAAAAGGGGATACCACGAGGAAACCGGACGGATCAGAGGGGGCTTGACCACGAAAGTCCATGCAGTAACGGATGGGCTTGGGAATCTATTGCGCTTTTTACTCTCCAGTGGGAACCGAAATGATATCTGCATGGCACAGACGCTGTTGGAGCCTTTTGATCTGAATGGCAAACTCATATTGGCAGATAAAGGCTATGATAGCGATGAGTTTATACGTTGGTTGGAGGAACGGGATGGAGTTGCGGTAATTCCTAGCCGTAGCATTGCCAAACATCCCAGAAAAACTGACTAACACACATACAAAGAACGCCATCTGGTTGAAAATCTGTTCCTCAAACTGAAAAACAACCGCCGCTTCGTCACCAGATACGAGAAGAAAGCCCTCTATTTTCGTGCTGTCGTCTGTCTTGCCTGTATCCTTATCTGGTTACCTTACTAGCTTTTGCGGATTTCTGTATGTGTGTTAAGGGGGCAAATGCACCGCATTTGCCCCCTTAACCCCTTAACTTAATGACATTGCCCATATAGGATCCTCCTTTCTGGGGTCCTGCCCCTGCTCCTTTTTCCAGGAAAGCCTTGTTTCCATCCAACGGTCTACGGATTGGTTCCACATGGCTTTTTGATGTGACCTAAACCTGATAAATGAACAGCCGGACCCGTTGATCCGACTGTCCATTTACATATTAAAACCTTCCCATTATTCTTTTAAAAAAATAACGCTTGCATTATCCGGCGAGACCCTGTATACTATAGAAGAAAGGGAATACGGGAAAGGGGCGTTTACGGAAGGGGAAGAAAATCCGTAGGCGCTTTTCTGCTTCTCGTGCCACGAGAGAAAGGAGTTGGAGACACACAATGTCAAAGGAGAGTTTTATCAAGCGTTACGGCCTGCTGATCGGAACGGGCCTGGCGGTGGGGGCGGCGGCAGTGCTGCTAACCTATCTGGGCAATCCGGCTAACATGGGCTTCTGCATCGCCTGCTTCCTGCGGGACATCGCGGGGGCACTGGACCTGCAGCGGGCGGGTTTTTCCGCGGAGGTGAACAGCGGCATCGTACAGTACATCCGCCCGGAGATCATTGGTCTGGTGCTGGGGGCCACGGCCATTGCCTTCGTCAAAAAGGAGTTCCGATCCAAGGGTGGGTCCTCCCCCATGCTGCGGTTTGTGATTGCGGTATTCGTCATGATCGGGGCCCTGGTATTCCTGGGCTGTCCTCTGCGAATGGTGATCCGCATCGGTGGGGGCGACGGAAACGCCTTGGTGGGGCTAGTGGGCTTCGTTTTGGGAATTTTGATCGGGATACAGTTTCTGACCAGGGGTTTCAGCCTCCGCCGGGCTCACCCACAGTCCATTGCCGAAGGTCTGACATTTCCGGCTCTAATGCTGGTTTTGCTGATCCTGCGGGCAGCACGGCCAGACTTTATCTTCTTCAGCCGTACGGGACCCGGATCTATGGCGGCCCCCCTACTGGCGGCGCTGGCCGTATCGCTTCTGGTCGGTGTATTGGCTCAGCGGTCCCGACTGTGCATGGTAGGAGGCATCCGAGACGCGGTTCTGTTCCGGGATTTCCGGCTGCTCTCCGCTTTCGCTGTTATTATCCTGGCAGTGCTGGCGGGCAATCTGGCTCTGAACCAGTTTCATCCCAGCTTCGCCGGACAGCCCATCGCCCACAGCGAATGGCTGTGGAACCTGCTGGGTATGACGTTGGTTGGCTGGGGATCCGTCTTGCTGGGGGGATGTCCCTTGCGTCAGCTGATTTTGGCCGGGGAGGGCAACACAGACTCCGCTGTTACCGTTACTGGCTTCATCGTGGGGGCAGCTATCGCCCACAACCTCGGATTGGCATCCTCCGGCGACGGGATTGGCAAGGGACCTGTTGCGCTGGCAGTCACGGTTGGATTTATAGTTCTAGCGGTGATTTCCGTTGCAAATGTACAGAAATTGGAGGGCTGAGAAATGCTGGACGCTCGCGGATATTCCTGTCCCACGCCCGTCATCATGGTGCAAAAGGCCGTTAAGAACGGCGCACCCGGAACTCTGGAGGTGGCGGTAGACAACCAGTGCTCCCTGGAGAACGTGACCCGCTTTGCCCGGAACGCAGGGTACGCGGTGGAGGTCTCTGATCTGGACGGAGACTTCAAACTAACTCTAACAAAGTGATGGCGCAGTATACAGCAACCTTCCACACCCACCTGGCGGCTCTGCGGAGCTGCCGGGCTTTGGGCCGGGCAGAGGGGACGGAGGCCCGGATGGCCCCCGTCCCCCGAGTCCTGAGCTCCTCCTGCGGCACGTGTGTGCTCTACTGCGGAGAGGACCCACTGCTCACTCTGCTGGACCGGGACTTGGAGGCCGTCTACCGTCGGGAGGGGGACGGATATATTCTGGTGCATGAAGAATCCGCCGGATAGAGAAGTCTATCCGGCGGATTGCCGCATACAGAACGGAATTATTTCTTCTCTACCGTGCCCTTTCCCTTGCCGCCGGCGCTCTTGCGCAGCAGGACCACACTCTGGATCACCAGAAACAGGCACAGCATGGCAGCTACAGTAATGTTGGACCACCACGCCTCATCAAAGCCCAAAGAAGATACAATACGCTTAATAGTGTTTAGGCTCAGCACACCGAAGAAGGAGCCGACAACATTGCCCACACCACCGGTGAGCAGGGTGCCGCCAATGATAGAGGAGGCAATGGCGTTCATCTCGTCCCCCGCGCCGTTAGCTACATCGCCGCTGCCAACATGGAGGAAGTAGAGGATGCCGCCCAGTCCCGCCAGCAGTCCGCACAGCACATGGGCCAGGAACTTGGTACGGCGCACATTGATTCCCAGCATATTTGCGCTCTGGTTGCTGCCGCCCACAGCGTAGAAACTGCGGCCCAGCTTGGTCCAGCGCAGCAGGCAAAAGAGGAGCGCCACCACCAGCAGTGCAATGACCACACCCACCTCCACATAAGCGTCAATGTACTCTCCCGCTTTGTTGGCGGAGCCCAGGCCGGGGACGATGATGCGGGTCTCCTTCACCGCCAGGAATCCCTCGTTGGTCACCCGCACGGGCTCCTTGCTCACAATGGTGGTCATGCCCTTGGCGAAAAACATGCCCGCCAGGGAGATGATGAAGGGCTGAATCCCCAGATGGGCCACCAGGAAGCCCTGGATTACACCGAAGGCCAGTCCTATACCCAGCCCGATGAGAATCACCGTGAGCATATTCCCCCCCTGCTGCTCCAGATTCACCGCGCTGACCATACAGACCAGGCACGTGACCGCGCCCACACTGATGTCGATGCCGCCGGTAATCATCACCAGACTCATACCGCAGGACAGGACAATGAGGGATGCGTTATTGTTAAGAATGTTCAGAAAGTTCTGGGGTTTGGTGAAGCTGCCGCCCAGGAAAAACACGGCGGACAGATACAGAATGAAGAAAACAACCACTGTAATGGTAAGCAGCAGATTGGTATCGCTCATAGCAGTCCGCTCCTTGATCCGCCCCTGCTTATCAACTGCAATTCCCTTCGGCATTTTAGGACACCTCCTTTGCCGCTTTGGCGGGCGCCTTCCGAATGCTGGCCAGCTTCTCCTGCACCACCGGGGCGCTGAGCACCACCAGCAGGATAACCACCACCGCCTTATAGGCGGGCAGGGCCGTGGAGGGCACCTCGTACTTGTAAAGGGTGGTGGTGAGGAATTGGATGACGTACGCACCCAGGATGGAGCCATAGATATTGAATTTGCCGCCGCTGAGGGCATTGCCACCCAATGCCACGGCCAGAATGGCATCCATCTCGATGTTCTCCGCGATGCGGGAGTAGTTGATGGAGCCGCTGCGGCTGACTCGGATGAAGCCCGCCACGGCCACGCACACGCCCAGAATCACATATGTCATCAGCTTGATGAGCTTGGGGTCCAGGCCGTTGAGCCGGGAGGAGTTTGCGTTGATGCCCACCGATTGAGTATAGAGGCCCAGGTTGGAAAACTTCAGTGCCAGGAAAAACAGCACAATCACCAGCACAGTAATAAAGATAGGTGTGGGGACAGGGATGCCAGGAAGAAAGGTCCCCGCGTATTTGAACGCAAGATCGTTGATGATGGGCAGCTGGTTATTGTTGATCCAGGCGGCGATAGAGCGCCCGGCGGTGAACAGGATCAGTGTGGCCACCATGGGCTGGATCTTAAAGTAAGCCACCAGCGCGCCGTTGAACGCGCCGAAGATCATACTCACCACAATGCCGATCAGAATGGCCAGAATGAGCGGCATCTGCATGGTGTCCGCCGTGACCTGTCCGCCGCAGACCATCCGGAGGATAACGCTGCCGGCGATGGCCATGGCCGCGCCTACGGAGATGTCCTGCCCACCGGAGGAGGCGGTCACCAGCGTCATGCCGATGGCCAGGATAACCAGCTCGGAGGCGTTGTCCAGAACGGAGATGATATTACCGCTTAGCACCGGGTTGCCCAGGCTGTTTTCCTTGACGGTGACCGCGAAGAAGGACGGGTCTGCAATCAGGTTGAACAGCACCAGCAGCGCCAGCGCCGCCAGGGGGATGAACAGCTGGTGCCGGGTGAGCCGCCGCAGCAGACTCTCATCGGACCGCTTTACTTTGGTTTTGGGCTCTTTTACGGGCGTCGTCATTCCTCGTCACCTCCTGCAATGGTAGCCATAATCTTTGCCTGGGTCAAATCCGCGTCCCGCAGCTCCCCCACGGCCTTCCGGTCCCGCATAACGATGAGCCGGGAACAGGTGCGCAGCATCTCGTCGATCTCCGAGGAGATAAAGGTGACGCTCTTACCCTCTGCAGCCAGCTTGAGAACCAGCTTCTGAATCTCGATCTTGGTGCCGATGTCGATGCCCCGGGTGGGCTCATCCAGGATCAGATACTTGGGGTCGGTGAGCAGCCACCGGGCCAGGATGCACTTCTGCTGGTTGCCGCCGGACAGGGACTTGATGGGGGTGTCCGCCGAGGCGGTCTTGATCTCCAGCAGCTTGATGTACTCGTCGGCAAAGGCCTCCGCCTGAGCCCGGGAGAAGGGACGGAAGAATCCCTTCATCACCTGTAGGGCCAGGATAATGTTCTCACGGACGGACAGGTCGCCCACAATGCCGTCGCCCTTCCGGTCCTCAGGCAGATAGCCTATGCCCTGCTTCATGGCGTCCAGAGGCTTTTTGATCTTGACGTCCTTACCATCCACCTTGACACGGCCGCTGGTGACATGGTCCGCGCCGAAGATGGCCCGGACACACTCGCTGCGCCCGGAGCCCAGCAGGCCAGTGAAGCCGTTGACCTCGCCTCTGTGAATGGAGAAGTCGAAGGGCTTGATGCCCGCGCTGCTGCACAGTCCCTCTGCCTCCAGCACGGGTACCCCATTCAGGCTGACCGTACCGCCGCCCACCTCGCTCTTGATGTCGGCCATATCGTCCAGCTCCTTGCCCAGCATCTTACTGACCAGCTGGACCCGGGGCAGGTCCTCGATAACGTACTCGCCCACCAGCTGACCGTCCCGCAGGACGGTGATCCGGTCGCAGACCTCATAGACCTGCTCCAGGAAGTGGGTGACGAAGATAATCCCTACGCCCTTGGCGCGCAGGTCGCGCATGAGGACGAAAAGCTTCTGCACCTCCTGTTCGTCCAGAGAGGAGGTGGGCTCGTCCAGAATGAGCACCTTGCACTCCATATCCACCGCCCGGGCGATGGCCACCATCTGCTGCACGGCGATGGAGCAGCTGTCCAGCTGCTGCTTGGGGCTGGCGGGAATGCCCAGGGACTCCAGAATCTTCGCCGCACCGCTGTTCATAGCCTTCCAGTTGGCTCCGGCTCCCTTCGTGCGGCCGATGTACATATTTTCCGCCACAGTCAGGTTAGGACACAAGGTGATCTCCTGATAGACGGTGCTGATGCCCGCATTCTGGGCGTCCTGGGGGGAGCGGATGACCGCCGCGCCCTTGACACCCTTGATGTGGACTTCACCTCCGTCCTTGGGGTACACGCCGGTAAGCACCTTGATAAGCGTGGACTTGCCTGCGCCGTTCTCACCCATCAGGGCGTGGATTTCTCCCTCCCGCAGGGTGAAGTCCACATCCTGGAGGGCGCGTACACCCGGGAAGTATTTGCAGATGCCGCGCATTTCTAGCACTGCCTCTTTCTGCATAGGGATACGCCTCCATTCTTCTCTCAATTCAGAGCACGCGGCGCGGCTGATATGCCGCGCCGCGTGCTGCAATGACCTATTTAGTGCGGAGTATTCTCAGTTCACCTTCGATAAACAGCCGTTCCAGCAGTCTGGGGCAGCTTAGGTACCGTACTTGTCCACATCCGCCTGGGTGAGGGTGGCGGCGTCAAAGCCCTGCTCGGGGGTGTAGATGATCTTCTGAGCGGGAGCCTTGCCGTTCTCCAGATCCTTGATGATGGTGTCAACGGTGTCGGCCTGCAGGGGATTGCACAGGCCCATGTAATTCCAGCGGCCCGCCAGAACCTCCTCAAAGGCCCACTTGTCGCTGTCGAAGCCCATGACAATCACGTCGCCGTCCTTGCCGTGGGTGATGCCGGCAGCATCCAAAGCGGCCGCAGCGCCCCGGGCCATGCCGTTGTTCTCGGCATAAATCACGTTGAAGGGCTTGCCGGAGTCGATGACGGACTGGGTGATGGTCTTAGCGGTAGCCTCATCCCAGTCGGCAGTCTGCTGGGTGACGTAGTTCCAGTTGGCCTCGGCAGCCACCTTCTCATCCAGAGCGCCGGTGCGGCCCAACTGGGCGTCAGAACCCATGTGGCCCTGGATGTGGATGATGTTGTACTCGCTCAGGTTCTGAGCAGCCAGCCAATCCACAGCGGTCTTGCCTTCGGCGGGCATGTCGGACACGACGGCGGCGGCGTACATGCTCTCATCGGCCTCCAGCATACGGTCAAAGAGAATGACCTGGGTGCCGGCGGCCTGGGCATCCTGCAGCACGGTGTCCCAGCCGGTAGTGGAGGCGGGGGAGAGGAGGAGGTAGTCCACCTCATCCTGAATCATCTGCTGGGCGGTAGCGATCTGCTGAGCGGCGTCGTTGTTGTTGTAGAAGGTAGCCTTGTAGCCATTGGCCTCGGTGAAGGTGTCACGCATGGCCTTGTCGTTTGCGGTGCGGTAGCCGGACTCGTTGGGGTCGTTGTTGATCACACCCACGGTGATAGGTCCGTCGGAACCGCCGGATTTCTTGTCTTCGCCGTTGCCTCCGCAGGCGGCCAGGGCGAGTACCAGGGACAGTGCAAGCAAAAGACTGACAAGCTTCTTTTTCATGATAGATCCTCTCTTTCCATTCATTGGCTTATAATCCGGCCCTGGCAGGAGCAACGCTCCCTGGACCGTAGTTGTATTAAAACGCGGTTTTTGGGCAAAGTCAATACAATTTTAGACTCTTTAGACAATTTCGTATTAATAAATAATACAAATACTAGGCTGTCAAAAAAAAGAAAAACAAATTGTTTTCATGCTCTATTTTTGCGCCCTATTTTGTTGGATATTTTACGATCACCCTCCATATTTGTTTGTTTTTTTCAGCCTGCGGGACACGCTGAAAAAAAGCATCCTCCAGCAACTTGACCAATTCGGGCTTTTTTGTGGGTTTTTATCTGGAAAAAGGGTAAAAAAATCTATCTATTCCTCCTGTGTAGATTCCCCCTAAATGATACAAATTTTGTTTTCTTACAGCAAAGAGCACAAATCAAATAAGATTATTAACCATTATTTCAGGCAGAATTGAGCAACTTTCTGCTATAATAAGAATATATATAACAATTTCAGGGGGTGAGCCGATGCCAGCAAAATACCTGCTTCTGGCGGAGCTGCTGCGAAAGGAGCTTCTTCTCAACGGAGGTCAGAAGGGATACAAGCTGCCCACGGAACAGGAGCTGACTCTGCGCTTCCAAATAAGCCGCCAGACCGTCCGGCACGCCCTCCGGCTGTTGGAGGAGGAGGGGACCATCCAGCGCCGGCAGGGCAGCGGCTCCTACGCCACTGGCCGATTCCCCAGTGCGCCGCCTCGGCAGATCGCGGTGGTCACCTCCTTTTTGGACGACTACATCTTCCCCTCCATCCTCCATGACATTCAGGCCGTTTTCTCCCGCCATGGATATTCTACGCTGGTCTACGCAACCGAGAACATGGTGGGCGCGGAGCGGGACGTACTACGCCGGCTGCTGGAAGAACCAGTCTGCGGACTGCTGGCGGAGGGAACAAAGACCTCCCTGCCCACGCCCAACGAGGATCTGTACCAGCGCCTGCGCCAGAGGGGCCTGCCCATGGTATTTCTCCACGGAGGCTGCGCTGGGCTGTCCGGCGTGCCCTGCGTGGGGGATGACAACTATGGCGGTGGGTATCAGCTGGTGGAATATCTCGCATCCCGGGGACATCGGAACATTGCCGGTATTTTTAAAAGCGACGATATCCAGGGTCCTCAGCGCTACCACGGTGTGCTCTCCGCCATCCGGGACGCGGGACTGCCCATCCAGGATGGCCGCTTTGCCTGGTATGACACGGAGGACCGCCGACAGATGTTGGATGGCAAGGGTTCCCGCCTCCTCTCTGATTTTCTGACCAGCCGCCTGGACGGTGCCACGGCGGTGGTGTGCTACAACGACGAGGTGGCCTTCCACTTGATCCGGGAGCTGCTGACCGCCGGACTGCGGGTACCAGAGGACGTGGCGGTGGTCAGCTTTGATAACAGCTATTACAGTCAGATCGGGCCGGTACCCATTACCTCCCTGTACCACCAGAGCGCCCGCATAGGCCAGATCGCCGCCCAACAGATGCTCTCCCTGCTGGAGAGCGGAACGGGGCAGTCACAGTATCTGGACTGGGATCTGCTGCCTCGGGCCAGCGGATAGAAAATTGCCCGCCGCATAATGCCACTGTATAGCCGTGGTGTCCTCTATGGCGACAGCAGAGGCCGGCCTCTGCACTTCAGTCTGGTAGGCCGGATATTCCCGCTCTTTGTTTTCCAGCATCTGCGCTCTACGGACATGTATGTTGCTATTTGCCGGTGATTTTGTTATACTAACCTTAAAAAAGGGGGGTAACGATATGCGCCGGCGAGTAATTGGGGCGGCTTTGGCAGCGGGGCTGCTTCTGTCCGCCTGCTCCGGGATCAGCGGGCGGATGCGGGCGGATGCGCCCACAGAGGAGGAACTGATTGTGATCGGCCTGAGCCAGGTGGGTGCGGAATCCGACTGGCGAGTGGCCAACTCGGAGTCCATGAAGGCAGTGTTTACCGAGGATCGGGGTTACCGTCTCCTCTTCGACGACGCGCGGCAGAAGCAGGAAAATCAGATTTCCGCCATCCGGAAGTTCATTCAACAGCAGGTGGACTATATCGTCCTCATGCCAATCAGTGAGACGGGCTGGGACTCCGTGCTGCAGGAGGCGTGGCGGGCCGGGATACCGGTCATCCTAGTGGACCGGATGGTGGACAAATCGTATGATAACCTGTACACCGCCCACGTGGGCTCCGACTTTCTACAGGAAGGCAAGCTGGCGGCAGATTGGATGGAAACACGCCGCCGGGACGAGGAGGGACCGGTCTATGTCATCCACATCCAGGGCACCCAAGGCTCCACGGCCCAGCTGGGACGGACCCGCGCCCTGGAGGCGGCCCTGGAACGCAATGGGAACTGGACCCTGCTGGCCCAGCTGGACGGGGATTTCACTCAGGCGAAAACCTATGAGGCGATGACCGTCTGCCTGGGGGAGCTGCCGCCGGGGCAGGAGATCGATATAGTTTACTGCGAGAATGACAACGAGGCCTTCGGTGCAATTCAGGCCCTGGAGGAGAACGGATATATCTGCGGAGAGGGCGGTGTGGACATCATCTCCTTTGACGCGACCCGCAACTGCCTGACCAGCTGTCTAGAGGGAAAGATCGCCCTGGCGGTGGAGTGCAACCCCCTGCTAGGTCCCAAGGTGGAGGAAGTCATCCAAACCCTGGAAGCTGGCGGAACACCGGACAAGCACACCTATGCGGAGGAACAGTGCTTTACAAGAGAGGACCTTAGCGAGTCGTTTATCGCGGAGCGGAAATATTAGGAGACGAGGGGTAGCGTACCACAGGCACGCTACCCCTCGTCTTGATCAGAAGACTGGCTGCAAAATTTTTATCCCGTTTCTAAACCTACTCGCAGATTCGTTGATTTGAAAGCAGCGCACTTGACAACCCACAATATTTCATGTATTCTGTCCTTAACATATTGGCTTGTATAAGCTCATGATCGGATGAGCGTTTCTACCAGCTGCCGTAACAGTTGACTACAAGTCTTTGGGCTCAGTCCAAAGGCTTGCGGTTTTTTGTTGCGGCGGCTTTTAGTTAGAGGCGTTTCTGTTTTCCATCAGCAGACACCCTGCACACATTTTTTGACTGCTCATGTGCTTATTCTAACCATATGATTTCGTGTGTAAATTGCACAAACAGGAGGTAACTCATGAGCAGTCTTTTGATTCAAAACGCCTCGATCATCGTAACCTGCGGCGATGACGATTCCGTGCTGGAAAATGCCGGCATCCTGATACGGGACGGCGTGATCGACCACATCGGCAATGAGGCGCAGACGGCGGACGAGATCCTGGATGCCACGGGCTGCATCGTCTATCCCGGCCTTATCAACACCCATCACCATCTCTATCAGACCTTCAGCCGAAACCTGCCTCAGGTACAGAATATGGAGCTGTTCGACTGGCTCACCACGCTGTACGAAATCTGGAAAAATCTTGATGGCGAAGCCATCTATCACAGCTCCATCACCGGCATGGGCGAGCTTCTGAAAACCGGCTGTACCACCTGTTTCGATCACCACTATGTTTTCCCGGGAGGAAGCTCCGGCGCGCTGTTGGACGCCCAGTTTGCCGCGGCCAGGGACCTGGGTATTCGGATGTACGCCTCCCGGGGAAGCATGGACCTGAGCCGAAAAGACGGTGGTCTGCCGCCGGACAGCGTAGTCCAGACCGTGGATGAGATCCTGCGGGATTCACAGTCGGCGGTGGAAAAATATCACGATTCCACTCCCTATTCTATGCGCATGGTGGCTCTGGCCCCCTGCTCGCCCTTCAGCGCCAGCAGAGAGCTCTACCGGCAGTCCGCCGAACTGGCCCGCAGTCTGGGCGTTCGCCTGCATACCCATCTCTGCGAGACGAAGGATGAGGAGAAGTATGTGCTGGAAAAGTACGGCAAACGTCCCTTGGCCTATATGGAGGATATGAACTGGGTGGGCGGCGACATATGGTACGCCCACGGCATCCACTTTGACAACGCGGAGCTGAAGCTGCTGGCAGACACCGGCACCGGCGTGGCCCACTGCCCGATCTCAAATATGAAGCTTTCCTCCGGCGTCTGCCGGATTCCGGATATGCTGGCGTTGGGAGTCCCCGTGGGGCTGGCGGTAGATGGCAGCGCCAGCAATGATGGGTCCAACCTTTTGGAGGAGCTGCGGGTGGCTTTCCTGCTCCATCGCCTGTGCTCCAGCAAGCGGTCTCCCAGCGGCTATGATCTGTTGAAAATCGCCACCCGAGGCAGCGCCAGGGTACTGGGCCGGGACGATATTGGCAGCTTGGAACCCGGCAAGGCGGGCGATCTGTTCCTCATCCGCCGTGAGCGGCTGGAGCTGGTGGGTGCAGACCTGGACGCAAAGTCCATGCTGGGTACGGTTGGCTTTAAGGGGCCCGCGGATGCGGTTGTAGTCAACGGCAGGATTGTGGTGCGGGATGGCCGGCTCACCGGCATTGATGAGGAGCGGGCGGTTCGGGAGGGCCGGGCCAGCATCAGAGCATATCTGCACCGTTGAGTGTTACAGTTTTTAGGACCTGTATTCATAGCCTTGGCTGTTGGATAGGCGAGGCTTTTTCCCACCGGTTAAAAATATTTTCTCGTGAAGCGGCGCAGTATGGTGGGTAAAAGACCGCCCAGAGGGCGTGCTGCGATTGTGAATACAGGTTCTTAATAGGGCTGGATGTAATTTTCCCTGTAAAACCGGATTCTATCGGAGAGAATCCGTATCTCTCCGGTGCTCATGGAAATATCCAATCCCGCGTGCGCGAAAAGTGCGACGACATCCTGCTCGGCACAGCCCTCCCTGATGCCGATGTACTGATATAGCAGCGTATCCCTTGTTACATAGGAGGCGGCGGAGTTTGCGCCATATCTTCGATCTCCGCCGATTCCCTTTTTCCCGTGGTCGAGAGAGGGAAAGTCGTAGAGAACGTTTATCATTTCATCAACCGTCAGTCCGATCATACCGGCTACAGCGCAGTCAATCTTCAGACGCAGTTCCCCTGTCGCCATCTCCTGATAAGCGGCATACAGCTCCAAAGCCTCTTGATCCTTATATTCATCAAAAAACGGAGCCAGGTTATACTCGTTAATCCGCTCCAGAAGTATGGCTGACGCAGCGATAATCTCCTTATAATAAACTGAACCGGCATCCGCGTATGGAAACGGAATCTGCGCCCAGTGGAAAAAATTGATGGTGATCGTCATCTTCTTGCGCATGACCCAGTCCATCAGGAAAGAATTTGCAACTCCGATCCAATAGAGATGTGTGTTCAGACCATTATCCGGTTTAAACTTACAGGTGGGAACCTTATTCCCGCAGATGACATAGGGCGGAATCAGTGAGGCCAATATCGTCCGAACATTGCCCTGTCCGGTTATTTCACAGTAGCAGGCACGGTAAGCGTCAATCTGGAGATGGTCCGCATCTTCTTTTCTGACGTAATATTGCGCCCGCAGCGGCTTCCTCCCCTCCTGGGGATTAATCTTCCAGACCGCCGTCCGGCCCGATCCGGAAATATAGAGCTTATGCGCACTGTCAAATTGATTGACCATTCTTCCTTCATATACGGGGAGGAGGTCCTTTATCTCGCCGTCCGTCAGAGTGCTGCTCTGGTGGAAAATGGTGCTGTCCAGGGTCATATCCAGCTCTCTTACATAGGAGACGCGGCACAGGCGGGCGTTTTCCCGATTAATCCTTCCGGCCATTGTATAGAGCTTGAGGAGCAGGTCCTTCTCGTAATCGTTCCGGAACTCCGGAACAGACCAATAGCCCTTACTGCATCTATTGAGATATCTCACACTACAGCTCACAAACTTTCTCTTTTTAAACGCACCGAAATCACTGAGCTCTGACAGGTCAAAGAGGTTAAACGCCGCGCGTTTTACAGAGCCCTTTCTCCCTGTGTGCTTCCCATACACCAGAAGCACGAATTTATACGATGTGTGTATAGGGAAAATGTGCTTTTTGTTAATGTAATTGATCAGGTACTCAATGGTGCCGTTCTCCAGCAGCAGATGCCGCAGCCCGGTGGCGCTCTCCGAAACGTAAAACGACGCGGGAATGATGTACCCAAGCTTCCCGCCATCCTTTAAAATAGAATACGACAGCTCCAGGAAGTATTTGTATAAATCGAAATCCCCGCCTGTAGAGCGCTCGCCGATCATGTACTTCTGATATTGAAACGCAGGATTTTGCTTCAACTCCTCCGCATACCGGGAAACCCTCGTCCTATATGCCTCCCAGTCCTCGAATGAAGCGTCCTGCGCCATCCTGCTTTTCAGGGAGGCGCCCTGGTGGTATCTGGTCAGATCGTTGCTGAACAGACTGAAATCCCGCACACTTGCCTTAATTTTTCCCCACGGCGGATTGCCGAGGATGTAGTCGAATCCGCCTTGCGCCAAGACATCTGGAAAGAGCGAGCGCCACGTGTGACGGCTGCCGGTGCTGCCCCCGAAAAGCGTCAGGCTGTCTTCGGCGCAGACATGGCGGCAGACCTGGGTCATATCCGGCTGTTCGCCGCTGTATTTAATCCACAGCGAGACGCGGACAATATCAACTAAAAGGGGATTTTTATCAACGCCATAGATGCGGTTCTCCAGGAACTCCCGTATGCACAATCTCTTTTTTTCGACAAAATCCAGGAGTTCAAAAAGGAATATGCCCCCGCCCATCGATGAGTCCAGAAAATTCGACGATGCCAGCTGTGTCCAGCGTCTTCTGTCGGTAATGGCCCTGATGATAAAACGAACGGCCTCCGGGCTGGTGAAGAACATTCCACTCTCTTTACGGCCCGAGGTTTGGCGCAGAGTACCGGTTTCCGAATGGTACTCTCTATTGTAAAAGCTCTCAAAAATGGGTCCAATATCAGCGACCTGTATATTTACCTTATCCACCAGCTCATCGCATCCATTTAAAAATGCGGCGATTGTCCCCGTGCGGTCACTGTCATCCGGTTCGATCATGCCCAACAGCCGGGTATTCAGGTTATCGGCAAATACCTCACGCACAAGCCGAGCGCCCGCGTTATACCGCAGAAGCGGATTCATGGATAAATCCGCTTGAAGCAGCCGCGCGTCCTCCATGAACTTAATAAACAGACAGCTGAAGAAATATTCCAGCAGCGAAATGTAGCCGACCTCATCTCCGTTCATATGGGTTCTAGTGCCCGTCAGGAGATTTTCTATCATCTCTTCGGCTTTTCTGCCGTCAGTCTGCATCATGATGGTTCCTCATTTGTAAAATATAAAGTCTTTCTATGAGCTGGCTCTCTTTCTGGCACAGAGCGCTGCTTTTATACCTGCGGTATCGCGTTTCAAACACGGACAACTTGCCATAGGGCTCCATGATTTCCCGTATTTTAGTGTGTGGGATCTGTCCCTCATTGTTGTAGCTGAGAACAAAATATCTACATCTCGCCTTTGAGAGCAGATCCGCAAGCGCCCCAGGCGCTTTCCTGCGGTAGCAGTAAGCGGAGGCGTCCTCCTGCCATCTCCTGAGCCCCGTATTCCCCGATATGGGCGGATTATCATAGCGGCAGATCGTCTCCAAAATGTGGTAATAGGCGCTGTACTGCCGCTTGGTGTACGGCGGGTCGGCATAGACCACGTCCGCCGGATAATCGCCGATGATCGTGTTGGCATCCCCGCAATATACGCGGTACTCCGCGCCGCCAGGAACGATCACGCTTTTTTCAAGGCACAACTCCTGCAGGGCCTTTGGTTTCCAGAACTTCATATAACAGCCGTATGTGCCGGCAATATTGCTGACAGCCGACGTGGCGTTGATGAGGTCGGCAATCAACAGCGCCTTCTCATTCTCTGCCAAGATGTCCGTCCAATCTTCAATCGTCGCCCGCACAGCATCGATTTTCCTCGCGTTTCCTTCTGTAAAGTACATCCTGGCGACCGTTTCATCCCCCGCAGAAGCCGGAGAGTAGTTATGGTAGATGAATCCCTCCACACCCCGCAGATCGTTCAAATATCGGAGAACGCCGTCATACGGGCGGTCCTCGTCATATGCGCTGCCAAGAACTGCCCGCAGTCCGTCGAAGCGGGGTTCGTCACTGTTCAGAAGTATTGCCTTTGTCAGGCAGGAAGTAAAATGGAGAAAGTCATTGGCAATCACAGTATGCCCCGCTCTTTTAAAGGCGGCTGAAACGCTGCCCGTTCCGGAAAAAACGTCAAAAAAGGTATGGCAGTTACCATCGACGGCGTTCGCTATGTTGTCCATAATGAAGCCTGCAAGCTGCTTTTTGCTCCCTAAAAAGTCTATTCCCATAGTGTTCCCTAATACGTTATGATTTTGACGATTTCCTCTTCCAGATCGCGTTTAAGCGCGGCGAATGCCGCGTTTGTTGATACATCATGAAGATTTAATAAAATCAGCGCGATGATGTAACTCTCGCCGCCGGCGTTTATTTCCCAGATCTTTGAGCACGTCCTGACCGCGCCATCGCAGGGACTGATCAGGACGCCTCGCCTACAGCCGTGTGAAACAAGGGAGGCAAAAAGCTGATAGGCATCAGAGTTCGCAGGCTTTTTGCCTGCGTTGTCCATAAAATTATTCTTGTATTTTGCGTCGATCAGCAGCTGTGGTTTGCCGTCAAAGGACACCTTGTTGTCCGGAATTGTATAAAAGGACTTCATTCCAGGTTCCCGTGCCGCAGCAAAGAGACTGCGTGCCTGCGGCTCAACCACAAAGCTCCGCCCGCCGAAGGAGAGCTGCTTCAAGGTTTTCTCAATAAATTTCTCATAGACGGCGGCCATCGCCATCACATAGCCATATCCGTCCTTCCCCGCCTGTTGATGAGATGCCGAAATACCGGCCGCCAGATTATTGGCAATCTGCACCGCCTCCCGATAGTGCTGGTACTGCGGAGGCAGTTGCTCATCCACTGGGATTTTGAAAAAGGAGGACGTTCTTGGAAGAACTGCCCTTAAAATCAGCAGCCGCCTCTTTATTTCTGGATTTCTCACCATAGAGGACAGCGCATCAGTGCACCAGCGAAGCAGGTAGTTGAACGCGTTGTCGTCGCTCAAAACATTCTGCTCATAGTATAGCTGGCCCGGATGTGCAAACAGCCCTCTTACCTGCTCCGTCAGCATTAGTCTGCCCCGCAGGTAGGGGGAGGCTCCATCGACTGTCCTATATTGCTGAATATTGTCACGGGACAGGGCATATTCCATGCTCTCGGCAAACATAAGAGCAATATGGTCATAAAAGCTCAATCTGGACTGCCGCAGTCCGGATGCACGCTGTGGCCTGATTCTTCCGCTGCGCGCAATATAAATGAAATTAAACATGCTCTCGCGCCACTTGTCGTCGGCCGCATAGAACTTTGGCATAATTTCTATCTGATACGCATCAAAACTGACCGTTCCGGCAATTCCTGAAAATTTGATCGTCCTGCTTCTCGACGCCCGGTCATATCCGAATTGAACCGGCTCCTCGCCCAGTCCTAATTCCTGCTTCAGACGATGGGATTTCTCCCGAAGACGGCTCTCCAGCTTGTTCGTGTATCCGCCCTTGAACAGGGTTTTGCATAAATAGATTTCCAGCTCCTTCGCCACTATCGTTTTCATATTGTTTTCTCTTATTTTTCGACTGTTTCTTCCATCCAGTGAAGCAGTGCATCATCAGAAAACGAGGCGTCGTTTTCGCGCGAGAGCATCATCGGAACTGCGCCGAGATCAATTTCCTCCTCGCTGGGTTCAATGACAAAGTACGGACCATCTTTCCCCGCGCTGCACCCCAGAATATACTCAAGCTGCTCGGTGCGGTTCCTGAAAAGCTCCTCCAGCTGCGGCAGAATCTGCTCAAACAGGTCCGCACGAAACATTTTTATGCTCTCGTGCACGTCGGAGGCTTCGGTCATATTCCACACATAGGACTGCCCCAGCGTATAATCCGCACCGAGAAAGATCACAATTTTTGAATTGACGTACTTTAGAAAATCCCTGACCAAAAGCAAAATATCCTCGCAGGTATATACTGACAGCGGAGCGCCTCTGGCCGCAGAATACGTTTTCCCGGATATGCCAAAATGCGCCGACAAAACATCCGCGTCTGGGTACAGGTTATAAAATCTGAATCTGCGTCTCAGGGCGCTGTCAAGGGGAAAAATCGACTTGTCTATGGAATTCATGCTGGCGATAATATACACCGGATATGGCATATAAAACGGATTTTCCACCTCATAGCTCTTGCCGTCCATCGTGAAGAGGAGCGGCTCGCCGGGCTTGATATACGGCAGCTGCACGGCGACCGTATTGGCCGTCTTGTTCCCGTTGGCATCCAGCCGCTTTCCCGGCTCGACAACCGTAATCAGCTCGCCGAACACGCGGGAGACATTCGCTCTGTTCAGCTCATCAATCACCAGCAGCGCCCTGTGCCCCTCTTCGCGGGCGTACTCCGACAGCTCCAGAAACTTCCCCTGCACCGGGCGAATGTCAAGAAGCTTGTCCGATGAGGAGTGGTCTGTCATCATTCCGATGATAAATTCATCATAAGAATAGCTCTGGTGAAATGTAACCCAGGAGGTCTTTGAATGGGCGGCGCTCTCCATACTGCCGAAGCTTGGCGCCTTTGACGTCTCATCAAAGCACAGCTTAGATACGCCGCCGTTCTCAAATATTTCTACAACCTCCTGCATCAGGGTCGTCTTCCCCGTGCCTGGAGGACCATACATCAGCAGGTTGTTATGCGCAAGCAGCTGCCGGTATATTTTCTCCGCATCACCGGAGATTCGTGCGGAGAAAACATACATCCCCACTTCCGGACTGGCCGTAATCGCGTTCCGCAGAAACGCCGGCATTCCCGGCAGCTCGGACGATAGAAGATTTCTGCCATAATATTTCCCATCTGTCGTCTTGATCAGCAGGACGTAGCTGTCCCGTTCCTCCGATCCGGAAAAGCGGAGCGGATCGATCCAGAGGGGATAGGCAGTATGGGGCCGCTGTGAGCGAATATACCAGTCCTTGCGCGCTGATCCGGCCCCCATGTATCTCACCGTGATCTTTTGGGAGGCGATATTTTCTGCGGGATTTACAGGATCGCTGTACGCCTCTATCTGCACATCAATATCATATCCCCCGTGAAGCGTTGGGTTCGTATGCGGTTCCCTATCAAAAAAGGCGTCAAAGTTATTTTTTGCACCAAGTCTGATGTCATATTGTCCCTTTGATGTGCCTGTTAAGGTATCGACCGTGGCCTGATTGTAGTTACGCCATAAGATGGAATCCACAGGTTTCATAAAAACGCTCCCTCCAGGTCAATTTAAGGCCGATATCCTCTCTTCTGTCCCTTACTGGACGAAATATACACGGCCATCTTTTCGAGCGGCGGCCTTCGGCGCTTCGCCGTCAATATAGCCCACGGCGCAGTGTCCGATGCCCTCCCACTCACCGAGGATTCCAAGCTCCTTTAACACTTGCTGGTATTCCGGCATCTCAAATTCTTCCTTTGCACGGTGGATCCATATACTGCCCAGACCCAGCGAATGGGCAGCCAGCATCATGTTGCCCATCACGAGGCTGCCGTCATATACCCGGTTGGCCCAATCCCGCTCGGCCAATACGATCAGAATCACCGGTGCGCCGTAAAAGGGATCGAAACCCTCCTGCCATCCGCCGATTTTGCAGTTATCGGCAGACAGCCGGTTTCTCAGCTCGGGGTTTGTGACAGCCACAGTGATCGTCGCCTGTCTGCCCTTGCCATTGGCAGCATACCGTCCGGCCTCTATAATCTGGCGAATGTCCTCCATCGGGGGCATATCCGGCTTGAAGCTGCGGATGCTCCGGCGCTCCTCCATCGCTTTCATGATCTCGTTCATCTGTCAGTCCTCCTCTTTTAGTCAATACCCGCCGTCTGGCATTCGGCGGCTCAGAAATAATCCACAATCATCATCGGCTTGCGGCGGAATACCTGGGAGAGCGCATCCGCCGGGCGGCGCACCTCCAGCCCGTCCATCCATTCTGCCGCCTCTGAAAAGTCACAGACGCCGGCAATCAATGAGGAAAAGACAGAAATCGAAAGCACCGCGTCCGGAGCCGCTGTGGTCTCCTCCACCAAGACCGCCCGGCCGCCCGCAAACCGGACGGCGAAGGCGCGGTTGTTCTCCCCGATCTGTGGGTCCAGAATCTGGAGGACAAGGCCACCGTCACCGACATACGCCGCCTTTTCCAGCACGCTTTTCACGTTGACAACCCGCGCCATTCCCGCCGGCTGCACGGACCATACCGCCGCTCCCATGGACCACTCCGGCAGCAGATACTGCATAGCCGCAGAGGCTGGGAGCAGGAACTTGACCAGTCTGTGGTCTGCAGAAAGGCTCTTGAAGAGGCCCATCAACCCGGTAAAGCCCTCCCTGTCCACAAAGCAGAACCGGCTGCAAACCAGATTCCTTCCATCCGTCTGGTCCGCCTTGGTAAAAGAGGTATACGCTTTAGGCGCTCCGGATGCGCTGTAATAGACATAGGTGAATTCCTGCCTTACCGCAGGATCCTGCTCCCTCGTCCATTTGTAGTCCTCCTCCCGGTGGAGGACCATCATATTGCAGCGGGCTTCCCAAACAGAATCGACGGCGCGGATCGCGTCCGTCAGAGACTTCTCCCCCTCGGCCAGCCGCAGATACCCGTCCGTCTCCAACGGCCTCAGCAATCCCAGATCAACCGCCGTGTGAAGCTTTTGCACACAGCACTCGTAGCCGAATTTGCGGTAGTAGCCGGTGGAGAATGGATACAGGTAGGAGAAATCGTACCCGGCGGCGTACATATCGGGCAGCATGGCCTGAAAGCATCCCCGAATACCGCCACGCCGACGGTACTGAGGCAGTGTGGCCACGCCGCCGATACCGCCCATTTTACAGGCATGACCGTCAAATTGAATGGAGAAATCTGTGACAGTGAGGGTACTCATCATCTCCTCCGTATCGTCGGCAAAGGCAGCCCAGCGGTGAAACCGCCCGTCCTCCGGCTCAGCAGGGCGGCGTTCCATAGGCTGCTCAAAGGCAATGGCGAACAGCTCGTTGGCGCGGGAAATATCTCCTGGATTCAGTCTACGGATCATAACAGGTTCTCCTTCTCTTCCGATTGCTCCGACAGATAAGGAGCAAATACTTTTTTCATCAGCATACTATTCACGTAGGCCGCCGCAGAGAAATACAGCGCGGCCCAGAGAAACCCCATTTGCAGGAACTGGTAAAAATCCAAAAACAGCATCCCAAAGGGAAACACGTTAAGTGCGGCGATCAATACAGAGCGCGGGAGATACCCTAGTCCGAAAATCAGCGCATTTTTGCAAGTATAACCCACGCCGCTGCCAAACTGGCTGACCAGCGGAAAGATATATCCGGCGGTCAGCACCACCAACACAAACAGAATGGCAAATAGAACAAACGCCCAGCGGAGGGCCCCCGGCATGAGGTAGAATACATAAGTATTCAGCCCCGCCGCACCGCCGCAAACCAGGACAATCAGCCAGAGAACCGTGCTCCGTATGAAGTCTTCCCGGAAAGCGCGGAGATAGGTCCGAATCAGCCGTCCCTCCCGCTCCGTTCCAAAACGAAAGCAGACTGTATAGAGGGCGGAGGCTGCCGCACCGATGGTAATCACGGGAACGCAGGCGAGCAGGAAGAGCAGGTTCAGAACCATCAGGTCGCCGACCCGACTCATGATGCGCATAAATCTGGAATCCGGTGAAAACAGAGCCCGCATGAAATCACTCCATTTCAATCAAATCGCCGCCCCGCCGGGTCCTTGAGAGAACGCCGCTCCACTGCAAAACAGGGCATATAATAACAGTATACCGGAAAACATCCAAGTTTTCAATCCCTGAGTAAGAGGAATCATTGGCTGCGGCACAAATCTCGCAGGGTCCTCACATCAACCATTCCCTCCGCGGCAGCCTTTTTTTCTCAAAATCGCTGGTCATCGCGCGCAAAATGTGCTACTATGTAACCCCCTTCCGGCAGCTGCACCGGACAAACAGGTCCCGGTCGCAGGACTGACGCTACGAAAAATATGAAGTGAGGTTGCGCTATGAGATTTCTGACAGACGGCAGCGCGCTGCTGTGCCTCCACCAAGGAGAAAAAATCCGCATTGAGCCCTGGGGCCAGGATTCGATGCGGGTGCGCGCCACCATGCAGCCGGCGTTTTCCGGCAAAGACTGGGCCCTGACAGAGGCCGCAGAGAAAAGCGAAGTCCAAATCACCATTGAAGAAGCCGGCCGTCAAGCGGGCGACGGCGCGCCGGACAGACAGGCGCTGGCAACCATTGTCAACGGTCGGATCAAGGCCGTGGTGAACCACGCGGGTGTAATCTCATTTTATAAAGACAACTCGCTCATTCTCCGGGAGTATTTCCGTTCCTATGACGGCACGATCTCCCGCGAGAGCCGTTGCTTGAAGGTAGTCAGCCGGGAGTGGCGGGGCATCACCGGCGGCAGCGAACACTCTCTGCACGTAAAATTTGAGAGTAATAAGGGTGAGAAGCTTTTCGGCATGGGCCAGTACCAGCAGGAGTGCATGGACATGATGGGCTGCATCCTGGAGCTGGCACAGCGCAACTCCCAGATCTCCATTCCCTTTGCCGTATCCTCTCTGGGCTACGGCTTTCTGTGGAACAACCCGGCGGTGGGACGGGTGAGCTTTGGAAGGAACTACTATGAATGGAGCGCCCAGGCCACTCGAGAGATGGACTACTGGATCACCGCCGCCGACACACCGAAGGAAATCCTGCGCCACTACACCGCCGTTACCGGCCGGGCCGGGATGTTCCCCGAAGACCTGATGGGCCTGTGGCAGTGTAAGCTGCGCTACCGCACCCAGGACGAGGTCCTCGCCGTGGCCCGGAAGTATCAGGCGGAGGGGATTAAGATCGACCAGATCGTTATCGACTTCTTCCACTGGACCGTCCAGGGCGACTGGAAATTTGACAGGACCTACTGGCCCGATCCCAAGGCCATGGTGGACGAGCTGCACGCCATGGGCATCAAGGTGATCGTCTCCGTGTGGCCGTCGGTGGACCGCCGGAGCGAGAATTTTTACCCCATGCTGGAGCGGGGCCTCCTCATGCGCACCGAGCGGGGCGCCCCCCAGACCTACGACTACCAAGGCGACTGCGTGGAAATTGACGTTTTCAATCCCGAGGCCAGAAAATACATTTGGGACGTCTGCAAGCGAAACTATTACGATCTTGGCATCGACGCTTTCTGGCTGGACAACTCCGAGCCGGACCTGGGCGTATACGACTTTGATCACTATCGGTACTGCGAAGGTCCCGCCCTGACTGTCAGCAACCTGTACCCTCAGATGTACAGCAGGGCCTTCTACGATGAGATGAGCGGACTCCAGAACGCACCCGTGGTGAACCTGCTGCGCTGCGGCTGGGCCGGCTCTCAGAAGTATGGCAACGTCATCTGGTCCGGGGATATCCCCAGCACCTTTGAGGCGTTCGCTGATCAGCTCCAGTGCGGCTTAAATATTGGTTTGGCGGGTATCCCCTGGTGGACCACGGACATCGGCGGCTTCATGACCGATGATGTAAACGACCCGGACTTCCAACAGCTCCTTATCCGATGGTATCAGTTCGCAGTGTACTCCCCAGTGCTGCGGATGCACGGGGACCGCGGGCCCTACAATATTCCGCCTCTGGACGAGCGAAACTGGGGCGGCGGCTATCTCCGCACCGGCCAGCCTAATGAGCTGTGGAGCTACGGCGAGGAGAACTATGCCATCATGCGGAAATATTACAACCTCCGCATAACCATGCACGACTATATCAAGTCCCTTTTTGCCGAGGCCCACGAAAACGGGTCCCCCCTGCTGCGGGCCATGTTCTACGAGTTCCCCGAGGACGCAAAGTGCTGGGAATTGCAGGACCAGTACATGTTCGGCGGAAAATATCTCGTCGCCCCCATTCTGCGGCTGAATCAGTTTTACCGGGAGGTCTACCTGCCTGCGGGCAGCTGGATGCTGACTTCCAGTGGCAAGGTGTTTTCAGGCGGTCAGACCGTAACGGTGGACGCCCCTGTGACGTATATGCCGGTATTTGAACGCCGGTAACAATGTAAAAAAAGCGGAACCCGGCAGTTCCGGATTCCGCTTTTTTCAGTGAACCTCTATACACGGTCAAGATCGGATGCGCCTATGCCTCCTCCTGTGTTTCTGCGTCTTCCGGCTTCGCCTCCAACCGGTTAAACACGGGCTGAAGGATAAATGCTTTCGCCTGCGCGGCAAAGCCGAGATAAAACAGAATCCAGAACAGCAGGGTCTGCATCATCGCATAGGGCATATAGAGCAGCATCAGCAGCGGCAGCATCTGGATAAGCACCATCAGCAGTGTCCTGGGAAAGTAACGAATCATCAGGATCGCCGCATTGCGCGCGTGCTCCCGCAGGGCGTTTTCATATCGTGCAATCAGGGGGAAAATATAGCACAGGAAGCCCACCAACGCCAAGGCAAACACCAGAACGGTCCAGGCCAGCACCGTATAGGACGTTCCCTGGAAGTACAGTTTCAGTAGAAACCAGTCGCAGAACAGGGACGTGAACCCCACCAGCGCCAGTAGCCAAACCACAATCGCCTGCTTGAAATTCATCCGAAAGGCCCGGAAGTAAATCTTCAATATCCCGCCGCCCCGCTCGATGGTCAGATCATACACAGCCTTAAACAGCGCAGTAACCGCCGGCCCGATGGTCGCCACCGGCACGCAGCACACCAGGCAGATCAGCCCCAACACCACCAAATCCGTCATCCGCGCCAGCAGCTGAAACACCGGGTTTTCTATATCGAACAGTTTTCTCATTCCGGAACCTCCTCACATTTGTAAAATCATTGAATCAGCTTCGACGTCTCCTCCGCCAGGGCTTCGGCGTCCTCAATGCCCGGTCCTGCCGGGAGGGGCGGGACCGCCTCTGTCTCTCCAAAGCGCCGCAGCGCGCTGGGAGAAATGTGGTAGTAGTTTTTGAAATGCACATAGAAGTTGTTCAGCTGACTGTATCCCACCATGCTGGCCACCACGGAGATCTTCTCCTGGGTGTTTTCAATCAAACGCCGTGCCTGGATCATCCGGTAGGCGGTCAGGTACTCGGAAAACTTGATGCCCGTGTCCCGCAGGAAGATGCGCCCTATGTACTTGCTGGACATATTTAAGGTATCCGCGATGCTTGTCAGAGACTGGCTGTGGCGGTAGTTACTTTTAACGATCAGTATGATCTTAACGGTGATCCGGGACAGCTGGCTGTACTCCAGCTGAAGCACTGGGTCCACCTCCGGCTGAGACAGGGTCCGTTCCGGGATGGTCCCATGGAGATCCCGCACAATGGTCCGTTCCAGGAAGGCCCGCAGCTCCTTGGTGTTGATGGGTTTGAGCAGATAATCCCGAGCCCCGGCCCGCATGGACTTGCGCACATACTGGAAGTCCTCCCGGCCACTCATCATACAGAACACGGTTTTCACGCCCATATCCCGCATGTTCTCCGCCAGCTCATAGCCCCAGTGTTCCCCCAGCTCCACATCCACCAGAGCGATATGGGGCTGAACGTCCACGATCCCGTTCACCGCATCGCCATAAGAGGAGGCGGTCAGGATGCCGGAAATATCATATTGACGCCAGTCCAGCAGGTATCGGATGCTTTCGCAGACATCCTCATTCCTGTCAACGATCAATAATCGGTACATGTCACACGTCGCTTTACAGTTTTCCCTGCCTTGCTTACGGCGGGTGTGGCAGGAGACCGGATACCGCCATCGGAGGGTAACTCCATCATACGACTGCGGCTGTGGGCAAGCAACCGTTATTTTTCAATAAGTTTCTAATAAATACCTAAAAACACCAAATCAATACCAATCCATGGAGATAAAGCAGATAATTTGTTTGTCAACCCGGAAAACGATAGCGGTGGATTAACCGGCATGTATCGAAATTATACTAGAATATATCTTTTTTTGAAATTGTGGTTCTTTGGCGGCCATGCTACGCTGTAGCTGTCACCATTATTCTGATTGAAGGAGTGATCGCGATATGCCGTACTTTGGCGCCCTGGAGGCCGGCGGCACAAAGATGGTATGCGCCATCGGCACCGCGCAGGGAAAAATCCTGGAGCGGGTCAGCATTCCCACCCGCATTCCGGAATCCACCATGCCGGAGCTTCTGGACTTTTTTCGTGGGAGGGGTCTGGCGGCCGTCGGCATCGGCTGCTTTGGTCCGATTGACCTTGACCGCAGCTCCCCGGACTACGGCACCATCCAATCCTCCCCCAAGCTGGATTGGCGAGGCTTCCCCATTCTCCGCCGCTTTGAGGAGGCGCTGGGCATCCCGGTAGGCATCGATACGGATGTAAACGCCGCCGCACTGGGGGAGGCCGTGTGGGGCTGTACCCGCTCGGTGTCTGACAGCATCTATATTACCGTGGGTACCGGCATCGGTCTGGGCGTGATCATCAACGGCAGGCCTCACCACGGTATGCTCCACCCGGAGGGGGGGCATATCTTCATGGACCGCCGGGCCGACGACCCCATGGTCCGGGGCGTATGCCCGTACCACCCCAACTGTCTGGAGGGGCTGGCCAGCGGGCCGGCCATCGAGCGGCGCTGGGGAAGGAGGGCGGAGGAGCTGGCCGGCTGCACCGCCGTATGGGAGATGGAGGCATACTATATTGCCCAAGCGCTGTGCAGCTATATTATGATGATCTCCCCGGAGAGGATCGTTCTGGGCGGCGGCGTGATGCACCAGGAGCAGATGCTCCCCCTGGTGCGCAAGGAGGTCCGCCGTCAGCTGCGGGGATATATACAGGGCAAGGGTTTAGACAGCCTGGACGAGTATATCGTGCCGGTGAGCCTGGGAGATGACCAGGGGGTCATGGGTGCGATCAAACTGGCGATGGACGCCTATGCGGAGCGGGGCAGCCGGTCATAGCCGGCCCTATCCCATAGACGGCAGCAATGGGACAGACGGCGCCGGGGCATATTCCCAGCGGCCGAATATTGGTAAAAATTTTGGCGGAGGTAAAACGAGATGACAAATTTTGCGTTCTCGCGACCCAAGCAGTATGAGGCCCAGGCAGAGGGCCTGTGGCGGCTGGACGGCAGCAGCCGCGTAATCCTGATGGACGGCAGCGTCCCCTGGGAGGATGTGGCGGCCTGCGTGAACCTGCTGGGCGAGGAATACCCCGAGCTGGGGGCGGCGGCGCAGCTGCGGAACGTGGAGGCAATGCCCGGCGACCTGGTGGTCCGGGTGGGCGAGCCCCAGGCCCTGGCAAGCGTGGAGACCTGGCAGGAGGGGTACGTCATTGAGGCGGGCCCCGTGACGGAGTTGACCGCCCAGTCGGCACAGGCGGTGCTCTACGGTCTGCGAACCATTATGGAGGCCCTGGCGGGCGGCGGTCTGTCCTATGGCCGGATGGTGGACTTTCCCCAGACCCAGGAGCGCGGCTTCCATCTGGATGCTGGGCGTAAGTTCTATACCAAGGACTGGATTGTCCGTCTCATCCGCGAGCTGTCCCGCAGCCGGATAAACGTGCTGTGGCTGCACTTCTCTGAAAACGAGGGCTTCCGGATTGCCAGCGACAGGCACCCAGAGCTCCCCTCCCTGCACCATCTGACCAAGGCCGAGGTCCGGGAGATCATCCGGACCGCCAACGCCTATCACATTGACATCAATCCTGCGCTGGACTGTCCAGGCCACCTGGGGCAGGCCCTTCAGGAGCACCCCCGCTGGCGGTTGGACCGGGAGAAGGCGGAGCCGCTGTGGTCTGCGCTGGATATTACCAACCCCGATGCCCGAGCATTTCTGCTGGATATAGTGGACGAGTACGCGGAGCTGTTTGCGGACTCCAAGGTATTCCATATCGGCGGCGACGAGTTTATTGATTTTAACCACTTCGAGCTGTTCCCCAAGATGACCGCCTACGCCAAGGAGCACCTGGGCCAGGCGTGCAGCGGCGTGGATGTATACGTGGATTTCCTCAATCAGGTCATTGCCCACGTCCGCGCAAAAGGTTTCCAGGTGCGGGTTTGGAACGACGGCCTGTTTCGCCCGGATCTGGAGGAGCACGTGGAGCTGGACCGCGACGTGCAGATTGCTTTCTGGAGCAACTGGGACAAGGGTATGGCGCCGCTTCAGTCCTTCCTGGACCGGGGTTATCAGGTGGTCAATTACCACAGTGAATATCTCTATTACATCCTCCTGATCCGGAAGGATTACACAGATCCCACGCCAGAGAAGATTCTCAACGAGTGGACGCCCATCACTTTCCCCACCCATCCTGTCCAAGGACCGCAGGTTCTGCCTGAGGCATACAGTGGCCAGTTCATGGGCAGCTGCTATTCCATCTGGAGCGACTGGCCGGACCTCCAGAGCGAGGAGGAGGTCATGGAGCGCTGCCGCGACTCCGTGCGTGCCTTTGGCGTGCGCTGCTGGGGCTGGAAAAATGAACAGTAAACTGTCAGAGCCAGTGCGCCAATGTCATTAAGTTAAGAAATTACCGCGTCCGAAAAAAAGCCCACCGCCTTTTCTGGAAAGAAAGGGTGGTGGGTATTTTTCGCATAATGAGACCCTGACACAAATAAATCTGCATCATTTGAAATCCGCACTTGACGAATGGTGGTGCATCAAGTAGAATAATGGTACGAGATAGCAGATAGTGCGGTGTGCATAGAGGGCGGCAACCCTCTATGCACTATGCAGGATGAATCCCCCATCCATACACAACTGCTTCAGCAGTACCACGAATACAGTATAAGGCATCATTGCGACTTTTTCAAGATGTTCTTGTACTGGTTGTGTTAAGCACATAGCAAAGACTGATTGTGCGTGTATGGGATTATTATGCCTGTACACGCATTTTATTTGTTATCTCGGCAGCGGAAGCCGTGCGGGGAGCATACCAGCCAGGTATGTGTCCCCCATGGCGGAGCTGTTGAGATTACAGCGGGGCCGTCCAGTGAAGCGGAAGGGCCTTGCAGAAAAAGGAGAGAAAAGAAAGGGTGAACGTATTCTATTTCATCAGGTTGTTGGTCTCCAGCGGTTCTGTCCCGGAAGCGATGCAGGAACTATTTCAAGCTGCTGGTATCGCGGCGGCCGCATTTGTCCTCCTGCTTGGGTTTATCTTCTTTTTGCCGACAATTATATCGGGATTGAGAAAAAGCAAGTCAAGGTGGCTGATCTGCGTTGCAAATGTGATTTTCATTGTGGTTGCGTTCTTCAACATCGTCTTGCCTTTGGTGATTTGGCTTGGTTTGATGATTCTTGCAGTCACGGGAAAGAAAGACGCAGAGAAAATAGAGACGACAGGCGTTAAAATCACACATTCATACAGGGAGGACGGTTAATCTATGGGCGAGTTTATGGGCAGTCTGATTTTAGGTCTGCTGGTTTTTGGTTTAATCGCAGTCTTGGTGTTCCTGATTACCCGGGCTTTCTGGTGCTGGTATTGGAAAATCAGCGCACGACTGGAGGAACAGCAAAAGACAAACCTTTATCTTGAAGCCATTTACAAGCTGTTGGCGCAGGGCAACGCTATCAGCGCGGTTACAGCGGAAACCCTTTTGAACAGCGAAGGAAGCGGTGGAACTGTCGGAGGATTCAGCGACAGCGACATTCCCGACTTGTAAAGGAGGGGAATGTAAATGTGGGGAATCATACTAGGCGCTATACTGGCCGTCATAGTCATAAGCCCTTTGGCGGCTTCGTTGCTGATTGCTTTTGGCGGCGCTAAAAAATTACGTTTACCAGAGATTGAGCTAAACAAATTTAAGCGCAAACGATTTGAGCGCGTCAGATGGATCTTCAATGAGCAGTGTCCTGCCAATGATTGTCCTGTCATGTTCTTGCGTGGAGCGGTGCTGAAAGATAAGACAACGGGCAAGAATCTGTTGCAGTTGAAGTTTATCAACGCAGGAACACAGACCATCAAATCCGCATATGCCGCTATTGATTTCATTGACGACGCGGGAGATATCATAGCGAATGGCACAACGATTCAAGCGGAGTATCTGGACGTAAATTGTGTAAGCGGGGATACTTTTGGCCAAAAACAGTTGCTTGACTTAGGTGACATTGGGGCCATCCATATTGTGATAACTTACAGCAAGGTGGTTTTCACTGACGGCACGGTTTGGAGGGCTGGGACAGACAGTCAGGTTTCAAGACCCATTCCAGTAACCTTGATGAAAAGTGTCTTGCCGCCGGAACTGCAAAATGAAGTCAGTGAGGAGACGCTTTGTAAGCCGGAAACGCTGGGCGGTGGATTGTGGCGGTGTACTTGCGGCTGTTTAGTCGGAACTGCCGACGGGGACGCTTGCCCGAATTGTCAGCAGACATTTTCACAGGCGCAGGAAACCGCAAGCGTCAGCGTTCTTGAAAAGCGGAAGCAAAAAAAGATTGCGGAACAAGAACAAAAAGCGCTGGATAAAAAAGTGGCAAAAACAGAAAGCAATAGATATATAAAGCAACTTATTTTTGCAATTATATCCCTTTACGTTGGAACTCCTTGCATACTTTTTAACATAGATTATGCTTATAGGTTGAGTGTGATTAGTTCAGGAGGAGCAGAAATTCTGCCCTTGATATGCGCTATGCTCAGCAGTATTTCCTTAATCGCAACAGCGCTTTTAGTGCAACGAGCCAGAAAAGATGGGGGAATAAAAGAACCTCAGTCAGCCAGAAAACTCGTAAAAATCCAAGGGATAACTGCATTAGCGCCGATGTGCTTAATTCTGATTTTAAACATAATATCACTGATCCATTTTTCACTTGAAAGTATTTTCTTAATTCCCTATTCAATTTTACTTCTTCTACCGAATTATTTGTACTGCTATCAGCTTCCGTACATACGGGAAAGATTAAAGCGGAGCAAGGCAAAGAGGGTCAAGGAGATAATAGCTCTTATAGTATGCGGAATTGCCGTTTTGTTCGCGATATTGTGCATTGCGTATATTCCAAGCTGTATGCACTTTTACATGGGTGGAGGGTTTTCGTTCGATAGCTATATTGTATTGCCTTGCATTATATCTGTTATTGTTGCGGCGGTTTTAATCATCTATTGCAGTAGGCTCCCAATCGTAAAAAACTGGTTGGCAAAGCGGAAAAGCAGGAAGAGGGAAAAGTAATCGGCGGTAGCTCCTCCCCCTCCCTTTGAGGACAAAACACCCCTTCCCGGCTATTTTCAAGTTCGCCGGGAAGGGGCTTCTCTTACTCAAAAATGAAACAAAAGCTCTAGTTCCTCCATAACGTGATTGTGAAAATCGAATCTAACTCTCTTCAAATTTTCCAAACATTCTCGTTGCTTTGAACTTTTCATACAGAGATGCGAAACTATATAACCGTTTCCATGGAGATGCTTTTTGCCATAGTAGTCGCCAAATGTAATTGTGGTGTGAACTGCGACTTCAAGGTCAATTTCGGCATAATGGCGCTGTTCCAGGTGAGTTTTGTTGAGCAACTGCTCAAAGAAATATTCCTCTAATCTGATTCCGCTTTCGTATAAAAAGTTACTTACATTTTTCTTAAAACCCTCCTCCTCGGTGTTAAAACGTTGTTCGTTATATATGATGCGGTCAATAGCGTTTGTGATGCAGATGTCCATATATTTACCCTCCAATTCAAAAATACCCTTTCATAAATTGCAAGGGCGTTTTCGGGAAAGTCTGAAAAACAGATTTTCCCGCTTTTTTATCGACATTTCTCAGACTTGTTAATTTTTTCGGGGTATTGGGAAATTCTTGCGGTTTTTGACAATCACTGCTCATTTTTACAACATGGACAGGACATGTTGAATTTTGCTGCTTTTCTTATCTTAACAGCCGTCTTGTAGGCGGTTGCCCTCAAAAAAACAGGGCCCCCAAAATTACTTTTACAACATTTTTAGTACAAGTTGTGTTTTGGGGCAACCATGATTTTTAGTGTGAAAGAGACAAAACAGCTATTTTCTCTTACATTCTCCAAACATGTTGAGATGTGAGATGGAACTGGAATTTTCAAAAGCGGTTTTCCTATCATTAAGTTAGGGCGGCGCATTTTTTTGAAAAATCCCGCGATTTTGCCCCCTAGAGGGGCTTTTTCAAAAAATAAACTGGGATAGGGGGCGGGCCGCGCAGACCCGGCCCCCCATTTTTTAAGCGGCTACCCGGTAGACGAATCCGGGGAATCCCTTCACCCGGAGATTGCGCTCGTCCTGTCGACCCGGTCGGATGGGGATGGTGTACCTCGCAATGTCGTTCAGCAATTTGTCAGCGTCCGCTTTTGGTGTTCGGATAAATTCCCGACACAGAGCCACGGCCATCTTAAAGTTGACCTTGTAGGCGTACATCCCGTCTTTGGGCTGTCGGACTGCCACCTCCCGACAGACCCGGCTTGCGAAGTTAAAGGCGGTCAGGCTGGCGTAAATTTCCTGTTCTGCGAAAGCGTCCCGCTTGCCGTGGAGATTGATTAGACCCAGCGTGTATTTAAGGTTCCGGAAGGCCAATTCCTGCCCCCAGCGCATGTGGTAGAGGGCCTTTATATCTTCCGGAGTGAAAGAACGCGGCAAGGATGTTGCGACTGTCTCAAACTCACCGTTGTCCAGCAGGAAGCGACAAATCCGAAAGCGCATGGGGTAATAGTTGCCAAAGTCCCAGCGTCCGCGCCGGGTTTTAGAACCCGGTTTTGACTTTTTCGGAATTTGCAGAAACATGTAATTCTGATTCTGCTTGTCGCTGTTCTTTTGGGTGGTGCAAATGCTAAAGGAGATGTCGCAGTCAAGCCCCAGCATGGGGAGCTTTGCCACCTCGCGCATGGCAGAACGGCTCTGTTTCACCCGGATTAGGAAGTCCACATTGGGCTTCTCTAACAGGTGCGCAATCATGTTGTAGCTCTCAAATCCTCGGTCTGCTATAACGAGCACCTTTTGACAAAAACTGTTGCGTTGCAGCATTGTGACCAATGCGCCGATTTCATCCTTTCGGGGTTCCGGCTGTATTACTGCATCTGTGAACGTGCGGTTCAGTAAATCGTACAGGGGTGTCAGGTGCAGTTGGTTGACCCCGTTGGGAATCCCGTCGTTGCAAACGAAAGACGCAGACGCGGGATTGCGGGGCAGATTGACCGCCGTTCCGTCTACGGCTAACAGACGAAAGCCGCGAAAGAGTACGTTATCAGCATCTGTACAATCGAAATTGAACCGCTCAAGGACTGCGCGAAATATAGATGGTTCGATTTGAGCGCGGCGCTGGCTGACTGCGGACGCGGTGACTTCAATACCGGCGGCCTGGAGAATCCTACCCAAAGAGCCACCCTCCGCGCCTATCAAAAGGCGGATAGTGTCGGCAACTGACAGCTTGCGATTGC
>CAJTYO010000004.1 GCA_910584045.1 uncultured Oscillospiraceae bacterium | reverse complement strand
GTGAAGCTTCAGATCCAGGAAAATCTTGTGGCCCCGGGCCTTGATCTCCCGGACAATGGCGGGACCCTCGGCGTAGTAGAGCTCCATGCCGATCTTCACAAAGGGCTTCCGCTCCTCCGACGCGAAGCAGTCCAGAAATGCCAGAGTCCTCTCTCGGCTGTCAAAATCCAGTGCGATGATAACATCCTTACCCATGATGTGCGCCTCCTATAATTTCCGTCAAACTGTTGATCCCGTATTTCTCCATCACCCGGGGCAGATCCGCGATGATGTCCCGACAGACAAAGGGGTCCGCCAGATTGGCCGCGCCCACCTCCACAGCGGCGGCTCCCGCCAGCATCATCTCGATTACATCCTCCGCCGAACTGACGCCCCCCATGCCGATGATGGGGATCCTTACCGCCTCGTACACCTGGTATACCATCCGCACCGCCACCGGCAGCACGGCGGGTCCGGAGAGCCCTCCTGTGCCGTTGGCCAGAAGGGGCTTTTTTGTTTTCAGATCGATGCGCATGGCCAGCAGGGTGTTGATCAGGCTGACCCCGTCGGCCCCCGCCTCCTCACAGGCCCGAGCCACGGCGGCGATGTCCGTCACGTTGGGGCTCAGCTTCATATAGACCGGCTTGGTGGTCACGGCCTTCACGGCCCGGGTCACCTCCGCCGCCGCCTCGGGACTGGAGCCGAAGGCCATGCCTCCGCCGTGGACGTTGGGGCAGGAGATGTTCACCTCCAGCCAGCCCACCTGCTCCTCCCTGTCGAGCACCGCGCAGGTGTGGGCGTAGTCGTCGATAGAGAAACCGCTGACGTTGGCCATCACCGGCTTGTGAAAAATTTCCCTCAGCCGGGGCAGCTCCCGGGCGATCACCGCCTCCACCCCCGGGTTCTGCAGGCCCACGGCGTTGAGCATCCCGGAGGCCGTCTCAGCGATGCGGGGGGTGGGGTTGCCGAAGCGCGGGTCCCGGGTGGTGCCCTTGAAGGAGAATGTCCCCAGGCAGTTGATGTCGTACAGCTCCGCGAACTCCATCCCGTACCCGAAGGTGCCGCTGGCGGGGATCACCGGGTTGTCCAGCCGGACGCCGGAGAGCATCACGCTCATATCTACCATATGATCTCCTCCTTTTCCAGCACCGGCCCGTCCTTGCAGATGCGCTTATTGCCATACTTCGTCTTGCAGCTGCACCCCATACAGGCCCCAAAGCCGCAGCCCATCCGCTCCTCGAAGCTCAGCAGGCCGGAGGAGGCCGCCGCGCCGCACACCGCCTTCAGCATGGGCAGCGGACCGCAGGCGCAGAAATAGTCGTAGCTGTCCGGCATCGCGCCGGTGACGAAGCCCCTCACCCCATAGCTTCCGTCCACAGTCGTGATGATCGTCTCAACACCCAGGCTGCGGAACTCATTCTCGTAAAAAATTTCTTCTTTTTTGTTGAATCCCAGGATGGCGACGGGCGTTTTACCCGTCCGCAGCAGCGCCTTCGCCAGCCCGTACATGGGCGGAACCCCCGCGCCGCCGCCGATGACCAGGGTCCTATCCCCGCATTTGGACACATCGAAGCCGTTCCCCAGACCGCAGAGCACATCCAGCTCGTCCCCCGGCTCCGCCTCCGCAAGGGCGGCGGTTCCCCTGCCCACCACTTTGTAAATGACGGTGATCTCTCCGTCGTTCCAGTCGCAGACGGAGATAGGACGGCGCAGAAAGAAGCCGTTGAGTTTGATGTTGATGAACTGTCCCGGCGCAGTGATGGCGCTGGTGTCGCCGGAGAGGCGCAGCTCCAGAACATCCGCCGTCAAATAGCGGACCGTTTCCACTCTATACGATCCCTGCATCATGCCGCCTCCTCCCTCCAGACGATTTTCCCGTCCACCATGGTTAGTTTACACACTCCGTACAGCTCCATCCCTGCAAAGGGCGTGGCCCGGCCCATGGACTGGAATTTTTCCGGGTCCACAGTGAAGGACTTGTCCAGATCAAAAACCGTCAGGTCTGCGGGCTGGCCGGACGCCAGGGGCGCGCCAAATCCGAACCGCCTGACCGCGTTATCGTGGAGCAGGGCCAGCAGCCGCCCCATAGGCAGCGTGCCGGGCCTCACCAGGTGGGTGTATACCGCCGCGAAGGCGGTCTCCAGCCCCACAACGCCCATGGCGCTCTTCTCCAGGCCCCGTCCCTTCTCCTCCGCGGAGTGGGGGGCGTGGTCGGTAGCGATCATATCGATGGTTCCGTCCCGCAGGCCCTCTATCAGCGCCGCCCGGTCCTCCCGGGAGCGGATGGGGGGATTCATCTTGAACCGGCCGTCCTCCCGAAGGTCCTCATCGCAGAACACCAGATAGTGGGGGCCGGTCTCGCAGGTGACATCCACCCCCTCCGCCTTGGCCCGGCGAATGAGCTCCACGCTCTCCCTGGCGGAGATGTGGCAGACGTGATAGGCGCAGCCCGTCTCCGCCGCCAACCGAAGATCCCGGGCGATCTGGCCCCACTCGCTCTCGGAGCATATCCCACGGTGGCCGTTGGCCCGGGCGTAGGCCCCGTCGTGGATATAGCCTCCCCGGAGCAGGCTGTTGTCCTCACAGTGGGCGGCGATGAGCTTCCCCAGCCGCCTTGCCTCCGTCATGGCCGCGCGCATCATCTCCCCGCTCTGTACCCCGCGCCCGTCGTCGGAAAACCCGGCCACATGGGGGGCCATGGCCTCCATATCAGCCAAAACCCCGCCCCTCTCTCCGCAGGTAATGGCCCCGTAGGGGTGAACGTGGATCGCACCGTCCCGAGCGATGATCTCCCGCTGAACGTTCAATGTCTCCAGGCTGTCCGGCACAGGGTCCAGGTTGGGCATGGCACATACGTGGACATAGCCGCCGCGGGCGGCGGAGAGAGTCCCGGTGCGTATGGTCTCCTTATAAGAAAAGCCCGGCTCTCGAAGATGAACATGGACATCAACGAAGCCGGGAAACACGGCGGCATGATGGAGATCAATGGTAACAGCGCCGGGGGCGGCATCCTGTCCCCCGACAATGGAAACAATACGGCCGTCCGCCACGGAGACGTCCGCCGGACAAAACCCCTCCCCGGTAAACAGCAGCCCATTTTTCAGCAGATAGTTCAAGGAACACGCTCCTTTCCCGGCCCCATAGCCGGTACATGCGATTTTTACTATTATACCGTGCAGAGTACAGGGCTGTCAATACGGAAAATGTCCAATTTTCCGCGCTGCTTTCAGCGAAAAACCGCAAAGGTTCCCCGGAAACTCCCCCGGTACTTTTGCCGGCGCCTGCAGCAGACCTCTCTATTTCCGCAGGATCTGCGTATTCCGATACTGGATCGCCTCCGCCAAATGGGCGGCGGAGATGGACTCCTCCCCCTCCAGGTCGGCGATGGTCCGGGCCACCCGGAGAATCCGGTCGTGGCTGCGGGCCGTCAGGCCCATGCGGTCGAAGGCGGCCTTCAAAATCCGCTCCCCCGCTCCGTCCAGCCGGCAGAATTCGCCCACCATGGCGGCGGTCATATGGGCATTGCAGGCCGCGCCTGTTCCTGCAAAGCGCTCCGCCTGCCGGGCCCGTGCGGCGTTGACCCGGACCTTGACCTGGGCGGAGCTCTCCGGCTTCTCCCGCCGCCGCATGGCCTCGAACTCCACCGAGGGCACCTCCACGTGCAGGTCCATCCGGTCCAGCATGGGGCCGGAAATCCTCGCCGTGTACTTCTCCACCATCGCCTCCGTACAGGTGCACCGTCCCGAGGGATGGCCCCGCCAGCCGCAGCGGCAGGGATTCATGGCGCACGCCAGCATGAACCGGCTGGGCAGACAGATGCTCCCGGCGGTGCGGGTGATGGTGACCTCGCCGTCCTCAAGGGGCTGGCGCAGCACCTCCATGGCGTCCTTGGAAAACTCCGGCAGCTCGTCCAGGAACAGCACCCCGTTGTGGGCCAGAGAGATCTCTCCCGGCCGCGGAAACGCCCCTCCCCCCGCCAGCGCCACGGCGGACACCGTGTGGTGGGGACTGCGGAAGGGCCGCCGCAGCAGCAGCGGACGCCGCCGGTCTGTGAGCCCCGCCACGGACCAGACCTCCGTGGCCTCCAGGGCCTCCTGCCGGGTCATATCCGGCAGAATGGAGGGCAGCCGGCGGGCCAGCATGGACTTGCCCGCCCCCGGCGAACCGATGAGCAGGATGTTGTGTCCCCCGGCGGCGGCGATCTCCAGGGCCCGCTTCACGTTCTCCTGCCCCATAACCTCGGCGAAGTCCGGTCCGGCCTCGCTCCCCGCCTCCGGCGACCAGGGCGGCGCGGGCGGGATGGCCTCCCGGCCCCGCAGGTGGGAGAGCAGGGTCTCCACACTCTCCACCGGGTACACGGTCAGCCCGCCGGCCAGGGTGGCCTCGGCGGCGTTCTCCGCCGGAACGTACAGCGACCGCACCCCCGCCCGGGCGGCGGCCATGGCCATGGGAAGGATGCCCGTGATGGGCCGCAGGGCCCCCGTCAGGGACAGCTCGCCCAAAAAGGCCGTCTCCTCTCCCGGCGGTTCAATGTCCCCCTGGGCGGCCAGGATGCCCAGCAGGATGGGCAGATCATAGACCGTGCCCTCCTTCCGCAGAGCGGCGGGGGCCAGGTTGACGGTGATTCGGGACACGGGAAACTTGGCCCCGCAGCCCTTGATGGCGGCCCGGACCCGCTCCCTGGACTCCTTGACGGCGGCGTCCGGCAGACCCACCACGTCAAAGGCGGGCAGCCCGCCCGACAAAGCGCACTCCACGGACACCTCATACCCCTTGATCCCCTGCAGCCCCAGGGAACGAATCGTAACGACCACGGCAATCCCTCTCTTTCTTCTCTTCTCTATTTTCTCTCCAGAGTCAGCACCACGATCTCCGGCCGGTTGAACAGCCGGAAGGTGGGCCCGGAGTTGCCCAGTCCTCTGGACACGAACAGCTCGGCTCCGTTGACCTGGTAAAAGCCCGCCGTATAGTCCGGAAACAGCCTCCGCTCCACACTGATGAGCCCGTCGGTAAAAGGCAGGCGGATCAGTCCCCCGTGCCCGTGGCCGGAGATCACCAGGTCGGCCCCCAGACGGCTGTACTTCCTCTCAAAATGGTTGTTCCGGTGGGCCAGCAGCAGCCAGAAGGCCCCGGGCTCCGCCTCCCGCAGCTCCTGCGCCAACTCCTCGGGGGTCTTCTGGTCGGCGAAGCCGTTGGGGTCGTCGATGCCCGCCAGCAGGATGCGGTCCCCCCCTCGCTCCAGGGGGACGTATTCGTTGGTCAGCACCGTCACCCCCGCCTCCCCCAGCGCCCGCTTCAGCGCCCGAACCTCATGAAGGGCCCACTCGTGGTTGCCGGTGACGAAGTAGGTGGGGGCGATCTCCGCCAGGGCCCCGCCCAGGGAAACGGAATAGTCTATCGGCGTCTGCCGGTAGCGGTCCTGCAAATCCCCCGTCAGAAAGATATAGTCCGGTCCGATCTCCCGGACCCGGCCGATCAGCTCCTCGTTGTCCTCTCCGAACTCCATCCCGTGCAGATCGGACAGCTGCACGATCACACAGCCGTCGAAGCCCTCCGGCAGTCGGGGCGAGTCGAAGGTGAAGCGCTCCGTCTCCAGGCTGTGGTTGCTCCACCAGAAAAAAACGGCGAACAGGGCGCACAGCAGCAAAAATTTCAGCAGCCGGTGTTTCCGGCGTCGGACGCGGCTTGGCTTGGGCATGTCGTTTCTTCCTTCTTTTTTTAGGTGTAGGACGGTTTAGAACCCGTATTCATAACCGGGGAACGCCGGATGGACGAGGATTCTTCTCGTCAGACAAGGAGATTTTCCCGTGAAGCGCCGCAGTATGGCGGGAAAAGGCCGGCCAGACGGCGTTCAGCACTTGTGAATACAGGTTTTTAGTATACCATGTTTTCCGTTCAAAACCAAGTGGGCGGGGGAAATTTCTCTTCCGGCAAGAAAATCGCGGAGCGCCTGCATAAAATCCCCTCCGCCGGCGCACAATGGGACTGGAGGTTATCCCCTCTACTACAGCCGCTCCCGAGGGCGGCAGGATGATGAAAGGAAGAATTTTCATGGACAACAGAGGCAAGCGGCAGGCTTCCTCCATCTTCGGCGGCATGGGCTTCTACATAGCCCTGCTCGTCTGCGTGGTCGCAGCCGGAGTGGTAGGCTATTTCGCCCTGCTGAGAAATGACGCGAAGCCCCAGGACGACCCCGTCCCCAGCGCCGCGGCGGACCCCGCGCCCGCCCAGAGCGTGGTCTCCCCGGACCCGGAGCCCGCGAAGCCGGTGGTGAAGGACACGCCCATCACCATTGAGCGGCCCAACGTCCGCCCCGTCGTGGAGCCGGAGCCCCCGGCGGAGCGCCCTGCTGAGGAGGACGTTCCTATCTTCAGCGAGGACGACGCGCCCGTCATGGAGCCCGCCCCCATTGAGGCGGTGGAGCCCATGATCGTGGTCTCCCCCCTGGCGGGGGAGACGGCGGCGGTGTTCTCCGTGGACCAGCTGACCTATGACGCCACCTTGGGCGACTGGCGCACCCACGACGGCATCGACATCCGGGCCGAGGCCGGGACGGCGGTTGTATCCGCCTCCGCCGGGGTCGTGCTGTCGGTGGAGGATGACGGCCGCATGGGCACCACCATCCAGGTGGACCACCGCAACGGCTACGTGACCACCTACTCCAGCCTGCAGCCGGAGACCCGCGTGCTGGCTGGGGACGAGATTCCCGCCGGGGCCGAGCTGGGCGCGGTGGGCAACACCTCTCTGACCGAGGCCGGCCTGGGCGCCCACCTGCACTTCAGCGTGACCCGGGACGGCGAGCTCATCGATCCCGCCGTCTTCCTGGGCGAATAACGGATATCCGGGACGGAGATCTGCGCTCCGTCCCGGCATTTTTTTGACAAAATTTCTCCTGCCTATGGAAAAGCAAAAAAAAGTATAGTAAAATAGCGGCACAGCGGGAGTACGCTCCCGTACATAACCGCAAACGAGGTGCCGCCTATGAAACATCTGCCCCGCCTGCCGCAGACAGTCCTCTGTCTGGCGCTGGCCCTGTTTTTGACCGTACCTGCCGCCGCCGAGGGCGGGGCGCTGCGCTTTCCGTCGGACGGAAAGCTGAAAATCGCCGTATTCTCCGACCTGCAGACCACCCAGAACGTGCCCCGGAACCTGCTGGACGGCCTGTGCGCCGTTCTGGATGCGGAGGAGCCGGACCTGGTGGTCCTTCTGGGGGACCAGGTGGAGGGAAAGCACCCCTGGGTCCGCCTGGGGGACAACGAGGCCCACGTCCGGCAGGTGATCGACCGGATTCTCGCCCCGATAACGGAGCGCGGCATCCCCTTCGCCCTGGTCTTCGGCAACCACGACGCCCAGGACGCGGGGGTGGATAAGGAGACGCAGATGGACTATTACCGGACCTTCCCCGGCTGTCTGGCCGTGGACGAGGGGGAATCCCTGCCGGGCTGCGGTACATATAATCTGCTCTACTACGCCTCCGACGGCTCCCGCCCCGCTCTCAACCTGTATTTCGTTGATTCTCTGGAGTACGACCCGGACGGCGGCTACGGGTGCGTCAGCAAGGAGCAAATCGCCTGGTGCCGCACGGTGGGGGAGACCCTGGCCCGCACCAACGGCGGGGAGCCGGTGCCCGCCATGGTCTTCCAGCATATCATCGTGCCGGAGATATACAACGTCTTCATCCAGGTCCGCGGAAAGGGCGAGACCGGCGCCTTCGCCGGGAAGGGCGTGGGTCAGGGACGCTGGTACGCGGCCTCCGCCGGTCTGGAGGGCCTGGAGGAGGCCCCCTGTCCGCCGGAGTATTCCAACGGCCAGTTTGCCGCCTGGCGGGAGGTCGGGGACGTAAAGGCCGCCTTCTTCGGACATGACCACGTCAACTCCTTCACCGCCCGGCTGGACGGCGTCGATCTGACGGCCTGCCCCGGCGCCACCTACACCAGCTACAACGATCCGGATACCCGGGGCGTGCGGATCATCGAGATCGACGAGGATACAGCCGCCCAGGGTCTGTATGAGACGCGAGTCCTGCACTTCCGGGATCTCGAACAGCCCGGCCTCTTCGCCGCCGTCAGGCGGTTCTTCGGATACAGCCGCATGTGGGAGATGGAGCTGCCCATCCTGGCGGGGGTCCTGCTGCTGGCTAACGGCATCTTCTGGCCTCTGTTCCTGCGCCGGCGCAAAAAGCGCAGCGCCCCGGCGCAGACGCCCCTGCCGGAGAAAAAGAAGTAATGGTATCAAAAAAACCGCCGTGCCCCCGAACTCTTCGGAGGCACGGCGGTCTGTATCAGCTCTTCCCGATGATCTTCCCACCGCACTTGGGGCAGGTGATCTCGATTTTCCCCTTCCCCGCGGGGACGCGGCAGATGGTCTTGCAGTTTTTGCAGGTAAAATATTTGTGCTCCTTGTCCCGTCCCCGCTGCCGCGCGCCGTCGAGGCGGTTTTTCACCGGATACCACCAGCCAAGAAATTTCGCGTTTTCCGCTTGCCGCCTGGACAGGTTTTTCGAGAAGAACCGGAACAGCGCCAGCCCCGCCAGCGCCAGTCCCGCCGCCTCCAGAAACAGGCGCGCCGCATAAATCCGCCCCAACAGCATCTGCAGCACCAGTACCGCCGTGTAGACCGCCGCCAGAGCCAGATTCAGCTGGTCGCTGCCATTGCGCCCATACATGAACCGGGCCGCGGCGCTGGAAATCCGATAGAAGAAATTCCGCATGACAAGGACCTCGTTTCTAAATATGTTTTTAATAGTATAGCGGGCAAATATGAACAAGTAAAGAACAGCCGGCATTTTTTTATCGCAGTCCCCCCTTTTCTCCGCCCCTTAAAAAACGCCCCAATGATTTAATACTTTTGTAACAACAACCGCTGGTTTTCTTAATACCTTTCCTGTATTGTAATACCTGCAAGAGACAAGAACTTCTTTTCATCCAATCTTCCAAACCACATAAAGACAGCGAGAGGCCATCCGCCCCTCGCTGTCTTTATATTTCCCCGCCCTCTTCACAAATTGTCTTTGGAATGTTTAAAATCTTTCCGCAGTTTCTTCATATTTCTGTCATAAATACCATGTATTCTAACACCATCAACAGCGAGCGCCCCCGACAGATACAAACAGAACGAAAAATCCCATAAGGAGGACATTCTTATGTATAACGACTATAACAGCGACCAGAACCGCAGCGACTACGAGTACCACTACAGCTACCGCTCCGACGCGGACGGTTTCCGGGCTCAGCCTCCCATGGAGCTCAAGCCCAAGAAGAAGCGCCGGGCAGGCCGGATCGTCGCCGGGGTGCTGTGCGGAGCCCTTCTTCTGGGCGGCGGCTTCGGAGCCGGCTGGTATCTCCACAGGGAGAGCCGGACCGAGAGTCAGATGATGCTCAGCAACCGCCCCCTCACCCAGGTGGAGGCCGTCAACGTCACCGGCAGCGACCGGCTGACCTTCTCCCAGCTCTACAAGGCCAACGTGGACAGCTGTGTCAGCATCAACACCTCCTCCCTGGCGGGCTACAACTTCTTCGGCCAGCCTGTGGAGACGGCCAGCGCGGGCAGCGGCTTCATCCTCACCGCCGACGGCTATATTGTCACCAACTGCCACGTGGTCAGCGACGCCACCAACGTCCAGGTTACCCTCAACGACGGGACCACCTACGAGGCCCAGGTGGTGGGCAGCGACGCGGACTACGACGTGGCCGTTTTGAAGGTGGACCCCGGCGAGACCAAGCTCAAGCCCGTGGTTCTGGGGGCCTCCGCCAATCTGGAGGTGGGCGAGGACGTGTGTACCATCGGCAACCCCCTGGGCGAGCTAACCTTCTCCATGACCCAGGGCATCGTCTCCTGTCTGGATCGTGAGATCAACCTCAACGGCACCCCCTTCAACATGGTCCAGATCGACACCGCCATCAACCCCGGCAACTCCGGCGGCCCCCTCTTCAACAGCTACGGCGAGGTGGTGGGCATCGTCACCGCCAAGACCTCCTCCGCCGGCAACGGCAACGCCGCCGAGGGTCTGGGCTTCGCCATCCCCATCGACGACGTGCTCAACCTCATCAAGGACATCATGGAAAACGGCCGGGTCACAACCCACGCCTATATGGGCGTAACCGTGGGCAACGCCTCCCAGGTCCCTGAGCTGGGCGTGCGCAGCGGCGCGTATGTGGACTCCGTGGTAGAGGACGGCCCCGCCGCCCAGGCGGGCCTCCAGCACGGCGACGTGATCACCATGCTGGGCACCACCACCATCACCTCCCGCGCCGATCTGACCGCCGCCGTGGGCAGCAGCAAGACCTTTAAGGCCGGCGACACCGTCTCCGTCACCTACATCCGGGACGGTGAGGTCCATACCACGGATCTCACCTTCGGCAGTAAGCCCGCGGAGGCTGAGCCCCAGTCCGCCGAGCCCGCGCCCTCCCAGGACGGCTATGGCGGCAACTACGGCTCCTATGGCTCCAACGGCGGCTACGGCAGCATGGAGGACTTCTTCAACCAGTTCTTCGGCGGCGTATATGGCCGGCAGGCCGCGTAAATCAGCTTACGAGATTCACCCTCTTCTCTCTTCTCACTGTTCGATAGGACAGGGCAGCGCCCGGGACCCATAGGCCCCGGGCGCTGTTTTCTTCTATTCGCAGCCGCTGTCTGCGCCGCTGCCCGCTCCGTCGCCGGCGCCGGCTTCCGGAGCGGCCTCCGAGGCGGCCTCCGCCTCCTCCGCGCTCTCCGCTCCCTCGGCCTTATCCTCCTTGTCCAGCACGCTCTTCCACTTCTTGGGGTTCCGCTTGGGCGTGCGCATGGCCATGGCAAGCTTATAGCCCTCCGGGTCGTTCTCCCGCAGATACCGCTCGTCCTGTGGCGGGACCTTGTCCCCCCGCATGATCCGCGCGGCGATCTTCTGGCACTTGTCCGTGGTCTTCAGGGCCTCGCCCATGGCCTTCAGCTCTTCGTCCCCGGCGGGCTCCTCCATATCCCACAGGGCCCGCTTTTTCTCTCGCTGCGCCTGCTGGAACTGCTCCGCGAAGAGCCGGTTCCGCTCCTCCAGATAGGTCGCGGCCTCCCGGGACAGGGTCAGCCGGTCCCCCCGAGCCTGGGGCCGGGCCGGCGCGGCGGCTCCGCCGTCCTCCCTGCGGACCTCCGTTCGGACGGGCTGCGCGGCCCGCCGCAGCCGGCTGGTCAGAGTAAGCTCCATCTTTCGCCCTCCTTTTTGCCTTTATTATCCTATATCGGCATACAGGGCGAAAAAGTTAAGACAACGGCCTCTTACAGCGGATTTTCGTCGATCCACTTGGAGATGGCGGCCCCGATCTCCCGGACGCACCCCGGCGCATAGGGCAGCTTCATCCCCGCCCCCCGGACCAGCTCGTCAAAGGTCTTCGTCCCCCCCTGGTCTACGAAGGCCAGATACCGCCTCCATGCGCCGCTCCTGTCTGCCATGGAGGCAATCCAGAACTGGTAGGCCATGGTCTGGGCCATGCAGTAGTCGATATAGTAGAAGGGGTAGAGATAGATGTGCATCTGCTGCTGCCACCGCGCGCCCCGACTGTAGGAGGGCAGGTCCTCGTTGTCCATCCACGGCCTGTACTTCTTCTCCAGCTCCAGCCATACCTGGTTGCGCTCGTCGGGCGTCAGCTCCGGGCGTTCATACATGATGTGCTGGAACTCGTCCACCATACAGCCGTAGGGGATGAAGATCAGCCCGTCCTCGCAGTGGCCGATCTCATATTTGCGGGTGGAGGGGCCGAAGAAGCTCTCGTGCCAGGGGGCGGTGAGGAACTCCATGGACATGGAGTGGGTCTCGCAGCCCTCCATGGTGGGGCTCATGAGGGAGGAGAGATACCCCTTCCGCGCCGCCCGGTAGAAGGCGAAGGCGTGGCCCGCCTCATGGGTCAGCACGTCCACGTCGCCGCTGGTGCCGTTGAAGTTGGAGAAGATGAAGGGGGCCTTGTACAGGGCGAAGTCGGTGCAGTATCCGCCGGGGGCCTTGCCGTCCTTGCTGAGCACGTCCAGCAGCTCCCCGTCGTAGAGGAAGTCCACGAACTCCCGGGTCTCCTCGCTCAGCTCCTGATACATGGTCCGTCCGGCGGCCAGGATGTCCTCCGCCGAGCCCTGGGGCTTGGCGTTGCCGTCGGGGAACATGAGCGCGTCGTCATATACCTTCAGCTTATCCACGCCGATGCGCCGGGCCTGGTCCTCCTTCACCCGGGCCACCACCGGCACCATGTCCGCGGCGATCTGCTCGCGGAAAGCTCCGCACTCCGCGGGACCCCAGCAGTTGCGGCCCAGCCGGTCATAGCCCAGAGGGATATAGTTTTCATAGCCCATGGCCTTGCCCTGCCTGTCCCGGTTTTTCACCAGCTTGTCATACAGTTCGTCCAGCTGCTCCCGGTGATCCTCGAACCACTGGCCCCGGACCTGATAGGCGGCCTTTCTCACGGCCCTGTCGGGGCTCTCAAGGAAGGGCCCCAGCTTGGGCAGGGGCAGGGTCTCCCCCTCCCACTCCACTGTGGCGGAGGCGTAGAGCTTCTGATACTCGCTCTGCAGCTTGTTCTCCTCCTGCATCAGCTCCATGATCTCCGGCTTCATGCACCGCACGGAGATTTCCAGATTCTTAAACAGCAGCGTCCCGAACCGCTCCTCCAGCTGGGGCCGGAAAGGGGAGGCGAGCAGGGCCATATCGATCTGCTGTCCCAGCTCCTGGATGGCGGGGCCGATCTCGTCGATATAGTCGTTCTCCTTGTCGTAGAACTCGTCCTTCGTGTTGATGGTGTGGCGCACATAGGCCAGGGCACAGACGGTGTTGATCTCCTTGCTTTGCTCCTCATAGGCGAGGTATGCCTCGATCTGCTCCCCGGCCGAGGCGGCGGAGCGGATCTTTTCCAGCGCCTCGCCGCTGAATTTTTTGATTTTTTCCAGATCGGGGCGGGTGTAGGGCATTTCTGAAAATTTCATCGTTCGTCCTTTCCGGCGGCCCTCCGGGCCGCCATAAAAAATGGTCCTTTATATCGATATCCTTGCTCTCAAAAAAACATATCAGCGCGTTAAAAACCGGCCGGATTTTGGGAAACCGGTTGGGCTCTGCAAAAACCGGCCGGGTTTTGGAAAAATCGGATGGGTTTTAGAGAAAAGCGCAAGCCGTCAAAACAACCCGAAAAACCCGCAGGGTTGGCGCGTGCGGATACCGTCCGTTCTCACACCGTCCGTCTCGCCTGTCCCCGCCGGCGCCCTCTGCGGACAAGAAAATTTTTCAAAAGGCCGCACGTTTGCGGGCAGCTTTCCCCCTCTTCCACCCCTATGTGGTAAGGTATGCAAACCACCGCGGCAGCCGGAAGCGGACAGGCATAAAAACCGTACAAAGGGCGTCTCGATAACCGAATAATCGCAAAAAACAGAATCAATTCAACCCTTCGCGCGCCCTTACAGCTCCCGCAGAACCTCCCGCAGATACGCCCACGTCCGCTGCACGGAGGAAATGGACATCCTCTCCCGCGTGCTGTGCACCTCCCGCAGGTCCGGCCCGATGGACGCCGCGTCCAGCCCCGGCAGCTTTCCCGCGAACAGGCCGCACTCCAGCCCCGCGTGGATGGCCTCCACCTCCATCTCCTTCCCGGTCATCCGCCGGTAGACGCGGAGCATGACCTCCCGCAGCGGCGAATCCTTCCGGTATTCCCACGGCGGATACGCCCCCCGCTGGGAAAACCGGGCCCCATAGCGGTCCGCCAGCGCCGCCAGCGCGCCGCACAGCGCCTCCTTCTCCGCCAGCACGCTGCTGCGCACCGAGCTGGACAGCGACAGCGCCCCGTCCTCCAGCCGCAGAATACCCAGATTCAGACTGGTCTGCACCAGCCCCGGGATGTCTCCGCTCATGGCCTGCACCCCGTTGGGGTACTCGTTGAGCAGTCCGATGACGGCGCGGCTGTCCTCCCGGGACAGCGCCCGCCGTCTCTCCGGCGGCACGCTGACCAGGCGCACGGCCAGCCCGGGCTCCGCCCCGGCGAAGCCCGGAAGGACCTCCTCCTCAAACCGCTTCCGCACGGGCTCCAGCGCCGCCGCGCTCTCCGCCAGGAACACCGCCTCCGCCTCCTTGGGGATGGCGTTGTCCTGGGCTCCGCCGGACATTGAGATCAGCCGGACGCCCTCCATCTCCGCCAGACACGCCCCCAGCAGCTTGCCGGCGTTGGCCAGCCCCTTGCCGATCTCGATGCCCGAGTGGCCCCCCTGCCCGCCGGAGACGGTCAGCACGCACACCGCGCCCCTGCCCTCCTCCAGCGGGTAAGTCCGATCGACGTCGCACCGGGACCCGCCCGCGCAGCTGACGGTCAGCACGCCCTCGTCCTCGCTGTCCAGGTTGATGAGCCGCCTGCCCGCCAGGTCCGAGCAGTCCAGTCCCCCCGCCCCCAGCAGGCCCACCTCCTCGTCCACCGTGAACACCGCCTCGATGGGCGGATGGACGGCGCCGGCGTCGTCCAGCAGGGCCAGGATCAGGGCCACGGCGATGCCGTTGTCCCCGCCCAGGGTGGTGCCCTGAGCCCGCACCCAGTCGCCCTCCACCACCAGGCGGAGGGGGTCCTTGGTGAAGTCGTGGTCCACTCCCCGCTCCTTGACGCAGACCATATCCAGGTGGCCCTGCAAAATGACTCCCGGGTGATCCTCATAGCCGGGGGAGGCGGGCTTGCGGATGACCACGTTTCCCATCTCGTCCCGCCTGTGCTCCAGGCCCCTGGCCCGGGCAAAATCCGCCGCCCAATCGCTGGCGGCCTCCGTGTTCCCCGAGCCGTGGGGAATAGCCGTCAGCTCCTCGAAGAAGCGGAATACCGGCTGGGGCTCCAGACCGGTCAATACAGGGTTTCCCATTGTTTTTCCTCCTAAAAAGAATACCTCGCGGCGTTTTTCCGCCGCCCGAACCCTCCTCAAACAGGACGCCTTGGCCGCACTACAGCAGCTGCACCCCCGCCTCCTCGCAGATCTCCATAGTCTCCCTGTCCCACAGGCTCACCTGCACCTCGCCGATGTGGCAGCAGCCGATCATCAGCATACAAAGACGGCTCTGCCCGATGCCCCCGCCCATGGTCAGAGGCAGCTCGCCGCCCAGCAGCATCCTGTGGAAGGGCAGCTCCCGCCGCTCCTCACAGCCCGCCAGCTTCAGCTGCCGGTCCAGGCTCTCCGGGTCCACTCGGATGCCCATGGAGCTGATTTCGAAGGCACGGCCCAGCACGTCGTTCCACATGAGGATGTCCCCGTTGAGCTCCCAGTCGTCGTAGTCCGGGGCCCGCCCGTCGTGCTTCCGCCCGCTGTTCAGCGTCTTGCCGATCTGCATGAGGAATACGGTTTTATGCCCCTCCCGCATATAGGCCGTCTCCCGCTCATTGGGGGACAGATGGGGGTACATATCCTCCAGCTCCTGGGTTGTGATGAAGCTGACGTCCCGGTCCAGCCGGGTCTTCACCTGGGGAAAGGCCCGGCGCAGCGCGTCGCAGGCGTCGCACACCGCCCCCACGATGGAGCGCACGGTGTACTCCAGAAAGTCCACGTTCCGGTCCGCCCTGGTGATGACCTTTTCCCAGTCCCACTGGTCCACGTAGACGGAGTGGATATTGTCCAGGCTCTCGTCCCGCCGGATGGCGTTCATATCGGTATACAGCCCGTTGCCGGGGTAGAAGCCATAGCGCTTGAGCGCCAGGCGCTTCCACTTGGCCAGGGAGTGGACCACCTCGCCCTCGGCTCCGTCCACGGCGGGGATGTCGAAGCCCACGGGCCGCTCCACGCCGTTGAGGTTGTCGTTGAGGCCGGAAAACCGGTCCACGAAAAGCGGCGCGGACACGCGCCGGAGGTTCAGCGCGAATTTCAGATTCTCCTGGAAGCTGCTCTTGACGAACTCGATGGCCCGCTGCATGTCATAGCCATAGAGGGGCGAGCGGTAGCCCGGCGGGATGATGCAGGTGTTCATAGTATGTCCTCCTTAGCGTTTTCTGGTAATAGTATACACGATTCTGCGGGAAATTTCAACAGGCAGCCCCGCCGCCCGGGGGACGGAGCTGGAAGAAGCTGTTAAATTTTTATGAAAACTGATTTTTCCCGTTGTGTTTTTCCGCCGTTTGTGCTATCCTTATAGACACCGTAAATCTCAGGACCAATAAAGGAGTGATTTCATATGGTTAGACTGATCATGAGCGGCTCCGGCGAGGGAAAGACCAAGCAGCTCATCGAGCTCATGGAGAGCGCCGCTGAACACGAGGTTGGGTGCATGGTCTGCATCGAGCCCACCCGAAACATGAGCTTCAATCTCCGCCACCAGACCCGGATGGTCGACGCTTCGGAGTTCGACATCAACAGCTTCGAGAATCTGCGGGGTTTCCTCTCCGGCCTGTATGCGGGGAATTACGACATTTCCCATATCTTTATCGACAATCTCTGCAAGGTAGCCCGCAGCTCCGACGAGCGGGAGATCGACCAGTTCCTCAACTGGCTGGACGCCTTCACCTCCCCCCTGAATCTGAAGGTCACCATTACCATCAGCGCCGCCACCGATTCCGCTACGGATACCATGCGTAAGTATATGTAAGCGGCTCGCGCCGCAGCAAGCCCTCGCCCCGATCCTATCAGGCCGGGGCGAGGGCTTTTTTGTTACCGCCCGTCCCGCAGCAGCCAGGCAAAGCCGTTGGGCCACAGCTGAACGCCCTCGATGCCGTCATACCGCCCGCCGTACATCAGCTCCGTATAGCATCCCTCCCGCTTCACGCCGGCTGTGACAAACTCGCCGCTGAAGTTGAAGAGGCAGACGAGCTCCCGGTCCCCCAGCCTGCGGCACAGGGCCAGCACGTGCCGGCTGCCGCTGTCCTCCGTCCACACGTCGGCGGACGCGTCGAAGCAGGGCTCCCCGGCCCGGATGTCCTCCATGCGGCGCAGCAGGCGGAACAGCTTGCCCTGCCGAGTGTCCGGGTCCTTCCGCTTTTCGGCCTCGTCCCAGCGGAAGCGGCCCCGGTGGATGTAGCGGCTGTCCTCCCGCTTGTCGGGGTCCTCCTTGTAGAGCCAGTCGTTGCACTGTCCCACCTCGTCGCCGCTGTAGATGACGGGAATGCCGCTTTGGGAGAGCATCCAGGCGTGGAGGGTCGCCGCGCAGGCGATGGCCCGCTCCAGCTTGAAGGGATCGCCCTCGTACTCCGCCGCCTCCACGCCGCACAGGGACGCAGTGGTGCCGCACAGCCGCGCGTCGCCAAGGCGGGGGTCGTCGTTGTACAGCTCGCCCCGGGCGACGCTGCCGGGCCGCCTGCCGGTGAAGTAGTCGTTGAGGTACTTCTTGTGGGCCACTTCATTGATGCCGAACTGCTCGCCCAGCCAGGGGTAGTCCAGCCCCCAGCCAATGTCGTCGTGGCAGCGGAGGTAGTTGAGGAAAAGAAATTCCTTCGGCAAAGCGCATACCGCGTCCATCTGCCGGCGCAGCAGGGACACGTCCCCGGTGGCCAGGGTGTGCCAGGTGGTGGCCATGGTGGTGACATTGTAGAGCATGTGGCATTCCGGCCTTTCGGCGGCTCCGAAATAGGGGACCACCTTCACCGGCTCCATGACCACCTCGCCCAGCAGCAGCACGCTGGGGCACACGATCTCACAGGCCAGGCGCAGCATCCGGGACAGCGTATGTACCTGGGGCAGATTCCGGCAGGGGGTGCCCAGCTCCTTCCAGATGTAGGGGATGGCGTCCAGCCGGATCACATCCACGCCCCGGTTGGCCAGGTACAGCAGGTTCTCGGTCATGTCGTTGAAGACGACGGGGTTGGCGTAGTTGAGGTCCCACTGGTAGGGGTAGAAATTGGTCATGACGATCTGCCCGTCCTCCAGCTGGGTGAAGCTGCCGGGGGCGGTGGTGGGGAACACCTGGGGCACGGTCTTCTCAAACTCCCGGGGCACGTCCCAGCTGTCATAGAAAAAGTAGCGCTCCCGATAGCCGCTCTCCCCGGCCCGGGCCCGGCGGGCCCAGTCGTGGTCCTCGCTGGTGTGGTTCATGACGAAGTCAAGGCAGACGAGCATCCTGCTCCTCCGGCAGGCGTCGGCCAGCGCCTCCAGGTCCTCCATGGCGCCCAGCTCCGGCTGGACGGCGCGGAAATCGGAGACGGCGTAGCCCCCGTCGCTGCGCCCCTTGGGGCTGGCCAGCAGGGGCATGAGGTGGAGATAATTCACCCCGCACTCCTGGAGATAGGGGAGCTTCTCCTCCACGCCCCGGAGGGTCTCGGCAAAAGCGCTGACATAGAGCATCATGCCCAGGATGTCCCGCCGGCGAAACCAGTCGGGGGACTCCTCCCGGCGCAGATCCTGGTCACGGAGGGCGCGCTTGCGCTCCTTCCAGGCGCGGCGGAGCATGGCGGTGAAGTAATCAAAAGCGGCCTCGTCGTCGTGGTAGAGCTGGAGATAGAGGGATTTGAGTTCGTCGTTCCTGACCGCCAGGCGGCGGTCAAAAGCTGTTTGTTTCATTGTGAAACCTCCTTTTATAGAAGGACAGGATTGATTTACCGGTCCCCAGTATACCCGCTGCGCGCCGATATTGTCAAGGTGCGTGCGCAGCTTTTTCCCGGGGAAAAGCGCCGAAAGCGGCCCCGGGCCGCCGACAAGATACATTTTAAACCGAAAGGAGACAAAGAAATGAACTATTCGGAGAATCCAGGAAAGCAATACCACATCCAGGTGGGAAAGGGGGACGTAGGCCGCTATGTCATCCTCCCCGGCGACCCCAAGCGCTGCGCGAAGATCGCGAAATACTTTGACGGCGCAAAGCTGATGGCCGACAATCGGGAGTACGTTACCTACACCGGCGCGCTGGACGGCGTACCGGTCAGCGTCACCTCCACGGGCATCGGCGGCCCCTCGGCAGCCATCGCAGTGGAGGAGCTGGTTCTCTCCGGCGCGGACACCTTCGTGCGCATCGGGACCTGCGGCGGGATGCAGCCGGAGGTCCTCAGCGGCGACGTGGTCGTCGCCACCGGCGCCATCCGCATGGAGGGCACCAGCCGGGAGTACGCCCCCATCGAGTTCCCCGCCGTGGCCGACGTCGGCGTGGTCAACGCCCTGCGGGAGGCCGCCGGGGAGCTGGGCGCCCCCTGCCATACCGGCGTGGTCCAGAGCAAGGACTCCTTTTACGGCCAGCACAGCCCGGAGACCAAGCCCGTAAGCTATGAGCTCCTCAGCAAGTGGGAGGCATGGAAGCGGATGGGCTGCCTGGCCTCGGAGATGGAGTCGGCGGCGCTGTTCATCGTGGCCGGCGCGCTGCGGGTGCGGGCGGGGGCCTGCTTTTTGACAGTGGCCAACCAGGAGCGGGAGAGACTGGGCCTTGAAAACCCCGTTGTCCACGACACCGATCTGGCCGTGCGTGTGGCCGTCCAGGCTCTGCGGCGGCTGATCGCCGCAGACCGGGCCCGGGAGGATGCGTGAGATGGAAAAGCGGGAGATCCAGCGTCTGATTGACGCGGCCATCGGGCAGCTGGCCTATGCCTACACCCCCTATTCCCACTTCAAGGTGGGGGCGGCTCTCCTGACGGCTGAGGGGAAAATCTACGCCGGCTGCAACATCGAGAACGCCGCCTACGGACCCTCCAACTGCGCCGAGCGCACCGCCTTCTTCAAGGCGGTCAGCGAGGGAGAGCGGCGCTTCCGGGCCATCTGCGTGGTGGGCGGGCCCAAGGGCGTGCTGTCGGAGCTGACGCCCCCCTGCGGCGTGTGCCGCCAAGTGATGATGGAGTTCTGCGATCCCGGAACCTTTCAGATCATTTTGGCCAGCGGCAGGGACGACTATCAGGTCTTTACCCTGGCCGAGCTGATGCCCATGGGCTTCGGACCGGGAAATCTGGCGGCGGACGGCGCTTTTGGGGATTGACAGAGCGTGGGAAAGCTCGTATCATCGTAGTGCCGGCGGCCCTCCCGTCCGGAGGACCGCCAAATTTTATCGGAGGACTGTTTAATGGGCATTTCATACAATCAAGAGGCCCGGGTATTCCGGCTGGACACCCCCGGCTCCACCTATCTGATCAGCCTGGTGGACGAGATGGGCTTTGTTTGCCACGCCTACTATGGACGGAAAATTCCGGACGACAATATGAACTATCTGCTGCGGGTCAACCCCCAATTCCTCCCCTTCCGGGAGAGCGGACAGCAGACCAACGTCCTGGACGAGCTGCCCCTGGAGTACCCCTGCCACGGGCTGGGGGACTTCCGGGAGAGCTGCCTGCGAGTGGAGACCGAGGAGGGCCACCGGGTCTGCGGGCTGACCTATCTCTCCCACAAAATCTACGGCGGCAAGCCCGCTCTGCCGGGCCTGCCCGCCACGCACGGCGGGCAGGAGGACTGCGCGACACTGGAGCTAAGGTGCCGGGACGAGGCCCTGGGACTGGAGGTCAGCCTGCTGTACACCGCCTTTGAGAATCTGGACGTCATTTGCCGCAGCGCACGGATCGAAAATTGCGGGGATCGGCCCCTGCGTCTCACCGCCGCCCTCTCCGCCTGCCTGGATATGGACAACCGGAGCTTCGACCTCATCACCCTCCACGGCAGCTGGGCCTATGAGCGGATGATCAACCGCCGGCCCCTCAGCTGGGGGAAGCAGGGCGTGTCCTCCCGGCGGGGCATCTCCTCCCACCAGGAGCAGCCCTTCCTGGCCCTGGCGGAGCGCGACGCCAACCAGAGCCACGGGCAGGTCTACGCCATGCACTTCGTCTACTCCGGCAACTTCATCGCCCAGGCGGAGATGCGCCAGCAGGAGCTGGTCCGGGTGGTGATGGGCATCGACACGGAGAGCTTCGGCTGGAAGCTGGGGCCCGGGGAGAGCTTCCAGACGCCGGAGGCGGTGCTGGCCTACTCCAGCACCGGGCTGGACGGCATGACCCACGCCCTCCACGACCTGTACCGCCGCCACCTCACCCGGGGCCCCTGGCGGGATAAGCCCCGGCCCTCCCTGGTCAACAACTGGGAGGCCACCTACTTCGACTTCGACTCGGACAAGCTGCTGGACATCGCCCGCACCGCCGCCGGCAGGGGCATCGAGATGCTGGTGCTGGACGACGGGTGGTTCGGCTGCCGGAACACGGACGACAACAGCCTGGGCGACTGGTTCGTCAATGAGAAAAAGCTGCCCGGCGGACTGAAGCGCCTGGCGGACGAGATCAACAAGCTGGGGATGAAGTTCGGACTGTGGGTGGAGCCGGAGATGGTATCCCCCGACTCGGAGCTCTTCCGCGCCCACCCCGACTACGCCCTCCAGATCCCCGGGCGCAGTCCCATGCTCTCCCGGACCCAGCTGGTGCTGGATCTCTCCCGGGAGGAGGTTCGCCGCTGCGTCTATGACCAGCTGCACAAGGTGCTCTCCTCCGCCAACATCGAGTATGTGAAGTGGGATATGAACCGGTCCCTGACGGATGTGGCCGGCTTCTGCCTGGAGGCGGACCGGCAGGGGGAGCTCTTCCACCGGTACGTGCTGGGGGTATACGACCTCCAGGAGCGGCTGCTGCATGACTTCCCCGACCTGCTGCTGGAGAACTGCGCCAGCGGCGGCGGACGGTTCGACCCGGGTATGCTGTATTACAGCCCCCAGATCTGGACCTCCGACAACACCGACGCCATCGACCGCCTGCGCATCCAGGAGGGCACGGCCCTCATCTATCCTCTCTCCACCATGGGGGCCCATGTGGCCGCCTGTCCCAGCCACACCAACGGGCGGGTCACCCCCTTCGAGACCCGGGGGCTGGTATCCCTGCCGGGGTGCTTCGGGTATGAGCTGGATCTGACCAAGCTGACCGGGGAGGAGCTGGATATGATACCCGGCCAGCTGGAGAACTACCGGAAATACGGCCCCGTGTTCCACGGAGGGGACTACTACCGCCTCGCCTCCTACGGGGAGAATCAGGAGTACGACGCGCTGATGGCCGTCAGCAAGGATAAGCGCGTGGCCGTGGTCGACTATGTCCACGTCATGAGCCGCCAGCAGCGGCGGAGCGTGCTGCTGGCTCTGCGGGGCCTGGATGAGGAGAAGCGCTACCGCTCCAGCGAGAGCGGAGAGATCCGCTCCGGCGCGGGATGGATGTACGGCGGGCTGCTGCTGCCCACCATGAAGGGCGATTTCTTAGGGAAGCTGATCGTACTGGAGGAAGTATGAAGGAATTCAACTACGCGCTGACAAAATCCCCGGAATTTTTCCAGGACAACCGCCAGCCGCCCCACTCCGACCATATGTACGTCCTTCCGGAGGGGTCCCCCAGGTTCTCCCTCTGCGGGGACTGGTTCTTTCATTACGCAGAGAATGTCCAGGGGACCGTCCCCGGATTTTTCGGATCGGACGTGGACTGCCGAGGGTGGGACGTTATCCCCGTGCCCGCCCACATCCAGCTCCAGGGCTATGGGCGGCCCCAGTATGTGAACGTGCAGTACCCCTGGAACGGGGTGGAGGACGTGAAGCCGGGGGAGATACCGGAGCGGTACAACGCCGTGGGGAGCTATGTCAAATATTTCACCCTGCCGGAGCGTATGGCGGGGAAGCGGATATTTGTCTCCTTCCAGGGGGCGGAGAGCGGCCTGGCGGTGTGGTGCAACGGGCGCTACGTCGGCTACGGCGAGGACGGCTTCACCCCCTCGGAGTTTGAGCTGACAGAGTTCCTCGTCCCCGGGGAGAACAAGCTGGCCGCCCAGGTATTCCAGTACACCAACGCCAGCTGGATGGAGGACCAGGACTTCTTCCGCTTCTCCGGCCTCTTCCGGGAGGTATTCCTGTACGCCGTGCCGGCAGTCCACGTGCGGGATATGAAGATCACTACGCCCCTCTCGGACGATTTCGCCTCCGGCGAGGTCCGGATCTCCATGGAGGCCGCGGGCCGGGGCCATGCCGCGTGCCGCCTGTATGACGGGGAGCGGCAGATTGCGGGCGCCGAAATCCCCCTCCCGGCGGAGGGGGAGGCCGTCCTGCCCGTAGACGCCCCCAGGCTCTGGAGCGCGGAGAAGCCCAACCTGTACGGTCTGGTGATCGAGGTGTTTGATGAGAACGGCGCGCTGACGGAGACGGTGACGGAGCAGGTGGGCCTGCGCCGGTTTGAGATCAAGGACGGGCTGATGCTGCTCAACGGCAGACGTATCCTTTTCCGCGGCGTGAACCGCCACGAGTTCTCCTCCGCCCATGGCCGCTGTGTCACCGAGGCGGAAACCGAGCTGGACATCGTAACCATGAAGCGGAACAACATCAACGCCGTCCGCACCAGCCACTACCCCAACCAGAGCTTTTTCTACCGCCTGTGCGACAAGTACGGCATCTATGTCATCGACGAGATGAACCTGGAGTCCCACGGCGCGTGGGAGATGGTCATGACAGGCCGCCTGGCCAGAGAGGACCACATCCCCGGCAGCGCGCCGCAGTGGCGGGAGGCGGTCCTGGCCCGGGCGGAGGCCATGCTCCGACGGGACCGAAACCGGCCCAGCGTGCTCATCTGGTCCTGCGGCAACGAGTCCTTCAGCGGGGACAACCTGCTGGCCGCATCCAACTACTTCCGGCGGATGGACACGCGGCCGGTGCACTATGAGAGCGTGGTCCACGACCCGGCCTATGCCGGGACCAGCGATATTTTCAGCAATATGTACTGGTCCGCCGAGAGCATCCGCGCCGCTCTGGAAAAGGACTCCTCCCGGCCCGCCGTCTCCTGCGAGTACGCCCACGCCATGGGCAGCTCCTTCGGGGGGCAGGATGTGTATATCCGTCTGGCGGACGAGGTCCCGGCCTATCAGGGGGGCTTTATCTGGGACTATATCGATCAGGCCCTCACGGTGAAGGACCGGTATGGGCTTAAATACCAGGGCTACGGCGGCGACTTCGGCGACCGGCCCCACGACGGAGACTTCAGCGGCGACGGCATTGTGGACAGCCTGCGCCGGGCTCCCACGCCCAAAATGCAGGAGGTTAAGTACCTCTATCAGAATCTGCAGGTTCACATCGCGGACGGGAAAGCGGAGGTGGTCAACCGCCACCTCTTCACCGGCAGCGGGGAATTTGACTGCGTAGTCCAACTGTACCGGGAGGGTGCGCTGCTGGAGGAGAGGCCCATGGAAACCGGCGTGCCCCCGGGGGAGAGCCGGACCTATGACCTGCCCCTGTGGCCGGAGCGGCTGGATACGGAGTATGCCGTCATCGTCTCCTTCCGCCTGCGCCGGGACGAGAGCTGGGGAAAGAAGGGCCACGAGACAGCTTTCGGACAGTGGTGCGGCGGAGCGCTGCCAAAGGCGGAGCCGGAAAAGGGACCTCTGGAGATCATCGACAGCCAGTGGAACCTGGGAGTCCGGGGGGAGAGTTTCCACATTCTCTTCTCCAAGACCATGGGCGGGATGCTCTCCTACCGCTACGGCGGCCGGGAGCTGCTCCGGGCCATGCCCCAGCCCAACTTCTGGCGGGCCCCCACCGCCAACGACCGGGGCTGCAAGGCCCCCGCGCGGTACGCCCAGTGGAAAATCGCCAGTCTGTACCCCATCAACCAGAACCCCGACGGGCTCAAGCCCGGCGAGCAGGCCTGGACCGTCCAGCGGGGGGAGAACTGGGTGGAGATGTCCTACACCTGCCACATGCCCACCACACCCAGGAGCAGCTGCGTCCTGACATACCGGGTGTTCCCCGACGGCACGGTGGAGGCCGCCCTGTCCTCCGGCGCGCCCAGGGTGCTGGGACCCGCGCCGGAGTTCGGCGTGATGTTCCAGATGGACGCGGACTTTAACCGCCTGCGCTGGTACGGACCCGGACCGGAGGCCACCTACTGCGACCGGAAAAAGGGCGGGAAGCTGGGGATCTGGACCTCCACCGCCGAGGAGAGCATGGCTCCTAATCTGACGCCCCAGGAGTGCGGCAACCACACCGCCGTCCGCTGGGCCTCCGTCACCGACGCGAGCGGACTGGGGCTGCTGTTCGAGGGAGATCAGATGGAGTTCTCCGCCCTGCCCTGGACCCCCCACGAGCTGGAGTACGCCGCCCATCCCCATGAGCTGCCCGCCGTCCACCGCACGGCGGTCCGGGTCTCCGCCATGCAGATGGGACTGGGCGGAGACGACAGCTGGGGGTCAAAGCCCCGGCCCGAGTACCTGCTGCCGGAGGAGGAGATGACCTTCCGCTTCCGGTTTAAGGGCGTGGGGATGCCCTGACGGGAGGACGCGATATTTCTCTTGCCCAACCGGCGATGAAATGATATACTGCTGTTATCGGAACTATTTTCCACTCAACTACCTAAGGAGGATTTTTCTATGCTTCATGTAGACCTCACCAGCAGCTCCGCCCAGGCGGAGAAATACGCCCAGGGCCTCCAGCAGGCCCACACCTGGCTCCAGGAGGCCTCCGGCCGCGGCAATGACTTCGTGGGCTGGGTCAACCTCCCCCGGGACTATGACAAGGCGGAGTACGAGCGCATCCAGGCCGCCGCGAAAAAGATCCAGTCCGACAGCAAGGCCCTGGTGGTCATCGGCATCGGCGGCAGCTATCTGGGGGCCCGGGCGGTCATCGAGCTGCTGGAGTCGAACAACTACAACCTCAAAAAGAAGAACACGCCCAACATCTACTTCGCAGGCAACGGGCTGAGCGGCGACGCTCTGGAGGAAATTTTCGCCCTCATTGGCGACGACGACTTCTCCGTCAACGTCATCTCCAAGTCCGGCACTACCACCGAGCCCGCCGTGGCCTTCCGCTTCTTCAAGGCCAAGCTGGAGGAGAAGTACGGCAAGGCCGGAGCCGCCGCCCGCACCTATGCCACCACCGACAAAGCCCGGGGGGCCCTCAAGTCCCTGGCTGACGCCGAGGGCTATGACACCTACGTGGTCCCCGACGACGTGGGCGGGCGCTACAGCGTGCTCACCGCCGTGGGCCTGCTGCCCATCGCCGTGGCGGGCATCGACCTGGACCAGTTGATGAAGGGCGCGGCGGATATGATGGAGACCTGCCGGAAGGCGGGCCTGGAGAACAACCCCGCCTGGCAGTATGCCGCCGCCCGCAGCGACCTCTACGCCCAGGGCAAGAAGATCGAAATTCTGGCCGCTTATGAGCCCCGGGCCCGGTTTTTCGCCGAGTGGTGGAAGCAGCTGTACGGCGAGAGCGAGGGCAAGGAGGGCAAAGGCCTCTTCCCCGCCAGCGTGGAGTTCACCGCCGACCTGCACTCCATGGGGCAGTATATCCAGCAGGGGGAGCGCATCATGATCGAGACGGTCATTCGCTTCGGCAAGAGCGCCAGCCAGCTGTGCGTGCCCCGGGACGAGGCCGATGGGGACGGGCTGAACTTCCTGGCCGGGAAGGATATGGACTTCATCGCCACCCAGGCTATGGACGGCACCCTGCTGGCCCATGTGGAAGGCGGCGTGCCCAACCTGATCATCCGCGCCGGGGAGATCAACGCCTATACCTGCGGCGAGCTGATCTACTTCTTCGAGTACGCCTGCGGCCTGAGCGGCTACCTGCTGGGGGTCAATCCCTTTGACCAGCCGGGGGTGGAGGCCTACAAGAAGAATATGTTCGCCCTGCTGGGCAAGCCCGGCTATGAGGACATGGGAGCGGAGCTCCGGGCGAAGCTGGGCAGATAACTTGTAATTCATGAAGTCCGCAAGGCGAGGTCCGCCTTGCGGACTTTATAGAACAGGAACAAAGGAAGGAGGCGCTTCATATGGCAACGGGGTACGCCCCTGTTAAAACCGCCGTCATCGGCTGCGGCAGCATCAGCGGCGTCTATATCCGCAGCCTGTCCCAGCTCTTCTCCATCATTGATCTGACCGCCCTGTGCAACCGCACCCGCTCCAAGGCGGAGGAGAAGGCGGCCCGGTACGGCGTCGGGCGGGTGATGACCCTGGATGAGATCGCCGCCGACCCGGAAATCGAACTGGCGGTCAACCTGACCCCGCCGGAAACCCACTACGAGGTCATCCGACAGATGCTGGAGGCGGGCAAGCACGTTTTCACCGAAAAGATCCTCACCGCGAACCTGGAGCAGTCCCGGGAGCTGACGGAGCTGGCCGAGACCCGGGGACTCCTGCTGGGCGCCGCTCCGGACACGGTGCTGGGTGCGGGCGTTCAGACCGCCCGGAAAGCGCTGGACGCGGGCCTCATCGGCCGGGTGACCTCCTGTCAGGTTTGCATCAACCGGAACCAGTCCCTCAATGCGGAGATTTTCCAAATGCTGCGGGGGAGCGGCGGATCTCTGCCCTACGACGTGGGGGTATACTACGTGGGGGCGCTGCTGGCCCTGCTGGGACCGGTGGCGGCGGTGCGGGCCTTCGGCGCACCATCTCCCTTCCACGAGCCGGAGCTCCTCTGGACAGCAGGGGACGGCGAGGGATTTCGGATTCCGGGCAGCGGCCTCATCTCCGCCTCTCTGCGCTTTGAGAGCGGCGTGCTGGCCAGCGTGCTCTTTGACGGCAGCACCGTCAACGCCCAGCAGCACGTCTTCACCATCTTTGGCTCCGAGGGCATTTTGAAGCTGGGAGACCCCAACACCTTCAACGGCCCCGTCACCCTCGTCCGTCCGGAGAGCGGAGCGTGCGTCCTCCCCTTCACCCACGGCTACGATGGGCAAAGCCTGCCGGAGGCGGACGGCTTCGGCGGAGAGGGCGGACACCGGGGCGTGGGGGCGGCGGAGCTGGCCTGGGCCCTCCGCCGGGGCCGGAGGAGCGCCCGCTGCGGCGGGATGTACGGCCTCCACTGCCAGGAGGTCCTCTTCGGCATGGAGGAGGCCGCCCGGACCGGCGGGACCTACGAGCCCCGGTCCCGATTCGTGATGGAGCCCCTGCCCTCGGGCTTCTACTCCTCCATCTTCGGGGGAATGCGGGGCGATGCGGAACGGTCCCTGATGGACTGAGAAAGGAGACACGGCTATGAGCGGGCGGAGTATTTTGGAAATCTATGATATGACCTCCGGAGAGCGGAGGGCGGTGCGGACCTTTGATAGAATTATTGAGGCGCCCAACTGGCTGCGGGATGGGGACGCCCTCCTCTATAACGCCCAGGGGCGCATTTGGCGATACAGCCTGTCCCGGGACGAGGAGACATTAGTGGACACAGGGGCGTGCGTGCGGTGCAACAATGACCACGTGCCCTCCCCGGACAACCGCTTTCTGGCTATCAGCTGCCACAGCGCCAGTCCCCACTCCTCCCAGATTTACATCCTCCCCATAGAGGGCGGCGCACCCCGGCTGGTGACGGAGAAGCTCCCCTCCTATCTCCACGGCTGGTCCGTAAACGATGAGCTGGTCTACTGCGCCTTCCGCCCCGACCCGGCGGACGGGGAGAACCGGATTGACATCTACACCATTCCCGCCGCCGGCGGGCCGGAGGTGCGGCTCACCGACGGCCTGGGCTACAACGACGGTCCGGAGTACTCCCCCGACGGGCGGCACATCTGGTTCAACAGCACCCGCTCAGGGCTTATGCAGATTTGGCGTATGGACCGGGACGGGGGCGGCCTGAAGCGGATGACCCACACCGACAGCAACTGCTGGTTCCCCCACCTGTCCCCGGACGGGCGGACGGTGGTGTACCTGGTCTTCCTGAAGGGGGATCTGGAGCCCTGGGAGCACCTGCCGGACAAGCAGGTGGAGCTGTGGGCCATGGACAGCGACGGGGAGAACGCCCGGAAACTGCTGGACCTCTTTGGCGGACAGGGGACCATCAACGTCAACTCCTGGTCCCCGGACGGCGGGCGGTTCGCCTTTGTCAGCTATAGTTGAAGCACTTGAAAAGGGTCAAATAATTTCTTTTCATACTATTTCCCCAACAGGAGCGCCATACCGCCGCCCGCCTGACGCCGGGCAGAAAGCCTGGAACGGCACTGCGTCTCAAAGTATCGGGCCCGCGGTAAAACGGATTGGCAATTTTAAATAAACAGGGACCCGGAGCGGCTGCTCCGGGTCCCTGCTTATCACAGAATATGCACCGATTCCGGGTCGAATACCAGCGAGCACCGGTCCCCTACGGCATATATCTTCTTGTTCTTCGGATTGTAATCCGTGAGCTTCACCAGCGTATTCCCCACTGTCACATGGTAGTTCTGATAGGAGCCCATGAAGCAGGAGAGAACCACCTTGCAGGGCAGCCCGCCCTCGTTCGCCAGAACGGCGGACTCCGGACGCAGCACCACGGTATACTCCGCGCCCGCCGCCATTCCCGCCTTGGCGGGAACCCTGGCGGCGTGGCCCTCAATGTTCAGAACGACGTGATCCCCGTCCTGCCGCTCAAAGCGCCCTCTCAGGAAGTTGGCCTCCCCGATGAAATCCGCCACGAACTCGCTGTTGGGGTGGTAGTAAATCTCCTGGGGGGAGCCCATCTGGGCCACCACGCCCTTGTTCATAATGATAATGTTGTCCGACAGGGCCATGGCCTCGCTCTGGTCGTGGGTGACGTAGATGGCGGTGATGCCCACCTCCTGCTGGATGCGGCGGATCTCCGTGCGCATGGACACCCGCAGCTTGGCGTCCAGGTTGGAGAGGGGCTCGTCAAACAGCAGCACGCCCGGCTCAATGACCAGGGCTCTCGCCAGGGCCACACGCTGCTGCTGTCCGCCGGAGAGCTGGTTGGTCATGCGCCCCTCCATACCGGTGAGCTCCACCAAATCCAGAATCCTCATGACCCGGCTTCTGATCTCCTCCTTGGGAACCTTTCGGAGCTTCAGGCCGTAGGCCACGTTGTCAAATACGTTGTAATGGGGCAGCAGGGCGTAGCTCTGGAACACCATGGCGGTGTCCCGCTTGTTGGGGGTCAGGGCGTTGATGGCCTCGTCCCCCAGATAGATTTCCCCCTCGTCGGGGCTCTCAAAGCCGGCGATCATACGCAGAGTGGTGGTCTTTCCGCAGCCGGAGGGACCCAGCAGCGTCACGAAGGAGCCGGGCTCGATGGTCAGGGAGGTGTCCTTCACCGCGTAAAAATCCTTGCCGGTTTTGGGGTCCTGATAGATTTTGGAGATGTGCTCCAGGCGCACGCCTTTCTTGACTTTTGACATGGCTTATTCGACCTCCTTGAGCTTTCTGCTGGTGCCGAAGAATTTGATAAACAGGTTCATCAGCAGCACAGCGCCGTAGGTGATGATAATCAGGATCGTTGCGAATGCGCAGGCGATGGAATAGGAGCCCTTCTCTGCAAACTCATTGATCTGCACGGTGATGAGCAGGAACTGGGGCGTCACCAGCAGGATGATGGCGGAGATGGCGGTGATGGAGCGCACAAAGGCGGTGACCAGACCGCTGAGGAAGGAGTCCTTGATGAGGGGCAGCGTCACGGTCATGAACACCTTGAAGCTGTCCGCCCCCATATCATAGGCAGACTCCTCAATGGACTTGTCGATCTGCCGCAGGGCGGAGATGCCGCTGCGAGTGCCCGTGGGCAGGGAGCGGACCACGAAAACGATAATCAGGATGGCCGCGCTGCCGTAGATGCCGGAGAGGAAGCCGGTGTGGAACAGGCCGCCGGAGAAGCCCCGTATGTACCCCACGCCCAGCACCGTGCCGGGCACGGCCATGGCCAGCATGGACACGGCCTCGATGAAGCCCTTGGCCTTGAATCTCCGCTTGACCACCAGATAGGAGATAATCATGGACAGCAGCGCCGTGATGGGCGCTGCCACCATGGACAGCACAAAGGAATCCCGGAAGGCCCTTAGTCCCTTGTACTTGGTGAACACCTGGCCGAACCACTTGAAGGTCAGGGGGGTGAACTTATATCCCCAGGTGGGGAACAGGGCCCCGATGGGCACGCACAGGTACATCATGATGACGAAAAAGGCCGCCAGGCCGCACAGGATGGTCAGCGGTATGGCCACGCTTCTGTCCCCGATCAGCATCCGCCCCCGGGAGGCCTTGCCCGTCAGGGTGGCGGCGGTCTTGGCCTCCAGGTAGTACTTCTGCACCGCGAACATCAGCAGCGTGATGCACAGCAGCACCACGGCCATGGCCGCCGCCCCGGCCTTGTCATATGCGCCGGTGATCTGGAGATAGATGGTGGTGGCCAGGGTGTCATAGGAGCCGCCGATGATCATGGGGTTGGCGAAGTCGGCGATGGACTCGATGAAGGTCACCAGAAACGCGTTGCCCAGCCCCGGCAGCAGCAGGGGCATGGTCACGGTCAGGAACACCTTGGAGCGGGAGGCCCCCATATCCCGGGCAGCCTCCTCCAGGGAGGGGTCGATGTTCTTGAGCAGCCCCTTGAGCATCATGTAGCACACTGGGAAAAAGGTCAGGGACTGGACGATGACAATGCCCCAGAACCCGTATACGTTGTTGTCATAGATACCCAGCAGGAACCGGGTGATGAGCCCCGCCTTGCCGAAGAGCATAATCATGGACAGGCTCAGCACAAAGGGAGGCGACACCACCGGCAGCATGGACACCACCTTGAACAGGCCGCCCACCACCCGGCCCACCTTGACATACACCTCCACATAGGCGAACAGGAGGCCCACCACGGTGGAGATAATGCCCACCAGAAAGCCCACCTTCAGAGTGTTGGTAATGGCGGTGGTAAAGTTGGGCATGGCGAAAATACGCTGGAACACGGCGAAGGAGAAGCCGCCTCCATCGCCCACGAAACTATCCACCAGCAGTATGGCCAGCGGGTAGAGGATAAACAAAGTCAGAAATGCGATCAGAACCACGATTGTGCAGACCATAATGGGGTCGGCCATCAGCTTTTTCCGATCCAGAGCCGCGCCCTGGCTCCTTGCCATAGGGGAAGCCTCCTTTCTCATACAGGACACACAGTAGGGAAAATGGGGGACGGCGACGCACGCCGTCCCCCATCGCTTGGATCAGCGGAGTGGAATTACTCGGTCTTGAAACGGTCGTCGCCGCCGCCCAGGGCGTTCATGACCTCTTCAATATAGGAGGTGATGTTGTTCTTGGCGTCCTCGAAGTCATACTTCATGACGTTGTTGGGATCGAGACCGAACTCGGCGGCCTGGGCGGGCTGCTGGGCGTTGTCGATCACCAGGAACTGATAGGAGCCGTGATCGTCGGCCAGCTCCACGCACTCGGGGGACAGGGCGTACTCAATCCACAGCTTGGCGGCGTTGGGGTGCTTCGCGCCCTTGAAGATGGCGGTGGCGCCCACCTCGAAGGAGGTGCCGCTGGAGGGGATGACCAGCTCCACGTTCTCATAGCCGTTGTCCACGATCTGGGTGATGCCGTCATGGAGGAAGCCGATGCCCACCACGCACTCGCCGGTGCCCACGTTCTTGGAGGGGCCGGAGCCGGACTTGGTATACACCTGGATGTTCTTGTCCAGGTCAACCAGGTACTGGATGCCCTCGTCGTGGCCGTACTTCTGGATCATGGTGTTGATGACCAGCTTGGCGGTGCCGGCGGTGTTGTAGTTGGACAGCCAGATCAGGCCCTCATACTTGGGGTCCAGCAGGTCCTGCCAATCCTGAGGGGCCTCGATATTCATGCGGGCCAGCTCATCCTTGTTGACCATGAAGCCCAGAATACCCTTGTAGATGCCATACCAGTTGCCGTCGGCGTCCTTATACTGGTCGTCCAGCAGGTGGGAGGCGTTCTCGGCGGCATAGGGCTCCAGCAGGCCCTCGGCGGCCACGACGTTATAGGGATCGGTGGTGCCGCCAAACCATACGTCGGCGGAGGGGCTGCCGTTCTCCTCCTCGATCTTGGCCTGGACCTCGCCGGTGGACAGGCGCTGATAGATGGTCTTGATGCCGTAGAGCTCCTCAAAGTGCTCGCAGGCGGCGGACAGGTACTCCTCCTCGCAGGAGCCGTAGACCACCAGCTCGCCCTCGGCCTTGGCGGCCTCGATGAGCGCGTCCATGCCGGCGGCGTCAGCGGGCTCCTTGGCGTCGTCCGCGGGCGCGGGATCAGACTGCTGGGGCGGATCATTGCTGGGCTGCTTGTCGTCGTTGCCGCCGCAGGCCGCAAGAGACAGGGCCATCAGCAGAACAAGCAGCAGAGACAAAGCCTTCTTCATACTAAAATCCTCCAATCTAATTTTCTTCAGCGGGAATTAGGCATATTGCCCAATTCTTCCACCGCTAAAGGTGGCCTTATTGTAAAACTGTGGAGGCGAAAAGTCAACGCATCCGAAAAAAGGTGCCCAAATAACACTAAATTTATCAGTTTTCCCCCAGCTCAACGGCCACCCCCGCCGCCCGCAGAGCCCGGCGCAGCCGGGGCACATCGCCGTCGAACACCGCCCCGGCTATACCGGCGCAGACGGCTCCCTCGATGTTGATGTTGAGGTCGTCCACGAAGAAGCACTCCTCCGCCTGCAGCCCGTACTCCCGCAGCAGCGTGTCGAAAATCTCCTTTTGGGGCTTGAGGAGCTTGTAGTGGGCGGAGATGATCCTGCCATCGAAATACTGACTGCCGGGGATGCGGTCGAAGTATTCCGGCTGCCGCGCGGTGGCATTGGAGAGGAGATAGAGGCCGTAACCCAGCCTCTTCAGCTCCGCCAGCAAGGGCTCCATGCCCTCCATGGGGCGCAGCTCCAGCTCCCACCAGCCGCCCACCACCTGCTCCACAGCGGCGTGGAGGTGCTGGGGCAGCCGGGCCTGCATGGCGGCGACGGCATCCTCGTGGGAGATGGTCCCCCGGTCCAGACGGACCCATTCCACGGAGTTGAACATCTCCCGCATCAGAAGGGCCTCGTCCTCCCCGCTCAGCTTCAGGTGGGACAGGATTTCCCGGGGAACGTAGTGAATCAGCACGCCGCCCATATCAAAGATGATGTTTCGAATCATGGATATACCTCCTTATGGCTCTGTTTTCGCTGCGGACGCTTTTTTGAACCGGCTCTGCAGCCGCTCCATGCGCTTTCGCCGCCGGTCCCTGATCTCCAGCCGCTCGCCCAGATCCCGGGCTCCCACGCCGTAGACCAGATACAGGATAACACCGGAGACGATCATGATGAACACCGTGGACGCGCAGCGCCGGCCGGAGGCGTTGACGTTGTAGCCGTACAGCCCCTCCTCGGCGCACATGGACTGGATGACCATGGCGTAGCTGGTGCCGTAGGAGCTGGCGAAGGTGGCGGACATATCGTACTCGGTGAACAGCGCGTTAAAGTTCAGCGCGAACACCGCCAGCACCGATGGCAGAATGATGGGCAGTTTTACCTTCAAGAACGTCACAAAGCCGCTGGCCCCCAGGTTTCGGGCCGCGTCCTCCAGCTCCTCGTCGATGGCGTAGAACGACGCTTTGATCATCCGCAGGGAGAAGGGCAGCTTGACCACCGTATACGCCAGTATAATCAAAAGGCGTACATTTTCCGCATAGTACAGGTTGTTTCCCCCCACATACCACACATCCTCGCTGTTGAAGTACACCCGGTAGGAGTAGCAGATGAGGATGGTGGGCAGCAGCCAGGGAAACAGAAGGCTGTACTCCAGCACCGTACCGGACTTCTTGTTCCGGTTCTTGAAAATATAGTTGCAGGCCACCACCACGATGACGCAGGCCAGGGCCGCCGCAATGGCGGACAGTATGAAGCTCAGCTTGATGCCCCCCAGCGTGGCCTCGTTGGCAAACAGGCCGGAGATGGAGCCCTTCCGGGTCTTATAGGTCCCCCGGCTGGTGAGATACTCATAATCCTGGGTGCCGAAGAAGTTGATAAGCGTCCAGTTGGTCACATCCAGCTTCTTCATCCGGATGGCCCCGTAGGTCTGGAAGGAGAAGATGACGATCATCACCACGGGGATCATGTAGACGATAAACAGCACATAGGCGTAGATATGCGCCAGCACGTTGGCCGCCGGGTTGTTGATCCTCTGCTTTTGCAGCCTGGCCTTGGTCTTGGACACCGACAGGTAGTGCCCCTTTCGTTCGTAGGAGGACAGGATGGTCAGCAGTACAATGGTAAACAGAGCCAAAATCACCGACAGCAGCGCCGCCCGGGCCTGGGGAAAGGCCTCATCCGCCGAGGAGGACCCCGCCAGACGGACGATCTCCGGGTTGATGGAGTCATAGCCCAGCAGCGTCGGGGCCGACATGGCGCACAGACCCGTGATGAAGGTCATAACCGTCAGGGAGAACATAGTGGGAATCAGCGTGGGGAAAACCACCTTCCACAGCACCTTGAAGGGCTTGGCCCCCATGTTGCGGGCGGCCTCCACCGTATTGTAGTCGATGCCCCGGATGGCGTTGCGAAGAAACAGCATGTGGTTGCTGGTACAGGCGAAGGTCATGGTGAACAGCACCGCGTTGAACCCGGAGAACCAGTCCGGATTCACATTGGGGAAGGCGTTCACCAGCAGCGTGGTGATGATGCCGTCGCTGTCATAGAGGAACAGGTAGCCCGTCACCAGGGCCACGCCGGAATAGATCAGGGTTGTCATATATCCCATCCGCAGGACCCGTGCGCCCTTGATGTCGAAATACTCCGTCAGGAGCACGATGGACACGCCCACCACATTGACGGTGACCACCAGACACACCGCCAGCTTTAGGGAGTTCCACACATAGGAGCCCATATTCCCGGCAAAAAAGAACCGGAGGACCGCCAGGGGGTCCCGCTCTCCGGCGGCGTTGGAAGTGTTGAATATACTGGCCAGGGTATTCAGGCAGGGCAGCAGCATGAAGCCCAGAAACAGGTAGCCGAAAAACGCGATCCCGAACACCTTCAGCAGCAGCTTCGGCCCGAACCGCTGTTCACGAAGCTTGGTCATACGCGCACCTCCTCTTTTTTCTGAAACAGGTAGTAGGCCCAGATCTTCATAGCGGACGGCAGCTCCCCGACCAGGGTGAACGCCTCCCCCATGGCGGCGGACAGCTCCGCCTCGTTGTGGGCGATGAAGTTCCGGTCATAGGTCTCGCCGTCGATCTCGGTGACGCTGCGCTCCTCCATCCGGCCTGTGCCGTAGCGGACGGAGGCCAGCAGATATCCGCCGGGCTTCAAAACCTCCGCCACCCGCCGGAAGGCCAGGGGCAGGTCCGCCGTCTCCACATGGACCAGTCCGGCGATGCAGACGGCGCCGTCCACCGCCCCAATCCGGCAATAGCTCTCCAGCATATCCCCCTGGAGGAAGGAAACGCCCGGGTTTTTCTCCCTGGCAATGGCCAGGCTCTCCCCGCTGAAATCCAGCCCCACCGGCTCAAATCCCCGCCTGCGCAGCCGGAAGCTCTCATAGCCCGCGCCGCAGCAGAGGTCCAGCACCCGCCCGCCGGGCGGCAGCAGGGCGCAGAATTCGTCCATACACACCGGCTCCGCCTCGTCGGAATAGCCGTTTTCCGCCCAGCGGGCGGCGGTCTTGTCGTAAAACTCCTTACAGCCTAACACCCGCGCCCCCCTTTACTCCGCCGCCCCGGCGGGATAGGACATCACATCCCGGGGATCGATGACCACCGTGACCTTCTGCCCCGCCTCGTAGATGTTGACGCCGTCGTTTTTCTCGATGACCTTGATGGTCTGGCCGTCTACGGTAATATAGTACTTGATGTACAGGCCGTAGTACTCCCGGCTGTCCACCACGCCCTCCAGCGCGGCGCAGCCCGCCTTCGGCTCCACGTTCACGTGGATGCGCTCCAGGCGGATATAGTTGCGCATGGCGGGGTCCACGCTCCCGCCGGCTCGGTTCAGCTCCGCCACCACCGCGTCGGACAGACGGTTGATGTCCCCGATGAAGTTGCAGACAAACTCGGTGGCGGAGTGGTTGTACACCTCGTTGGGAGTGCCGGTCTGCTCGATGACGCCCCTGTTGAACACGGCGATCCGGTCGGAGAGGGTCAGGGCCTCCTCCTGGTCGTGGGTGACGTAGATGGTGGTGATGCCGAAATCCTTCTGCATCTTCTTCAGCTCGTTGCGCAGCTGGACCCGCAGCTTGGCGTCCAGGTTGCTCAGAGGCTCGTCCATGCAGATGATGGCCGGTCCCGTCACCAGGGCCCGGGCGATGGCCACGCGCTGCTGCTGTCCGCCGGAGAGCTGGCTGACGGCCTTGGCCAGCTGCTCGTCGCTGAGGTCCACCTTTCGGGCAATCTCACGAACCCGCTGGTCGATCTCCTTCTTCTTCAGCTTTTTGAGCTTCAAGCCGAAGGCGATGTTGTCATAGACCGTCATGGTGGGGAACAGGGCATAGGACTGGAAGACAATGCCAATGTTCCGCTCCTCGATGGGCACATGGGTGATGTCCTTGTCCTTCACCACCACGGAGCCGGACGCCGGCTCAATAAACCCGGTGAGTGTCCGCAGCGTGGTGGTCTTCCCGCAGCCGGAGGGCCCCAGGAAGGTAAAAAACTCCCCCTCCTTCACGTGGACGTTGATGCTGTGCAGGGCGGTGAAATCACCGAATTTCACAACAATGTCGTTTAATCTGATCATAGACGGCAGCTCCCTCTCTAACTCAAAATAGTATTCACGGTTGGTAAATCTGTGGCGAGCCGGGGGACCGGCTCGCCACAGGAAAACGCGGGGAAGGATGGATTTTACTCACCGGCAGACTGGGTCAGGGTACCCCAGTCCAGGTTGTCCCAGTCGGGCTCGGAGGCGGCGCCGCTGGCGTCGGCCCAGTAGAAGCCCAGGTTGGTCATGATGTTGGTCCACTCGCTGGAGTGGGCGGCCACATACTCGGCGTAGGTGGCGTCGCCGTCCACCTTGCTCAGAGCAAAGTTCTTGAGGGTGTAGATCTCCGGCACGCCGTCAGGATAGAGGATGGCGGCGGAGGCGGTGTTGCAGGGATAGGAGTCGAACTCCTCGCCCCAGGCAGCCTGCACGTCGGCGGAGCCGAACCACTCGGCAAAGGCCTCCACAGCGGCGGTCTGCTCAGGAGTGCGGCCGGCCTTGTCCAGGATGCCGATGTACTCGGCGATGTAGTAGGTGCCGTCCGCAATGTCCACCAGAGCCCAATTCTCCGGCTCCATGGTGCCCAGCAGGGGCTTCTCGGAGCTCTCGCCCGCGGCGTCGATCTTGCCGTACAGGGAGGAGGAGTAGAAGGTGGAGACCTGGACGTCGCCCTTGTTCAAGGGATCGAAGCCGTACTTGTAGTCGTCGCCGCCGCTCTTGCCCTGCTCGCAGTACTTCCACAGGGTCTTCCAGCCGTCCACGGAGATGCCGCCGGCGGGAGAGGCGGGATCGACGAAGGCATAGAGCATGGCGGAGTTGATGTTGGCGTTGGTGGTGCCGCCCACCTTGTTCTGGCGATACCAGCTGTAGCCGCAGTCCACGATGTCGGCCCAGTGGTCGAAGTGAAGCTCCTGACCGTTGGTGCCCAGCTCATCATTGCGGTAGAGCATCAGCACGTTCTGGATAACCAGGCCGTAGGCCTTGCCGGGGTAGACGTACTCGCCCACGTCGCCGGCCCAGCTGGGCGTCCAGTCCACGATCTTCAGATTCTCATAGGTGCCGTCCACCAGCTGGCTCCAGCGGGTCTCGTTCAGACCGAAGATCAGGTCGCCGTCCTTGTTCTCGTTGGCGGCCTGGATGGCGGCGGTATCTCCGGAGATGACGGAGTTGTCATCGATGGAGATGTTGAAGCCGGCGTCCTTGGCCTCGGCGATGAGCCAGGTGGTGCGCTCGGTGGAGTTGGAGTTGGAATAGATGCGGATGGGATAGCTGTAGTCGGGCTCCACGCCGCCGGTGCTGGACCCGGCCGCGTCGTCGGGGGCGGAGCCGGGCTCCTCGGGCTTCTGGTTGTCGGTCTGGCCGGACTTGTTGTCCTCGGCGGGCTTGTCGTTATTGCCGCAGGCCGCCAGGGACAGAACCATAACCAGAGCAAGCAGGAATGCAAGCGTCTTTTTCATCGTTTTGTCTCCTTTTCATCTTAAAATAAGCTGTACAGGGGTATCCTCCTCATTTATTATAGGCCCTTTCCCCCGAAAGCGGAACGGGACAAAACTGCGATTCCTGGGTGAATTCTGTGGAAAAAACACAGGCTGTCAAAGAAGCCCCGCTGTTCTTTGTAGAAAATCCACAACAGAGCCGGCGGCCCGCCGCCTACCGGCACCTGTCCTGGTACTCCGACGGCGACACCCCCACCTGCTTTTTGAAGGTGCTGCCAAAATAGGCCACGTCCCGATAGCCCACCATCTCCGCCACCTCATAGACCTTGTACCGGCAGTCCTGGAGCAGTTTCATGGCGGCATGGACCCGGTACTGGGTGAGATAGCTGATGACGGTATAGCTGGTCTCCTTTTTGAACACATGGCTCAAATGTCCCTCGCTGACCCCCAGGTGGGCGGCGATTGTCGTGATGGAAATATCCTGGTCGGCGTAGTGCCCCGCGATGTACTCCAGGGCCTGGAGCACATATTTGCTCTTGTCCCCCTTGACCAGCGGCAGGGCGTCCTGGGGGGTGAGGGCGGTGAGCTCCTGCTCCTTCCGGCGCACCTTGTCGATGGCGGCCATCAGCTCCTGGTCCCGGAAGGGCTTTAGGAGATAGTCGTCCGCCCCGAACTGGAGGGCGCTGCGCGCGTATGAAAAGTCGCTGTGCGCCGTGAGCACGATCACATGGGCCCGGCAGCCCGCCGCGCGCAGACGGTTCATCATCTCGATGCCGTCCATCCGCGGCATACGCACGTCGGTGATGATGAGGTTGGGCTTGTAGCGCTCCACGGCGGCCAGCCCCTCCTCCCCGTTGGCGGCCTCGCCCACCACTACGCAGCCCCGGGCGGACCAGTCCACCCCCAGGACGATGCCCCGGCGGACTAGCGGCTCGTCGTCAACGATCAGGACCTTCAGCATAGGCCTTCTCCTTTCTCTTCAGCGGCATTTTCAGCCGCACGCAGCTGCCCTCCCCCGGCGCGCTCCAGGCGGACAGGCCGCAGGACTCTCCGTAGCGCAGGCGCAGGATGCTGTCCACGTTGAACAGTCCCAGATGTCCGCCGGGGAGCGGCTGGGGCTCGCCGTTCAGGCGCTCGAGCACCTCCCGCGGGATGCCGCAGCCGTTGTCGGACACATACAGCAGCAGCATCCCCTCCTCCTCCCCGGCCCAGACCTTCACATATCCGTCCTCCCGGTCCGCCACCCCGTGGAGGATGGCGTTCTCCACCAGGGGCTGCAGGGCCAGCTTGGGTACAAGGCAGGACTGATACCGCTCCGCCACATCCACCTCGCAGGTGAACCGGTCCCCAAAGCGGATGGTCTGTATGTTCACGTACCGCTCCACCAGCTCCAGCTCCTCCTCCAGGGTGACGATCTCGTCTCCGGATATGCTGGAACGCAGAATGGCGGCCAGGTCGGTGGCCAGCTCCGCCACCTCGGGGGCCTGATGGGCCATGCCCAGCCACTTTACGGCGTCCAGAGTGTTGTAGAGAAAATGGGGATTCAGCTGGGCCTGCATCATGCGCAGCCGCGCCTCGTTGAGCTCCCGCTCCCGTTGGACGGAGCGGTCCAGATTGGTCCGGTACTCCTCCGTCATATGGTTGAAGCGGCTTGCCAGACGGCCCAGCTCGTCGGACCGGTCGGTCTCCAGGCGCACGTCCAGACGGCCCCGCTCCACCTCGCCCATGGCCTCGTCCAGCTGGTGGACGGGCTTGGCCAGATAGCGGCTGAGCGTCCAGGCGCTGAACAGGGCCAGCACCAGGCAGAGCGACCCCATCAGCGCCCCCGTTAGATAGATGGCCCCCATGACCAGGGGGGTGAAGGCCCTGGGCTGCTGGAGCACCAGCACAAAGCCGGCGCACCGCCGGGCGAAAAAGCGGTAGGCCCCCTCTCCGCTCCGGAGCGCCCCCTCCTCCAGCAGCTGCTGCCGGAGGGCCTCCGCCGTCTGACCGGCCTGGGCCGGCCGGGAGTAGTAGACCGGCCGCCAGCGCCTATCCAGAAGCAGCACCTCGCTGGCGGCGGTGTAGAGCCCGCTGAACAGCTCCTCAAAGTGCTCCAGCTCCGCCACGGCCACCACGTACCCCAGGACGGTCCCGCTGTAATTGCGCACCGCCTGTGCGGCGGCCAGCCCCCCGTCCTCCGCCGTCCGGAAGATGATGTCCTCCGCCTCCCCAGCGGCCCGGAGGATGCCCCAGTCCACGTCCAGCGCGCCGCCGGACAGCTCGGAGGTGGTATAGCGGCGCACCCCCTCCCTGTCGTATACGTCCAGGCGCACCGAACCCTCCAGGGGTCTGACGGCGCGGGAGAGAACCTGATACAGCGTGCGGGAGTCCCCGCCGCCCCGCCGAAGCGCGGAGCGGAGGACCGTGCTGTCCATAAGCTCCCCCACAACCGCCCCACAGTCCTCCCGGAGGTCCTGCACCGCCTCGGAGAGCGCCGTCAGCTGCTCCTCCGCCTCCCGGGCCAGACTCTCCTCGCTGCGCACAATCAGCAGCCGCATCATCAGCGCCCCGCACAGCAGCAGGGGCAGCAAAATCGCCACAAGCACCGTCACAAAAATTCTGTTCCGGAAGGACTGACGCATCCATGTTCTCACCATGCCGTTTCCAGCTCCCTCCACTGCCGCAAAATGGCGTCCCGTTCCGCCGCGGCGCAGTCCAGATCGTAGTCCAGAACGACTATGTCCGTCTCCTCCCGGATCAGCTCCCCGCGCACCGGCCCTCGCCAGCACCTCTCCAACAGGCGGCGCTGTACGTCCGCGCCCAGGGCGAAGTCCACAAACCGCCGGGCATTCTCCTCGTGGGCGCATCCGGCGACGATCGCCATGCCGTCCACCACCGCGCCGGTCCCCTCCTCCGGGTAGAGCAGAGCCACGTCCTTGCCTGCCTCCGCCGCCTCCAGAGCCGCCGCCTCCAGGGTCACGCCCACGGTACAGCTGCCGTCGGCCACCGCGTCGGCTACCTCGTCCACCACCGCGCCGATCTCGGACAGAACCCGCCCGTCCAGATTGCGGTAAAACGCCTCCAGCACGTCCTCCTCCGGCAGGACCTGTTTCATGGTGGCCAGGGCGGTATAGCTGCCGCCGGACACAAAGGGGCTGGCAAAAGCGATGCGTCCCCGCCACACCGGGTCCAGCAGGCTCTTCCACCCCGTGGGCCGGTTCATGCGCACCAGCACGGGGTTGTAGATCAGCACCACCGGCGTCACCGAGAAGGCGGACCAGCTGCCGTCCTCACAGTACAGGGCGGGGTCCAGGCGCTCCGCCTGGGGGCTTATGTAGGGCTCGAACAGCTCCCGCCGGGCGGTGAGGCTGTCCGTCCCGCCGCCAAAGAGCAGGTCGCATACCGGCTGCTCCTTTTCCGCCTCCAGCTGGTCCAGGAGCTCCGCCGTGCCGCCGGTCCTTACCTGGACCCAGACGCCCGTGCGCTCCTCAAACTCCCTGACGATCGGCTCATAGAGTGACTGGGGATGGGAGGTATAGATCACCAGCCGCTCCGCCTCCCCGGGCGCGAAGGCGGACCACTCCGCCCCCCGCTCCCCGCCGCAGCCCGTCAGCAGCAGCAGACATACCAGTCCCGCCATCAGGCGTCTCATGGACCTCTCTCCTTTCCCGCTTTTTTTCGCTATTCTACCATATCCGGACGGCAGAATGCAAGGGTGACGGTACTGCTATCCTATCTGCAGACTCTCTGTAATAAAAAGGCCGGACAAGCTTACAGCAACTTATCCGGCCTTCCAATGGCTTCTGCTCTGAACTTTTACAGACCCGGCGCGCCGCCGGTTTTCCGTGTAGAACAGCTGGAAATTCTCCTATCCTGCGCGGTTTTGCTCCATCAGATGCCCATCTCCGCCTTGACGGCCTTGAAGCACTCCACGGCGAAGTCCAGGTCCTCCCGGCTGTGGCCGGCGGACACCTGGGTGCGAATGCGGGCCTTCCCCTGGGGAACCACGGGGTAGCTGAAGCCCACCACATACACGCCCTTCTCCAGCATACGGGAGGCAAACTCGCCGGCTGTCTTCGCGTCGTAGAGCATCACGGCCACGATGGGATGACTGCCCGGCAGCACGTCGAAGCCCAGAGCGCTGAGCTTCTCGCGGAAGTAGGCGGTGTTCTCATGGACCCGGTCCCGCAGCTCGGTGGAGGCGGTCAGCAGCTCGATGGTCTTGATGCTGGCGGCGCAGATGGCGGGGGCCACGGTGTTGGAGAACAGATAGGGGCGGCTGCGCTGGCGCAGCAGGTCCACGATCTCCTGCCGGGCGGCGGTGTATCCGCCGGAGGCCCCGCCCAGTGCCTTGCCGAAGGTGCCGGTGATGACGTCCACACGGCCCTGCACGCCGCAGTGCTCGGGGGTGCCCCGGCCGGTCTTGCCCATGAAGCCGGCGGCATGGCTGTCGTCCACCATCACCAGGGCGCCGAACTCGTCGGCCAGGTCGCAGATTCCCTGGAGGTTGGCGATATAGCCGTCCATGGAGAACACGCCGTCGGTGGCGATGAGCTTAATGCTGCATCCGGCGTCCCGGGCGGCCTCCAGCTGGGCGCGGAGGTCCTCCATGTTGTTGTTCTTGTAGCGGAAGCGCTTGGCCTTGCACAGGCGGACGCCGTCGATGATGGAGGCGTGGTTGAGCTCGTCGGAGATCACCGCGTCCTCCGGCCCCAGCAGGGTCTCGAAGAGGCCGCCGTTGGCGTCGAAACAGGAGGAGTACAAGATCACATCGTCCATGCCCAGAAACGCCGCCAGCTTCCGCTCCAGCTCCTTGTGGACGGACTGGGTGCCGCAGATGAAGCGCACGGAGCTCAGTCCGAAGCCCCACTTGTCATAGCTCTCCTTGGCCGCCTCGATGAGGGCGGGGTGGTTGGAGAGGCCCAGGTAGTTGTTGGCGCACATGTTGACCACCTTCTGCGCCTCGGTGGTGTCGATCCGCGCCCGCTGGGGGGTGGTGATGATCCGCTCGCCCTTCCAGGTGCCCGCGTCCCTGATGGCCGCCAGCTCCTGCCGGTATTTTTCCAGTGCCTGTTTCATGGTGTCGTTCCTCCTCAAAATCCGTTGTTGGAAATGACTTGTTCAATGGGCTTGCGCTCCAGGTGGCCGGGATACGGCGCGGCGTCCGGGGCGGGATAACCCATGACCAACAGTGCCGTGGGCTCCAGGCGCTCCGGGACGGCGAACTCCTGCCGCACCGCCTCGGGAATGAAGTGCATCACCCAAGTGGTCCCCACGCCCAGGGCGGAGGCGGCAAGCATCATGTGGGTGGTGACGATGGCGGCGTCGATGTCGCCGCTGGGCTTGCCGTCGCAGCCGCGCTTCCAGCACGCCTCTCTGTCATGGCAGACCAGGAGGGCGGCGGGCGCATTGAAGTGGCACTCGGTGCATCTGTGCAGCTTCTCCAGCCCTTCCGGGCTGTTGATGACCGCGATGCGCTGAGGCTGCCGGTTGCAGGCGGTGGGAGCCAGCTGTCCGGCCCGGAGAATTTTCTCAATCACTTCGGGCTCCAGAGCCCTGCCGTCAAACTTCCGAACCGAATAGCGGTCCGCAGTCAGACGCATAAAATCCTCATACATGGCGCTTCTCCCCCTCATTTCGCGGCCCACTCCGGTCTCAGAAGCCGGTACTCGGCCCGCGTTTTCAGCTTTCCGTCGTGCCAGGTCCACGCCGGCTTCTCCGCCTCCTTCACGAGCCCGCACTTCTGCATGACCCGCTCGGAGCCCCGGTTCTCCGTGAGGCACCCGGTGGAGACGCGGTACACGCCCCCGTCCTCAAAGGCAAATTCCAGCAGCCGCCGGAGGGCCTCGCTGGTATAGCCCCGGTTCCAGAATTTCGGGTAGGTGAACCACCCCGCGTCCACCAGCTTCCCCAGGGGCCCCGTCTCCCGGACGGTGTAGCCGATGCTGCCCACCTGCTCATGGGTATCCCTTGTCTCCATGTGCAGGAAGCAGAATTTCCGGTCCGGCGAGGCCGCGTCGGCCAGAACCTCCCGGAGCTCCCGCTCCGCCTCCTCACAGGAGTCCAGACGGATGTCCGGCAGGTAATACATGGTCCTTTGGTCATTTTTCAGGCGGAAGTAGTTGGGAAGGTCCTCCCAGACATAGTCCCGCAGAATCAGCCGCTCCGTCTCCAGACAGACCGCCAGCGTCTCCTCCAGGGACGCCGGCGTAAACGCAGCCAGAGCCGGGTGCTCCGTCAGCGCCTTTATGATCCGCCAGCCGTCCCGGCTGTTGACGGCGTTTTGGGGGATCGGCCGGAAGCCCAGGTCCAAATACACCTTGCAGGCCAGCCATGTGGTGGTCTGGGTCGGTATCTTTCCATGGGTGTGGCCCAGCTCCCGCATCAGGCGAAGCACGCGGGAGACCAGCGGCTTGGACAGGCCCTTTCCCTGGTACTCCCGGCGCACGGCCACCCAGTGCAGCCAGCCGCTGCCGGACTGATCGCGGCCCGTTATGTCGTAATAGGCGGTGGCCGTGGCCACCTTCTCCCCGGCGGCGTTCTCCACAAAGACCATCCGCCGGCACAGGGAGTCCTCCCTGCCGCCATAGTATTTCTCCCACACCTCCAGCCCCTGGGAGCGGCTGGTCAGCTCCCGGGCGGACAGCTCGACGTCGATCCAACTGTCCCGGTCTCCGGGGCGGTAGAAGACAAACCGGTATCCCTCCGGCAGCGGGCGCGCCGGAACGCCGTCCAGATCGCCCTCCAAAAGAAGCTCGTAGTATCTGATGCGGGAATCGTGGTTGTCAAATCGCATTAGCCGCCTCCATCGGGGTTACTTCGTCCAGTCCAGAATGACCTTTCCGGACCTGCCGCTGTTCATGGCGGCGAAGCCCTCCTCAAACTGGGTGTAGTGGAATCGGTGGGTGATCACCGGCGTCAGATCCAGGCCGCCCTGGACCATGTAGCTCATCTGGTGCCAGTTGTCCATCTTCCGGCCATAGATGCCCTGGAGGGTCAGGCCCTTGCAGATGATGTTGTTCATATCCATGGGGACAGGGGTGTTGGAGATGCCCAGCAGGCTGATCTTTCCGCCGTTGCGCATGACGGAGATCATCTGCTGAAGTCCGGCGCCGCTGCCGCTCATCTCCAGGCCGATGTCGAAGCCCTCCACCAGTCCCTGCTTGTGCATCACCGCCGGCAGATCCTCGCTCTTCACGTTCACCGCCGCGTCCGCGCCCATCCGCCGGGCCAGCTCCAGCCGGTAGTCGTTCACGTCCGTGATAACCACCCGCCGGGCTCCGGCGTACTTGCAGATGCCCGCCGCGATGACGCCGATGGGGCCCGCACCGGTGATCAGCACGTCCTCCCCCACCAGATTCCACATGAGGGCGGTGTGGGCGGCGTTGCCCACGGCGTCAAAGAAGGCCACTACTTCCTCCGGCAGGCTCTCGTCGATGATGATGACGTTGCTCTCCGGGATGCACACATACTCCGCAAAAGCGCCGTCCCGGTCCACGCCCACGCCCCTGGTGTCCTTGCACCACTGGATGTTGCCGGTGTGGCAGTTGCGGCAGCGGCCGCAGGTGATGTGTCCCTCGCCGCTGACCCGCTGGCCAAGGTGGAGCCCCGTGACGCCCGCGCCCAGCTTGGCCACCTCGCCCACGTACTCATGGCCGATGACCATAGGGGGGCGGATGTGCTCCCGGGCCCAGGGGTCCCAGTTGTAGATGTGTACGTCTGTGCCGCAGATGGCGGTCTTGTGGATTTTGATCAGCACCTGGCCGGGGCCGGGCTCGGGAACCGGAACCTGGCGAAGCTCCAGGCCGGGGCCCTCCACGGGCTTGACCAGCGCGTCCATCAGTTGTGTCATAATTGTCCTCCTATAAAACACATTATGTGTATATTTCGTGTTCCTTACATGGACAGTATAGTCTTTTCATGGGGAAAAGTCAATGAAAACTTATCGGAAACAGGAAAAAGTTTCGTCTGTATGCAGTTGTCAAGGTGCGCTCTGTGCGGTCTTCCTGACTGACCCGCCGCACGCGGCCTAGCGCTCGGCCTGGTCGCACTTACTTTTGGGCCTGGTTACCACGGTGGTTAGTGCTCCCTACATAAATGGGCGGAAAAGGCCCAAAGTTGCACGCAAACGTGCAACCATTTTGAGTTGTTCACAAAATGTTCATTTTTTGCCTGCCCGCAGGCTGAAGAACTGCACGCACATATCTTGTCAGGTTATTGGTTTTTTGAAAACCCCTCCGGTTTTTGAAAAAGCTATGCGGCTTTGAGGTAACCCGACCGGTTTTCGGGAAAATCATGCGATTTTGCGGAAACTCACGCGGTTCTGGGGAAACCCAGCCGGTTTTACGCTATTCCAAAATCAGGCGGGACATACCGCCACACGCGGGCCGCCTGACGTTTGGCTGAAATATCAAAAAATTCTGCGGCGGCTCAGCGGACCGCCACTTGCCATTTTCCAAAAGATATTATACAATATCTGTTAACAGCTTCCACGCCGATACATAAGGAGGAAACCCCTGCCATGAGCGGAGAAAAACACACCCAGGTGAAAAAAAAGCCCCCCCTCTGGCCCGCCGCGCTGCTGCTTCTTCTGGCAGCGGGAATCGCGGCGGGACTATACCTCCCCCGTCTGCTGGACGGGGACAGCGAAAAACCAACAACCGTATCCGCCCAGGAGCCTCTCCCGGCGGAGGAGCCGCCGGTCCCGCCTCCGGAGCCCGAGGAGCCGGACGCCATCCCGGAGCCGATCCTGCCCCCTGACCCGGCGGAGGAGCTCCTGGCCGGGATGGACCTGTGGGAGAAGGTCTGCCAGCTGTTTGTGGTCCACCCCTCTGCCATCACGTCAAATGTGACCCAGGCGGGGGAGGAGATGAAAAAAGGTCTGGAGGCCTGGCCGGTGGGCGGGCTGCTGCTGGACCGGTCCAATATGGTCAGCCAGGAGCAGGTCCGCGCCATGCTGGACGAGAGCCAGGGGTACTCCAAAATTCCCCTGATCACGGCATGCGACGAGGAGGGCGGACGGGTCAACCGGCTGATGGAGACGGTGGGCACCACATGGGTTGGCCCCATGCTGGACTACAAGGACCAGGGGCCGGAGACAGCGGCGGAAAATGCCCGGACCATCGCCGCCGACCTTGTCCGGTGCGGCTTTAACATGGACTTCGCCCCGGTGGCCGACGTGTGGTCCAATCCGGACAACACCGTCATCGGCAACCGGGCCTACAGCGACGACTTCTCCCAGGCCGCTGGGCTGGTGGCGGCGGCGGTGGAGGGCTTTCACGAGGGCGGAACCGCCTGCACGCTCAAGCACTTCCCCGGACATGGGGACACCTCCGCCGACAGCCACTATGGCTCCGTCTACGTCCGCAAGACGCTGGAGGAGCTGCGCCAGGCGGAGCTCCTTCCCTTCTGCGCGGGCATCGAGGCCGGAGCGGACGCGGTGATGATGGGCCACCTGATCGTGGAGGAGATCGATCCGCAGCCGGCTCTGTTGTCCTATAAGGTGGTCACGGAGCTGCTGCGGGAGGAGCTGGGTTTCAGCGGGGTGGTGATCACCGACGGCCTGGAGATGCAGGCCATGACCGACCACTACAGCAGCGGCGAGATCGCCGTGGGCGCGGTGCTGGCCGGGGTGGATATACTGCTGTGCCCGGTGGATTTGAAGGAGGCGGCAGAGGCGCTGGTCCAGGCGGCGGAGGAGGGAACGATCTCCATGGAGCGCCTGGACGAGAGCGTCCTGCGGGTGCTGCGGCTCAAGGAGAGCCGGGGACTGCTGCCGGCCGCTGCGGCGGCGGAGTGACGCCCACGGACATATTGTCAGAACAGGCCGAGGCCGCGCCGTGAAGATTCACGGCGCGGCCTCGGCTCCTCTGAAAATCAGCAGTATTGGGTAACAGCGGACTGAATCATGCGGATGCTCTCGTCGACGATTGGGCTGTCGCCCTCCGCCAGAGGCAGCAGCGGCAGGCGCACGCTCCCCACGTCGGGACCGCCGGTGCGGCGGAGAATCTCCTTGATGACCGCGTACATGTTGCCCTGGGCGGAACACATCTTGTAGATAATGCGGCAACACGCATTCTGGATCTCGCGGCCCTTGGCCATATCGCCGGCCTGGAAGCAGCGGAAGATCGCCAGGTACAGCTCCGGCATGGCGGCGTAGGTGCCGCCGATGCCGCCGGCGGCGCCGGCGGCCAGACCGCTGAACAGCTGCTCGTCGGGACCGTTGAATACCAGCGCACCCTCGTCATGCCACATCTGGACGTCCTGAACAGGCATGGAGGAGTTCTTCACGCCCACCACCCGGGGATTTTTCAGCATCTCCTTCAGCAGCGGGACCGTCAGGGCCACCCCCGCCAGCTGGGGAATGTTATAGATGACAAAGTCCGTGTTGGGGGCCGCATCGGAGATGTCGTTCCAGTATTTGGCGATGCCGGCGGGGGGCAGATGGAAGTAGATGGGGGGAATGGCCGCCACCGCGTCCACGCCCAGGCTCTCGGCGTGGGCGGCCAGCTCCCGGCTGTCGGCGGTGTTGTTGCAGGCCACGTGGGCGATGATGGTCATCTTGCCGCCCACCTCGGCCATCACGTTCTCCAGCGTCAGCTTCCGCTCCGCCACGCTCTGGTAGATGCACTCGCCGGAGGAGCCGCCCACGTACAGGCCCTTGACCCCCTTGTCCAGCAGGTGCCTGGCAAGGGCGCGGACCGCCTCGGGACTGACCTGGCCCTCCCTGTCATAACAGGCGTAGAAGGCGGGGAAAATGCCCTGATACTTCGTTAGGTCTCTCATAACTAATCAACTCTCCTTGCTCATTTAATAGATGCGGACCTTAAAAACGACCTTGCTCACAGTCTGCGGGCCTGCCGTCTGCATCTTGATGCGGTGGGCGTCCCCGGGAAAGACCACCAGGAAATCGCCGGGGGACAGGTTCAGCTTGTAATCGCCCTCGCCCCGGTAGGCGTAGAAGTCGTTGGCCTCCGCCCGGTCGAACTCCGTCAGCTTCTCCGGCGGAGCGATCTCCACCCCCTCGGAGCCGGAGACCATGATGTGAATGTCCAGGTACTTCCTGTGGGCCTCGAAGAAGCTCTCCTCCGCGGGCACCGTCTCGTAGGTGAAACGGGTGGCGTACACATCGCCGCCCTTCAGCTCCACACGGGTCTCCCCCACGCAGGACAGGAAATCCTCCCTGATATGCTCCAGCGCCAGATCCAGGTTGGGGTGAATGCCACGGTAGGCCAGGGCGTCCTTGTTCTTGGCGTAGATCATGGCATTACCCCTTTACCGCGCCCATGGTGATGCCCTGGGTGAAGTACTTCTGGAAGATCAGGAACACGATGATGATGGGCACAGACGCCAGCGCCGCGCCCGCCATCAGCAGACCCATATCAATGCTGGTCTCCGCCTGGAGGGAGGCGATACCCAGGGGCATGGTGAAGTTCTCGCCGCTGGGCAGCATAACCAGCTGCATAAAGTAGTCGTTCCAGGCGTTGATGAAGGTGAAGATGGCCAGAGCGCCGATGCCCGGCTTGACCATGGGCAGAACCACGGTGACAAAGGTCTTTGCCTCGCTGGCCCCGTCGATGCGGGTGGCCTCCAGAATCTCGCCGGGAATGCTCTCGGAGAACTGCTTCATCAGAAATACGCCGAAGGGCCAGCCCACCGTGGGGAAGATGACGGCCCACAGGCTGTCGTACAGCTTCAGCGCCGACATCTCCTTGAGCAGGGGGATGAGGATGACCTGCTTGGGCAGGGCCATGGCGCACACGATCAGAGAGAACAGGACCGCCCGGCCCACGAACCGCTTCTTGGCCAGGGCGTAGCCCGCCATGGCGGCGGTGGCGCAGGTCAGGATCATGGCCATAACGGACATAAACACCGTGTTAATGAGCCAGCGGAAGGCCGCGGGGGCCGCAGGGCCCGTCAGACCGCCGATGGAAAACAGCGGCGCGGTGCGCTTGTTGAACAGGCTCTGGAAGTTGTTGCTCACCCACTCCGTGGGCCACCAGACCGGCTTCTGGTTGTAGATGTCCTGGGCGGGCTTGAAGGCGCCGGTCAAGATCCAGTACAGGGGGAACAGGAACAGGATGGCCAGGATCACCAGCACGATGATTGAGAAAATCTTATACGCACGGCTGCGTCCACTTTGAATTTTCATACTCGCACCCCCTTACTTTTCTTTCGCCAGCTTAAACTGGATAGCGGACAGCAGTCCGATGAAGATGGCCAGCACCACGCCCATGGCGTTGGCATAGCCAAAGTGACCGGCCTGCTCGGTGAGCTTGAACGCGGTGTAATAGATGTAGTACATCACCGTGTCTGTGGAGTGGTTGGGTCCGCCCTGCGTCAGCAGCTGAATCAGGGCGAAGCACTGGAAGGAGTTGATGGTGGTGATAACGAGGATGTAGAGGGTGGTGGGCATCATCTGGGCCCACTTGATTTTCCAGAAAACCTGGAGGTCCGTCGCGCCGTCCACCTGAGCGGCCTCCACCAGGGTCTGGTCCACGTTGCCCAGGGCGGAGACATACAGCACAATGGGCTGGCCCACGGAGGTGGTGAACAGGATCACAATGATACACCACAGCGCTGTCTTCGGGTCGCCCAGCCAGTTGACGCCCTTCTCCACAATGCCCGTGCTCTTGAGCACGCCGTTGAGGATGCCGGCGTAGTTGTCGTACATCCACTTCCACACCACCGTGACCGCCACGGAGCCGGTGACCACCGGCAGATAGAAGATGCAGCGGAAGGCGGAGAGGACAGGGCCCGACAGCTTATAGATGGCCGAGGACACCCACAGAGAGAAGGCGCACACAGCCGGGACGCTGACGATGACAATAATAAAGGTGTTTGCAAGGCCCTTTAGGAATACCGGGTCGTTGGCCAGGTCGCTGAAGTTTTTCAGACCGATGAAGCTGCCGAACATGCCCGGATCGTGCATGTTGGTGTTGGTCAGGCTGGTGATAATGCAGATGAACATGGGGATGATGACGAAGCCCAGGAAGAAAATCAGGCTGGGAAGCATGAACAGGTAGCCCGCCACATTTTCCCGCCGCTGGAGGGCCCGGCTCATTTTGCTCTGCTGTTGTTTAGCCAAATTCAGCACTCCTCTCTCTTAAAACAGAATGAAACGCGCGCCCCTTCTCCGCGCATCGCGGAGAAGGGGCGCGCAAACCCTTACAAATCGTTACGCGTTCCGGTTGGATCAGCCCGCAGCGGCGTTGGCCTCGGCCACGCCGGCGGCAACGGCGGCGGCAACATCGTCACCGGTGCCCACAGCCTGGAGCATGTTCCACCACGCGGTACGGGCGCCAGCCCAGCCGGTGGTGATCTGGTAGTAGTCGCCCAGATAGGGCATCAGCTTGGTGTACTCGGCCATGATCGGCTCGTCAGCCCAGATGCCGGAGAGATCGGTGCCCTCGGCGGTGGAGCGGACGGCGAAGTAACGGGCGGCCTTCACAGCCTCCACGGTGTGGGCGCTGTCGCACATGAACTTGATGAACTGCTTGGCAGCGTCGATGCGGGCCTGATCGCCGTTATCGAAGATGCCGAAGCCCCAGATGCCGCCCTGCAGCTTGGAATTGCCATCCTCGGAGGGGAAGCTCATGAAAGCGATGTCGTCGCCGGTGACGGTCTTCTCAGCGCCGGTCTTGGCTCCGTTGGGGTCCAGCTGCTGGGCAATGTTCCAGCAGAAGGCCATCTTCAGAGCGCCCTGGTAGAACTTGGCGATCTCGTCGCCGCCGGCCAGGGAGGCGTCGAAGGCGATGCCGTCCATGCTCTTGAGCTGCTCAAGGGCCTTGATGTTCAGGGGATCGTCCCAGGTGTACTGGGTGTGCTCGGCGTTGGTGAAGGTGCCGCCGTACATGTTGTTGACGAGGGCGCGGGTGCCCTGGTCGCCGCTCTGGCCTGCGCAGAACACAGCGCCGACGGTGTCGTTGTAGTGGGCGTACAGAGCGGCCACAGCGTCAATGAACTCCTGGGTGGTCCAGGTGTGGGTGTCCAGATGCAGGTACTTGTCGGCGCCGGCCTCCTTGAAGGCATTGACGTTGACAGCCATGCAGTGGGCGGTCATAACCAGGGGATACTCGTAGATGGCGCCGTTGGTGTGGGTGCAGGACTTCATGACGCCCTCGTTCACGGCGTTGATCTCGGCCAGATCGGTGTCGTCAAACATATCCTTCAGATCGACCATCTTGCCGTTGGCGCCCCAGTTGGCAACCAGACGCTCGGGCCCCTCCATGATGAGGTCGGGGGCGCTGTTGGCGGTGATGGCGGTGTTGACCTTGTCGTCGCCGTCGGCGTAGGCCAGATACTCCACCTTGACGGCGATGCCGGTCTCGGCGGTGAAGGCGTCGGTCAGGGTCTTGACGGTGGCCTCGGTGCCCCAATCACCGATGGGATAGGTCCACAGGGTGATCTCGCTGGCCCCGGTGGGCTCGGCGGGAGCGGGGTCGGGGGTCTTGTTGTCCTCAGCGGGGGTGGTGCTGGGGGCGGGATCCGGGGTGCTGGGGGCAGGGTCCTTCTGGTCGCCGCCGCAGGCGACCAGAGCCATGGTCATAACCATGGCCAGCAGCAGTGCAAGCAACTTCTTCGTTTTCATTGTGATCCTCCTCTTTACAAACGGTTACATTTTGTCCTTGTCGAAAACATGGACTGTACCTACGTGCATGGTACTAGATTCTGTGCAGAAAGTCAATACCTTTTCTGAAAAAAAATTTCATCCCGCATTTCTTTCCGATTCTTTTCTTCACTTTTCGACCCCTCCCGCAGAGCCCATCGGCTACAGGTGCTTTTCCGCCAGAGCGTCGGCCACCTGGCGGCGGCGGGACCGGCACGCGGGCAGGTCCCGCCGGCACACCTCGGAGAACAGCACGTCCAACACAAAGATCATGGCTATGCGGGCGGCCACAGAGCCCATCTGGAAGGGGCTCTCGTTTGTGCCGCACTGCAAAATCACATCGGCCAGGGCCGCGCCGGGGGATTTGGGAAAGCGGGTGACCAGCACGATCTTTGCCCCCTTCTCCCGGGCCAGACGGGCGACCTCCAGCATGTCGCGGGTTGCCCCCGAGTAGGAGAGGTACAGTATCACGTCCCTCTCCCCCAGATGCGAGGCTGTCATGATCTGTACATGGGAGTCGTACACCGGAAAATAGTTGCCAAAGACAGTGGAGAACAGGTGGGCCGCCTCCTGGGCTATCACCATAGAGCCCCCCTGCCCCATGCACAGCACCTTCTCTGCGGATACCAGTATGTCCCCGGCGGCGCGCAGGGCCTCCGGCCGCAGCAGCGCCAGGGTCTGCTCCATGGCGTCCACGTTGGCGGCGTACAGCTTCTGGCACATATCGGCCACGGTGTCCTCCGGGAGGACCTCCCCGTAGAGCGGGTTGCCGCTGCCGCCGCGCCCGGCGGTGGAGTTGGCCACGGCCAGCTTGAAGGCGTTGAAGCCCTTGTACCCCAGCCGCTTGACGAAGCGGGAGACCGTGGCCTCCGCCACGCCGCAGGACTCCGCCAGCTCGGAGATGGACATATACTGGGTGTCCCTCTGGTGGATGATGACGCAGTCGGCCACCTTTTTCTCCGCAGAGGTCAGGTGGTAATACATGTTGCTGATTTTTTCAAAGGCGTTGGCTTCCATTATATCCGGCATGATCCGTTCCTTTCCGGCGCGGACCGTGCCGCGCCATCAATTTGCTTCCAGAATCTCCCCCAGGACCTGCTCGGCCACGATGAGGGAACGGGGCACATGGAAGGGCCCCTTGAAGGTCGAGCCCTTGGTGGAGGGCATAGTGGGCTTGCCGTCCCGGCGGAGGTAGCCGTACCACTCGCCGAACTCCGGATCGGCGAAGTGCTCCCGGCAGTAGTCCTCCGTTTTCCAGAACCAGTCCAGATACTTCTCGTCCCCGGTGTCCCGATAGAGCATACTGGAGGCGATGAGAATTTCATTGTGGGGCCACCACAGCTTCATATCGTGCTCATAGGCCTCCGGCGGCTTGCCCAGGCAGTCGATGAAGTACAGCAGTCCGCCGTACTCCTGGTCCCACCCGGCCTCGATGGCCCAGTCAAAAATCTGCGCGGCCTTGGCCACCAGCTCCCTGTCCCCGGTGCGCCGGGCGTGCTCCAGCAGGAACCAGGCGCCCTCAATGTCGTGGCCGGGGTTGACGGTGCGGCCCTCGGTGTGGTACAGCCGGGGGGTTCCGTCAGGGTCCACGTTCTCCAGCACACACTTGAGCTCAGGCTTGACGTGGTACTTGAAAATCTCCTCCACGCACTGCCGGGCACGCTCCTCATAGAGCTCCCTGCGCTCCGGGTCCACCCGCAGCAGCACGCCGGTAACGTTGAGGATGATCATGGGCCCGCCGAAGGAGCGGCCCTGCCGGGTCTCCGGGATGGTCTTGGGCCCCAGGCCCGCGGGGTCCTCCATGCCGTGGTTCAAATCCCAGTACAGATCATAGGCACGCCGGGCACGCTCCAGACGCTCCGCCTCCCCGGTGAGGCCGTAGTACTCCGCGTTGGCCATGGCGCAGAACGCCTCGGAGAAGCAGTAGCGCCGCTGGCGCAGAGGCCGGCCCTCGGCGGTGACGGTAAAGTACATCCGGCCCCCCGCCTCGCGGTTGACGCAGTACTTTTCCATGAAGTCCAGGCAGCTCCTGCTGGCGTCCAGCCACTCCTGCTTCACGCCGTACACATGGCACAGATGGGCGAAGATCCAGCCGCAGCGCCCCTGCATCCACACGCTCTTGTCCGTGGAGTAGATCTCCCCCTTCCGGTCCAGGCAGGTGTATACGCCGCCGTTCACCGGGTCCATGCCGTACTTGAGCCAGAACGCCACGCTGCGCTCCAGCTCCTCCCGCAGCCACTGGCGGCTGCGCTCCAATCTTGCGCGATCCATCGTTCTCCTCACCTTTCTCAATAAAATAACGTTTTTCCCTTCATTATAGAAATTTCACCTGTGGGAGCGGGCCGGCAGGCCGCGCTTTGGTGAAATTTCACAGCTCACCGTGTTATCCTATCACAGTGAAAACAATTTTTCAAGCCAAATCGTTTCGAAAGTTCTTTTCTCTTTTTTGACGAAAAGACGTGACAGACGGTTTCGTCCGTGGTACAATAGCGGAGACAGCTGTCCCGCCGAGACCGGCGGGAAGAGCGGATAAGGATGATGGAGGTACGTTACTATGAACCGTTTTGGCATTGAGGTGACCCTGCGGCATTCTCCCAAGCTGGACCCCGATTATATGCCCCTGTATAAATTCAACCAGGCATTCCTGCGGGACGCGAAACAGCCCCTGGGTTTGGCTGTGGAGCGCTCCGGCGGCGAGATGGCCGTGTGCGAGACCTTTATTCATGGTACGCCGGAGATGCGGGAGGCCGACTGCTACTACGTCAACCGGGTTGTCAAGACCCTGCTGTGGATGAAGGGCGGCTTCAAGGTCTATGTCCGGGGCAGCGAGGACATCTGCAAGTATTTAAAGGAGGCATACTCCGCCGGCGGCTGCCAGGAATTCGACTGGGACTACATGGCCAACGTCTTTGAGCACCCCTTTGAGGTGGTCTCCTGCGAAACCCTGCCCCAGACGAAGGACAGCCCCAAGGCCATCGGCCGTCACCTGGACGGCTGCCGCATCGGCTTCGACGCGGGCGGCAGCGACCGGAAGGTGTCCGCCGTCATCGACGGCGAGAGCGTTTTCTCCGAGGAGGTGGTCTGGTTCCCCAAGACCAATTCCGACCCCGACTACCACTATGACGGCATCGTCGCCGCCCTCAAGTCCGCCGCGGAGCACATGCCCCGGGTGGACGCGGTGGGCGTCAGCTCCGCCGGCGTGTATATCAACGACCGCACCATGAACGCCTCCCTGTTCCTCCAGGTGCCCAAGGACCTCTTCGACGCCAAGGTGAAGGACATCTATATCCGCGCCATCACCGACACCTTTGGAAATGTGCCCTACGCCGTGGCCAACGACGGCGACGTGTCCGCCCTGGCCGGGGCCATGAGCCTGGAGGAGGACAACGTGCTGGGCATCGCCATGGGCACCAGCGAAGCCGTGGGCTATGTGGACCCCCAGGGGCGGATCACCGGGTGGCTCAACGAGCTGGCCTTCGTCCCCGTGGACGCGGCTCCCGACGCCATGCGGGACGAGTGGAGCGGCGACATCGGCTGCGGCGTGAAGTACTTCTCCCAGGACTCCGTCATCAAGCTGGCCCCCCGGGCCGGCATTGCCCTGGACGAGTCCCTCTCCCCCGCCGAGAAGCTGAAGGCGGTCCAGAAACTCATGGCCGAGGACGATCCCCGGGCCGCCGACGTATACAGCTCCATCGGCGTGTATCTGGCCCACGCCCTGGCCTTCTACTTCGATCTGTATCACTTCCACCACGTGCTGCTGCTGGGCCGGGTCATGTCCGGCAAGGGCGGAGATCTGATCCTCTCCACCTGTAAGGAGGTCATGGCGGACGAGTACCCGGAGATTGCCGCTCAGATCAACCCCACCCTCCCCGACGAGAAGTTCCGCCGGGTGGGTCAGTCCGCCGCCGCGGCATCCCTGCCGGAGATTTTGAAGTAAGGAGTGTTGCAGCGATGAAAAAGCACATCATCTGTCTGGGCGATTCCAACACCCACGGCTACTGTGCCGATCCCGCCGACTGCGCCGACCCCCATCTGGCCCGGTTCAACGAGGATGAGCGCTGGACCTGTCTGCTGCAAAAGGCCCTGGGGGATGCGTACAAGGTATATGAGGAGGGCGTATCGGGGCGCACCACCGTTTTTCAAGACCCGCTGTACGACGGGTTGGACGCCCTCCACTACCTCTGGCCCTGCCTGAAGAGCCACGAGCCGGTGAGCCTGCTGATCATCATGCTGGGCACCAACGACACCAAGGAGCGCTTCGGCACGAACGCTTTCGCCATCAGTCTGGGGATGCGCCGCCTGGTGCAGATGGCGCAGACCATCGACTGCTGGGGCCCCGGCGGAAAGCCGAACATCCTTATCATCGCCCCGCCCGCCATCGACAGCGGCATACTGACCTCCCCGGTGGCCGATGAGATGGGGACCATGGGCTGCGGCTGCGTGGAGAAGTCCAAAGCCCTCCCCGCCTACTACAGGCGTGTTGCCCAGGAGGCGGGCTGTCATTTCCTGGACGCCAACGAGTGCGGCGCGGAGTTCAACACCATTGATTTCATGCACCTGACCCGTCGAGGCCACGCCTCTCTTGCCGCCGCGCTGGCGAAGCTGATCCCGACGCTGGCCTGATTCTCAGATGGGGAATCTTTTCAATCCGGACGCCTTTTTCTGGCGCTGGTGCAGCCGGATTTTGGACGTGATGGTGCTGAGCATCCTCTGGTTTTTCTGCAGCATCCCGCTGGTGACTGCGGGCGCGGCCTCCACCGCGCTGTATGACGCCGCCGTCCACGGTATCCGGCGGGACGAGCCGGGGGCCTATGCCCGGTTTTTCCGCACCTTCCGCCGGGAGCTGAAGACAGCCACTCTGGCCACTCTGCTATGGGGTGCGGCGGCCGCTGTGCTGCTGTGGGGCGGATCGATGATCGGAACGGCGGTCCAAGCCCCCGGACCGGTGCTGGCGCTGGCGGTGGTGTTCGCGGCGCTGCTGTTCCTTGTACTGGGGGTGGCGTCTTGGATGTTCCCCCTGCTGTCCCGGTTTGAATTCTCTCTCCGGGCGCTGAACCGGACGGCGGGACAGTTTTTCATCGTCCATCTGCCCTCCAGCCTCCTGCTGGCGCTGCTGCTGGCGGGGAGCGTGTGGACCTGCTGGCGATTTCTGTTTCCGATTTGCTTTGTTCCCTGTACGGAGGCACTGGCAGCCTCGCTGCTGATCGAGCGGGCTTTTTCAAAGCATATGCCGCCGAAAAAAGACCCCACGAAGACATAAACGCATATAAAACGGCAGGACCGGGGACTTTGAGTCCCCGGTCCTGTTTAGTCTGTACTGTCCCATACTATTCCCACGTCAGGAGAGTCATATCATCACCCGCCGCACGCCTAACGCCGAGCAGAAATCCCGGAATAGTATTGGTTTTACTCCCCAGGTTAAGGTTTTTTGATACTTTTTTATGAAAAAGTATCATTCGATCCCCCGCAGATACGCCGCCGTCTCCCGCATCCGATCCGCCAGGAGTTCCAGAATATCAAGCTGTTCCACTTCACAGCCGCCCTCCGTCAGCCGGTTTTTCACACCGAAGTACACCCCTCCAAGATACACAGACGAGTACTGCCACTCCCCCCGAAGGCAGGCCAGGAGGGACAGCGCCCCTGAGGACAGCGCCGGGGCCACATAGGGCTTGTACCCCAGCTCCCGCATGTGCAGATTGGCTCGTTTGGTCAGCTCCGTCAGCTCCCGGGACAGAGCGTCGTCATAGCGCTCAATGGAGTTGGCAATGATCAGCCCCTCCCCGTGGGGGCCGAAGGCCCGGCCCTCGGTGAGGTAGGAGGCAAAACGACTGTCCTTCCGCGCAAAGTACATGGCCCGGGCGTTCATGACCCCCAGTCCGAAGCCCCGGATTTGGCCGGGACGCAGCCCGCGTTCGTCCATCTCTCCAGCCTCATTCCTGCTGCTCTCCGTCAGAACCGCCCGGCAGAGTTGATCCACCGGGTCGCTGACCACGCAGAACATACCCTGGAAGCCCTTCTCTCGGGCCATGCGGCCATAGCTGGCCGCCAGAGGACGGTTCAGCTCATACTGCGCCATGCGCACGTCGCCGCTCTTCACCGCCGTATCCGGCACAAAGCGGGAGGCGCAAAAGAGAAACACATCGCAGTCCAGAATGTGATCAACGTCCACAATTTCTACTGGCGGGAATCGCTTCTCCCCCGGTCCCTGTATCTGGTTCAGCTCGAACTCCCACCGCTGGGTCACCCCCTCCCGAAGATCGCAGATGCCCAGGGCGGAGATCACATCCCCGCCCATAAGCCGCAGCCCCGTGGCCAGCGTACTGCCCACATCCCCCAGAGCCAGTAAGTGGACCCGATATAGGCTCTTCCTGGACGGCGTCCCCGGCAGAGGGGCAGTGGGAAAGGGAGGAAAATCATATATTTCTCTGCTATTATACAAATCGTATTCCATTGTCGTCATCCAATCACAATCTTAAAATTGGCCTGCAGCCGTTTAAGCATCTCGATGTCGTTGTCCAAATAGGTGGACGCGGAGCGGTTCAGGTCGTAGGACATACAGCTGCCCTTGTCCGGGCAGAGGGGCAGGATCACCGCCTCTCCCAGTCGGCTGAGGGTAAGATTCCGGGCATAGAGGCGGCGGTACTCCGTCTCCAAGGTCAGCAGGATGTCCCGGGCGTTCTCCAGGCAGCACAAGCTCAGGTGGTAGGTAGATCCGTCGGCGCAGTCCTCGCTGAGGTCCGGGGCGGCATAGGGGAAGATGCGGTTCACCGCCGCCTGGAGCCCTCCGGCCATGGGCTCGCTGCGCCGCACCGTGTCGCCCCCGATGAAGGGGTACAGGGTGGACTCCACAAAGCGCAGACGCAGGTTGGGCAGATAGTACACACTGTCCACCGGATACCCAAGCTGCTCCATGGTGTCCCGCCCCATGCCGGTCAGGTAGCCCACCAGCACCTGCCGTACGCTGGCCCCGGTCTCCTCCAACAGGGGGGCCAGGGCGCGGATGCGCTTGCCGTCGTGGAGCATATCGTCCACCAGGATGACAGGCCGGTCGAAGGCCCGGATGGTCCGCACCTGGTCGGCCAGAGGGGAGTAGAAGGGGTACGCCTCTACGGTAAACCGGGAGAGGTCCGGCTCATAGACCTTATCGGTGTGGAGGGTCTTGGTGACGGTGTTGGGCACCGCCACACCCCGCAGAATCTTGCCGAAGGGGACGCAGATGCACTCCCCCAGAACCCGGGGCTCGGCGGGCTGGGGGGACACGCCGTTGCACGCGGCAATCCGCCGCAGCAGCCGCTGATACACCACCCCCGCCGACATAGACAGCACCAGGCACCCCGGATACATCTCCGTCAGCGCCCTCTGCAGCCGCCGGTGGGCGTTGGACAGGGCCGCCAACACACGGACATTGGCGTTGAAGGGGGACTTGATGGTGGTCTCTATGTTGCGTGTCAGCACGATGGGGCGGCGCATATCCACCGCCAGCACTTCCTGCCCCTCTACCGGGGCGGGGACGAAGCCTTGAAGGAACAATATCTCCCGAACGTAGGGCACCACCGCCTCCGCCGGGCAGAAGAGGGCGCAGGTAAACTCCTGCCGCAGGGCCAGGGTGAGCACCTCTGTCAACAGCAGCTGGCACAGATCCAGCTGTGCGGGCCCCTTGGGGACGTAGATGCCGCTGATAACCAGCACCCGCCCGCCGGTCTCCCGGCGGATATACGCGCTCAGCTGTGCGCTGCCCAGCCGGGAAAAGATCTGACTGGACTCCAGGCATCGGAACCCGGCAAAGCCCAGCACCTCCTCCCCCCGCCGCAGCAGGCACAGGTGGTCTCCCAGCCGACGAAGCGTGCCGCACAGCCCTCCCGGATCAGGGTGAGCGGCCAGAACCGAGCCGCGCAGAGCGGACGCCACCTCCTCCGTCAGCTCCAGACACCTCTGGAACTCCAGCTCCTCCAGGCGCAGCAGGGGCTTGTCCTGGGGCTCCCGCAGGTACAGCCCGTGGAGATAGATAAATTCCTGGGCCACCGGGTCGATGAGGTTGGAGATGTCCCGCCCCTGGTCGATGGCCTCCCGGATGCGGGTGGAGCTGATCTCCTCCAGATGGGTGGGCAGCTTCAGCTCCACCACCCGGCCAGTGATAGCTCTGTAGTCGTGGCGGTCGGCTCTTCCCCCCTGATCCCGGCGGAAGATGATGTGGTCGAAGCCGTGGATGGAGCTCTCCTGGGGCTCCGCGCGATAGCAGGAGGCGTTGGCCACCACGTCGCTGCCCGCCACAATAGCCACCTCTCTGCCCGGGAAGGCGGAACGCAGGGCCGCCAGATTCTCCGGGTTGGCGATGTTCACCGGAAAGTTCTCCGGGAAAATCTGGACATGGAACTCGTCCGCCGTGGAGATCGCAGCCAGACGGCGGCGGATACGATGGGGCTGGGTCTTCTTGGACCAGGAGAACTCGTCGATGGCCAGCAGCACCTCATACCCCAGATCCCGTATGGCCCGCACGATGCCCTTGTGGGACAGGGTAAAGGGGTCGAAGGTGCCGGGGAAGAAGGCCACGGGCCGGGGCGCCTCGAACCGGAAGCCCCCGTGGAGCAGCTCCTGCTCCGTGAGAAACCGGTACAGCCGCCCCAGCATGGCGGCGCGGTAGTAGAAGGTCAGCTCGTCCCCCTGGTCCGCGCGCAGCAGGGAGAGAATTTTCTTCAGCGTCAGCAAAAAGGCCCGCCGCTTCTCGTGAACTCCCAGGACCTCCGAGCCAAACACATGGCGGCCCAGGACGAACAGAGCCTCCTGCCGCACCTCGCTGCGGAAGCCCGCCAGCCCCTTGAGCAGCATTCCCAGCAGCCGCTCCCGACGGCGGCGGTAGACCTCGTCCGCCTCCGGGAAACGCACCCGGTACGTGTCGTACTCCTCATAGATCACCCCCACCGTATCCAGCGCGGCGCAGGCCACCCGGGCGTTGGAGGAGCACAGGGAGCCCTCCAGCTCCCGCAGAATCTCCTCCAGCTGAACCGGCGGCAGCCACAGGCTGAATCTGCCCAGATACCCGGGGATGTACTTGGCAAACTCCTGCTGTCCGATCTCCAGTCCCCGGCACAGCTCCACCGCCACCTCGTTGCTCTCCTCCGGCGTCAGCAGTCCGGCGATAGACAGCAGGGCGTTTCCCGCCGCATGGCGGACGGTGACCCGGTCGCTGACCTTGACCAGATTGGTCAGATGCGTGGCGATGTGCAGCAGACTGCCCCCGCCGCTCTGGGCCAGCTGGGTCAGCAGCCGGATGTTGACCTCCTTTATAACCCACGGCGTGGCGGTCTTCAGGTTGTCCAGGAAAATTTCCGACACCGCCTCCCTGGGCAGCGCCAGCGGCCCGCTCCGGCCTGTCAAGTCCCCCATGATCCGCTCCCGCAGCAGCGAGAGGGTGGGGCAGTCCCCACAGTCCATGCTCCGCAGCGTCCCCAGAATCACATCCCGGGTGGATATGGCCGGCCGGAGATAGTCCAGCAGCAGCGCCGCCGCCGTCCGCACCGTCACATCCCGCCGGGCGGCGAGGGCCTGGGCGAAGGAGAGGAGGTCGTAGCGCTGGTGGTCGGCCAGCACCTCCACCGGCAGCGCCGTGGCGGTCTCCAGCAGCTGGAAGGCCGTCTCGTCCTCCAGCCGCTCCGGCCGGCGATAGAAGAGGAGGAACTCCCGCAAAAATGCCCCCCGCCGCTCTGGCGCGCACTTCTCCAGCAGGGAGTTGACCACCATTTTCAGCGTGAAGCTGATCCACCGGCGGTGCTGAACCATCAGCTTGCGGTCCGGCCGGATCAGCTTGGGCAGGTATACCCTCCACTGCTCCAGCCCGGCGGCCTCCCGGCTGTCCTCGGGCTGGCCGGCGGGCAGCTCCTTGGCGTAGCCCGCGTGAAAGCGGGCGATGATCTCCCCCATCAGGGCGGCGGCCTGCCGCCGGATATCCCCCTCCCGATGCATCAGCAGCTCGTAGAGGAAGGCCAGGGTCTGCACCTTCTGGGGCTGGCTGAGATAGACCGAGTAGGACTCGAACACCCCCAGGCAGGCCCGCAGCCGCCGCCAGTCCGTCTCCCCTCTGGCCTGCTCCAGCAGTCCCGCGAAGCTCCTCTGACCGGTCAGGCGGCTCATGAGGGCCACGTTGTGCTCCACGCCCAACAGACGCAGAGCCTCCACCGCCTGGGGGGGGCTCATGAGGGCGTCGTCAATTCGGGGGGCCGGCGGCACAGACGCGCCGGAGAGGGTGACGTCCATCCCCAGGCTGACCATATACCGCTCGAAGTCCCGCAGCTTGGCATAGACGAAGGTGTAGCGCCGCCGCTTCTCATTGGTGACGTTGTCCAGCTTGCCCAGGATCACGTCGAAGGCCTCGGCCAGTGTGGATATCTTCGTGATCTCCCGCCCATCCTTCCCCCGCTCCTGCTTCACCCGGAAGTCGGCGTAGATGAGAGCCAGACTCTCCGCCGACAGGTAGTCCAGCTCCAGATCCCAGACCGAGTGGTTGGCGGCCACATAGCCCACGTCCTCCATGTGGCGGCGGCGGAACCACAAATCGGTGTAGTAATAGTGGAGATAGGGCACCCGTTCCCCGGGGCGGCATCCAAATTTGCCTATATCATGTCCCGCCGCCGCCGCGGACACCAGGGGCAGATCGATAGGCACCCCCGCCCGCTTCAGGTCCCTGGCCGCGCTGACGGCCACATGGTGGACCCCGGCGATGTGCTCCAGCGTCCGCCAGGGCGTGGCCTCCAGGCCCAGACGCATCATCTCATAGACAAACTCCCTGCGGTAGGCCCGCAGGAACAGGCGGTAGCTGTCCTGGTGAGCGCTGAGGGCCAGCTCGTCCTCCTCCAGCAGCTCCAGCTGCCACATGGGGTCCGGCGGCAGTCTGGTCCGCTCCGCATCGAAGAGGACCTGGAGCAGGGAGAGGAACAGCGCCGCCCCCGCGCCGTGTACTTCCTGCCGGGGCTCGAAATCCGGCTCCGGAAACATGGATTTCCTTGCAAAATCATAGGTAAAGGCAATCCAGCCCTCCTCCGGCTCCGGCGAGAGCCGCGCCAGCTCCTCCCGGCACAGTTCCAGCACGGCGGCGCACTGGATGCGCGTACCGTCCAGCAGGGGCATAAAGCGGTGGAGGTAGTCCTGTTCCTCCAGCAGGGTCCGCAGCATGGACCGGTGGGGGGAGAGGTATCTGGCGGCGGGCAGGGTGGTCACCCGGCGCAGCAGCGCGCCGGTCATCTGGCGGAGCTTTTTTTTGTTCATGGAGGGGTCCTCCTTCACGGATATGCCCCTATTATGCACTATTGCCAGATGTTTCGCAAGAGATTTTATTTTGCGCTCCAACGGCTTTGCCATTCATACCGCGCAGTGCGGCTATCTTGTCGTGGACTGACCCGGCCGGTTTTGCTATTTGCAGATCAAAACTCCTTGTTTTTATGGATATTCACTGATACAGCAAAAGATACGGGGAACATCAATAGAGCCGCAGAAACGCTTGTCATGCCTGCAAGTGGATGCTGTAAATTCATCTCGCCTGTTACCGGGGACAAAGCTGCCGCAATCAAGCACATAAGACCGACAGCGGCAAAAGCAGACAGCAGCAAAACCAACTCATTTTTTTCTGTGCCGACTTTCAAAATAATTGGGTACATCAGAGAAACGGAAATAATTGACAAGCCCAATCCGTATTCATATCCCCAAAGGATCGATAAAAAGCGCCATGTCTGCCCGGAAAGATTGATACAAACGGCAGTACAGAGACCTATCAACAATCCACAAACAATAAGGATTGCAAATGTAACATACTTTGCGCCTATAACAGCGCTGCGCTTAACCGGCAATGTTAGTTCAAATTTACTCCACTTTGCCACCTCGTCAGCATGCAACGCCGTTCCCGTATTTACCACAAACAGAAATATCTGCACCGCAATAATCATGGGGTAGATAGTCGCGTTGTTTATAATCAGCGGCGAAAAAACCAGTGCCGCCGCCATTATGAAGGATATCTTCAGATTGCTTTCCATTGCGTAAAAGTTGTTGCGAATAAGACCGCTCATTCGATTTCCCCCTTTACATACAACAGCATGATCTCATCAATCGCTGCCGGAATTACCATAGCCTTCGGATATTTCTTTTGGGCACGGTTTCTATCAGCCACCAAAACCTGCCATTCGTAGTCCTGTTTTCGGTAAGCGATCATGTCCTGCCTGGCAATCATATCAAACTGCGCCGTCCCACATTTAACGATCCCATAGCTTTCAAGAAGTTCATCTTTTGGCTTAGAAAAAATCAGCCGCCCCTCATGAATAAAAACAATATAATCAGCCGCTTTTTCCAAATCGCCTGTAATATGTGATGATACCAAAATGGAGTTTTCTTCATCCTGCACAAAGTCGAGAAACATATCCAGCATATCGTCACGCACAACAGGGTCAAGTCCACTTGTTGCTTCGTCTAAAATCAAAAGTTTTGGGTGATGCGCAAAAGCCGCCGCAATAGAGAGTTTTGCCTTCATGCCCTTGGAAAAGGACTTAATTTTCTTTGCGGCAGGCAAGGACAGCTTTTTCAGCAGAGCAAAGAAATACGCTTCGTCCCAGGAGCGGTAAATTCCTCCGAGCACCCTATTCAGTTTTTCTGGCGTAAGCTCCTCCGAAAAATTCGTTCCGTCAAAAACTACGCCGATATCCTCCCTGACCTCCGGCTGCAATTCTTCAATAGGGCTTCCTAAAACCGAAATCCTGCCCCCATCCTTGTGTATCAGCCCTAAAATAGACTTTATTATGGTGCTTTTTCCTGCTCCATTTTCGCCGATTAGTCCGACTATAGTACCCTGCGGCACTTCAAACGATATGTCTGACAACGCAAAAGCGTCGTACCTTTTCGTCAATCCTGATACGGTCACTGCATTTCCGTTCATTATTCATCCTCCTCGTACAAAAGAGTCAGTACGTTTATCAGTTTATCAAGTTTAATACCGCAAGAACGGGCAAGCTCAACCGCTTCAGCAAATTTTTCTTCAATCTTTTTCTGCTGTTCTTCTAAATAAAAATCTTGATTTTGCGCCGATACATAACACCCTTTTCCTGCGGTGGTTTCAATAAAACCATCCTCCTGCAACGTGGAATATGCTTTCTGAACAGTTAAAATGCTAATGTGTAAAGATTTTGCCAAGGATCGTACAGAGGGAATTACTTCGCCAGTTTTTAATTCTCCACTCATAATCGCCGCCTTAATCTGTGTAGAAATTTGCTCATATAAGGGCCGGCTTGCCTTATTGCTTACTATGATTTCCAATTTCTCACCGCCAATCTGTCTCAAACTGTTATGTGATTACAAATACAGTATAAAACACTCTGCCTTTATTGTCAATAGATATAATAAAAACAGGGCAAACAAATGTGTTTGTCCTGCTCTTTATCCCTCATGATAATCCGCAGCAGCGGGGCCGTCAAGTAAAGACTCTTTAAACGCGCATAAATTTTTTCGAAAGGTTGCACGTTTGTGTGCAACTTTATCCTGTTTCCACCCCTATATGGAGGGGTAATTTCAGCTCCTGCCGGCCCGTCATTTGTTTTATCTCCAACGCATAACCGCCGCCCTCCTTCAGCCGCCCGAGCCCTCCATCTAAAGCAAACCGGACCGGAGGCGCCGCCCCCGGTCCGGCCGGAATTATTCATCATCCGCAAAGGGGTCCACGCCCTGAAGCTCCTCCGGCAGACCCGGAGCCTCCGCCGCCTGCGGGACCTCTTCCTCCTCGGAAACGGGCTCAACCGGAGCCGCCGTCTCCTCCGTCCCGGGCGTCTCCTCCGCCACCTGCCGGCGGTACTCCAGGTTGTGCCCAGTCTCCGCGTCGAACACATGGGCGGCGCTGCCCCGGAAGATGAAGCGCACCGGCTGTCCCATGGGCAGGCTCTCCGTCTCCTCCTCTTCTCCCAGGGGCACCACAATCACCACGTCCCGTCCGCAGGCGCTGACGTGGATATGAACCGTGCTGCCCATCATCTCGCTCACATCCACCGCCGCAAAAACCGCATTGTCCTGGTCCGTCAGCATCAGATGCTCGGGCCGCAGGCCCAGCTTCACCGGCTGGCTCTCCACCTCCCCGGCCCGCAGCCGAGCCGACTTCTCCGGCGAGAGCTCCACCCGCGCCCCGCCCAGCTCCACGAAGTACCGTCCCTCTTCGCTGATCAGCTGCGCGTCAAAGATATTCATCTGCGGCGTGCCGATGAACCCAGCCACAAACAGATTGGAGGGGTGGTGGAACACCTCCTGGGGGGTCCCCACCTGCTGGACGAAGCCCTCCTTCATGATGACGATCCGGTCGCCCAGTGTCATGGCCTCCGTCTGGTCGTGGGTGACGTAGATAAAGGTGGTGTTCACTTTCTGGCGCAGCTTGATGATCTCCGAGCGCATCTGGTTGCGCAGCTTGGCATCCAGATTGGAAAGGGGTTCGTCCATCAGAAACACCTGGGGCTCCCGCACGATGGCCCGGCCGATGGCCACCCGCTGTCGCTGGCCGCCGGAGAGCGCCTTGGGCTTACGTTTGAGCAGCTCGGTGATATCCAGTATTTCCGCCGCCTCCCGGACCTTCTGGTCGATAACCCTCTTGGGAAACTTCCGCAGCCGCAGGCCATAGGCTATGTTGTCGTACACGGTCATGTGGGGGTAGAGAGCGTAGCTCTGGAACACCATAGCGATGTCCCGGTCCTTGGGGGGCACGGTGTTCACCTTTCGTCCGCCGATGTAAATCTCCCCGTCGGTGATCTCCTCCAGGCCGGCCACCATGCGCAGGGTGGTGGACTTGCCGCAGCCGGAGGGGCCTACCAGCACGATGAACTCCTTGTCGGCGATCTCCAAATCGAAAGCCTGCACCGCTACCACCGTGTTGTCGTATACCTTTTTTACCTTTCTCAGGCTCAGATTGGCCATCGATCAGTCCCCTCCCCCGTCCTTCTTGTATTTGTTTTCCAGCCGCTCCTCCCGGTGCTTCTCCACGGCCTCGTCCACCTTCTCCGGTATCTTCACCTTGGCGAACCGGTAAGCCCGCCGGACGTCCCGTATAATGAGCACCAGCGCGAATGTCACTGGCGGAACAGCCGCCAGCACCGCCAACACCAGCAGCAGCGCCGCATAGTCCTCCGTCAAGCGCACGGCGTTCTCCCAGTAGGGGTAAATGACCCCGTTGGTCCGCATGGAGCGCTCTCCGAAGCTCCGGATGACCTCCCACAGGTGGAGCAGGCTGTAGCGGCTGGAATTTTCCACCACATCGCCGCTCCCCACCGGGAAGCTCTCCTCCACAATGCTCTTGGCGTAACCGGTGATGGGGTTTGGCATGACGATCTCATAGCTCGTAACCGTTGTCTTCTCCGCCAGGCGCTGCAGGGCGGAGAAGGACATAAACACGCCCCCGTCCCCTGTGTAAGCCCGTCCGGTGGCGCTGTCCGTCTCCCGTGAGATGACCCCGGAGATGAGGAAGGGCTCGCCGTTGATGTACATGGTCATTCCCGCCAGGTTCGTTCCGCCGAAGAGCTTCCAGGCCATCTCCTCATCCAGCACCACCAGATCGTCCATCAGATCGTCGCTCTTGATGTACGAGCCGGAGCGGAGCGGCAGGGGGTGGAAATAGAAGAAATCCCCCCCCACTCCCGTGGCCTTCACCTCGGCGCCGCCGCTGTTCTCGGAGCGGACGGTCACGCCGGCCTCCCCGCTGTAGGCGTCCAAATACAGCCGCCCGCCCTCCGGGGCCTCCAGTGACTGCTCCACCATCTTACTCTCCAGGCTCTGCTGGAAGGCGTATATGTCGTCCTCTGTCTTCCCGCCGTCCACCGGCAGATAACAGGCCAGCTGGGCATAGCGCATATCCCCCGCCCCCTGGAACCGTTCGGCGGCGGTGAGGCTTTCCAGCATACCGCCCACGGACCGCAGCCCCAGGGCGCAGCCGATGGCCCCGGCTGTTAAAATCACGTTGAGCAGCACCAGAAACCACTGCTTGAAGCCGAACCCCTTCAGGGCTGTGAGAATGCGCCGGAACAGATTCGGCCTGGTCATGGATTCTCCACCATCCTCACCTGACTGCCTGGATCGAGGGGCTTGGAGGAGGTGGTGATGACGTAGTCGTTGGCGGCCAGGCCGGAGACGGCCGCGCTGGTATCATCCTCCCCCAGGATCTGCACCTCGGCCCGGGTCGCCGTGTAGCGGTTGCCCAGAGGCGTGCTCCTGGCGGTGACCACCAGGACGAATTTCCCGTTGGCGTCCTCCCGGATGGCACTCTTGGGCACGATGGTGTCCATGACGGTGCTGCGCTGTCCGATGGACAGGCTGATGTTGGCCCCGGCCTCCACGTCGCCGCTGACCCGGAAGATCAGCAGCTTCTTCTGTCCGCCGCTGGAGGGATCGGGGGCGATGGACTCCAGAACTGCCTTGATGTCGCCGCCCCAGCGGTAGTTGGTCACCTCGGCACTGTCGCCCACCTTGACCTGCTTGGCCTGCTCGTTGGTGACAGGCACCTTGATAATGTAACCCTGATCCACCACGTCGATGACGGCCATGGCCTGGTCGGGGGTGGTGTCCTTCCCGGCGGTGACATTGATGGCGCTGATCACGCCGGAGACCTTGGAGAGAATTTCCGCGTCCACGGAGTCCTTCTGATACTTATCCACCAGCTCCTGCTGCTTCTCGATCTCCAAACTCATGGCCTGGAGGTCCAGGTTGTTGAGCTGCTTGTCGAAGTCCTTGCCGGACAGGGCGGTGGCCAGCTCCCGCTCCTTGGAGGCAACCGTCTCCAGAGCGGTCTTATAGGCGGTCTGCTTCTCCTGCAGCTCGGCCAGAGTTCCCTCCAGGGCGGTGATACTGGCCTGCTGGGCCCTTTGGGAGGCCTCATAGCTGCGAATCTCCGCCTTCAGCTGGCTGTCATTGCTGGATGCGTTCTCCATGCGCTGCTGGGCGCTGCGCAGGTCCTGCTGAGCGGCGGACAGCTCGATGTTTGTCTCGTCGATCTTGTTCTGTATGGTGCGCCGCTGCTCGTAGACGGTACCGGAGGAGATGCTGCTGTCCTGCTGGAGCCGCTGAAGCGCCTGTGTCTTAGCTTCTACATCCTGCTGGTCGGCCAGAAGAGCATCGTAGGCTTTTTTGTGCTCTGAATAATCCTTGGCAGCCCCTGCAGCATAGGAAACAACACCTGCGTCATCTTTTCCAGAGGGATTAGATGGATCAACAGGTTTTATCGTCGACACATTATTTTGGGTGAAAAAAGTTTCGATGTACATTTGCTGTGTCAAGTTAATTGTTTGAGGAGAATCTGAATAGAAGTCTAAAGTACCTGCCTGCGGAACAAAAGAAAACAGCTGTTGAATTGTATTCTTATACGCCAACCAATCGCTGCGCCACGCATACTGCGCTTTTTCCAGCGCCGCCTGCGCATCCTGCACCTTCCGGACGTCACTCACATCCGCGCCGCTGTCCAGCTTTTCCAGCTCGTCCTGGAAGCCCTCCAGGGTCGTTGTCAGCGTCTTGACCTTGGTCTCCAGCTCCGACACCTCCGCCTTGGCGTTGGCGTACTCCTCGTTCTCGGTCTGGAGTGCGTTGAGCTCCTTCAGCGTGAATTCGATCTGACTGAGATTATTCTTGGCGGTGGCCAGATCGCCCTTGGCGAAGGACACCTCCTCGTCGGTAACCTTGTTAGCGTCCCGCTGGGCGTAGGCCCGCTCCAGATCCTCCCGGATGGCCTTGACGCTCTGGTCGTCTGTGGCGTAGCCCTTGGACAGCTCCAGCACCCGCTTCTGATAGTCGATGCGCAGCTTATCCAGGTTGTCCTGGGCGGTCTTCAGCTCCTCGCTCTCCACGTCGCCCAGGACGAAGAGCAGGTCCCCCTGTTCCACCTTGTCGCCCACCTTCACGCAAACGGAACGGACCTCTCTGGTCTGCTTGAGGATGACCTCATAGCTCTCGTTGGCAGTCAGTGTCCCGTTGCCCCGGATCTTGGGGTTGATGGTTCCGGAGGACACCAGCTGGGTGGATACCTCCGGCAGGGAGTAGTTCATGATTGTCTGGGAAAAAAAGGTCAATATCAGCAGGATCACCAGGAAGATGATCGCTATCGTTTTGATGAGCTCCCTCTTCTTAGACTTTTCCTTTACTTCCATAAGTGCTCTCGTCCTTTCAACTGGAGTGGGGGAAAATTCGCAAACGCGCCCGGACCGGCGGGCTTAACCCTTCACCGAGCCCTGGTGGGCAATGCCCTCCACCAGATAGTCCTCACCATGGAGGAACAGCAGGAGGGAGGGAACCATGTAGATCGTAGCGATGGCAAAGGCCAGGCCTACCTCGCTGGTGTTGATGGTGGACAGGTAGACGCTCAGCGGCTGCTTGTTCGCATCGGGGAGCAGGATGATGGGCTGCTCCACCATGTTCCAATAGTCGATAAACACCAGAATCGCGATGGAGTACAGTGCGCTGCGGCACTGGGGCAGACAGATGTCCTTGAATATCTGCCACTCGCTGGAGCCGTCCAGCTTGGCCGCCTCGATCAGCGCGGCGGGAATGCGCCGCATGGACTTGGTCAGCAGAAACACTGAAAACGGCGCAAACGCGCCGGGCAGGATAATGGCCCACCGGGTATTGAGAAGCCCCACCCAATCGCTGACCAGATAGTTGGGCACCAGTGTGACCTGCGTGGGCATCAGCATCAGTATCACATAGAAGAAAAACAGGAACGAGCGCACCTTCCCCCGCCAGCGGGTGAAGCCATAGGCCGTGATCGAGGCCACCACCAGCTGCAGCAGCACGATGGGCACCACCAGTATCACTGAGTTCCAGAATTTCAGCAGATAATCCGGGCTGCGCAGCAGCACGGCCAGGTATTGGTTGAAGGTCACCTTGTCCGGGATGAACTTCAGATTGACGGAATCGGCGATGTACGCCTTCCCGTCGCTGCCGGAGACGTTGGCAAAGACCTTGCCGTAGTTGGCGCTGATCTCCGACTGGGTCATAAACGAGTTGGAGATTGTCAGCACCGTGGGCAGCAGGAACCACAGCGCGAAGAACGCCGCCAGCAGCGTCAGGGTGAAGCGCCCGAAATAGCGTTTCTTCTTCATACTAGCCCTCCACATCCTTTCCGAACACGTCCTCCACCTTGAACAGCAGCGCAATGAGGGCCACCATTACCAGGGCCATCAGCACCGCCGCCGAGGACATCTTCTGATAATCCAGGTTGTTGAAGGTGTTGTTCATGAAGTGCTGCATCATATACAGCCCGTCGTAGGGATAGTTGCCCGTCAGCAGATAGATCTCCCGGAACACCTTGAATGAGTTGATAATGGAGAGGATAGCCACAAACAGCACCGTGGGGGAGAGATAGCGCAGCTTGATGTTGAAGAACTTGTGGGCCGCCGAGGCCCCCTCCACATCCGCCACCTCCAGCAGGTCCTTGGGAATGTTGTTCAGGGCCGCCATGAACAAAATCATGTTGTACCCCAGATTCTTCCACAAAAACAGCACCACGATTACCAGCAGGCAGTAGGGGCTGTTAAGCCAGTCGATGGCCTCCCCGCCGAAGTTGTCCAGAATCACGTTCAGCGTCCCCCGGTAGTGGAACACCACCTGCCAGATAAGCACCACCGACGCTACCGGCACCATCATGGGGCTGAGGAAGAAGGTGCGCAGCAGGCTCTTGCACGGGATGCGGCACTCCAGCATCAGCGCCAGCATCAGGCTGAGCACCACCGCCAGAGGCACCGATATGATGGAGAACATGGCGGTATTCTTCGCGGCGGTGCGGAAGGAGGCGTTGTTGATCACCGCAATAAAGTTGTCCAGAAAGATGAAGTCCGGGTTCATGGGCGAGCGGATGACCGAGTAGTACACCACCACCAGGAACGGCAGGATGAAAAACACCGCCACCCCCGTCACGCTGGGGGTCAGGAAGGCCACGGAGTGCATCACGTCCCGAAGCCTGTCGTTGCTCCAGTTCCACGCCCTCCGCGCCTTCCCGGCCGCCCCGGTTTTTTTGACCTTCTTCTCTCTGCCTTTTTTCTCCTTAACGCTGCTCATTGACATATGTCTTCACACGGTTCTGGATCAGACTCGCCGTATCCTCCAGGTTCTTGTCGCCGGAGAAGTAACTGCCCGCCACCTCGCTGACAATCTCCATGATGTTGGTGTCATAGCTGTAGATGGAATCGACGGTGTTGTACAGCTCCATGATCTGGTCGTACTCCTGCTGGTTGGCGGCCCGCAGATCGATGTTCAGCGTGTCGTAGCCCCAGCCGCCCTTGGAGGCCTCCAGAGGCGTACCGTCGTCGTCCAGGACCTTCTCGCCGTTCTCGTCCAGGATGTACTCCACCTCCATCATTTCCGCCGCCGCCTTGTCAAAGTCCTCCTTGTTCACGGAGAAGCCCCAGCGGTAGAAGGAATTTTCGTCCTCGCTGGCGGGCAGAAGCAGCTCTCGCATGAAGGACCAGGCGGCCTCCTTGTCCTTGCAGACGGTGGACATGGCCAGACCGTCGCTGATGTTGAAGGAGCTGCCGCAGCTGCCGTCTTCCATGGGATAGCCCTTGAAGGTGATATACCGACCGGGGATGACCCGGGATTCCATCTCATACCCGCCGTCATAGCTGCCTGTCGAGCTGGAGATGATAACGGAGCCGCCGGAGCCGGAGTTGGTGTCCCGGGTGACGGGCTTGATGGCCTCCTCGCCGCCGAACATGGCCTCCAGGAGCTGGATGTAGCGGAAGTCGGAAACATTTTCCTGCACCAGCATCTGCCGGCCGTCAGCCACCCGGACGGGTTCGCTGCTGCTCTCGTCGTACTCGTAGTTCTCCCAGTCGAACTCCAGGGGGAAGCTGTCGCAGAAGCGCAGGGCCGACTTGAAGTTCTCGCTGTCAAAGCTGCACTCGCCAGTTTCCCAGTTCACAAAGCTGTCCAGATTCATGGACAGCAGGGCGTTGAGCATGTTGTCCTTGGTGCTGCCCTCGCCGAACACGGCGCAACCCTCAGGCATGGAGGCCAGCGCGTCCTGGAACTCCTGGATGGTCCAGCCCATGTCCTCGCCCACCACCTTGCTGGAGCCGACAATAGTCTGGATGGTGAAGGAATTGAAGACCTGATAGAGCTTGCCGTCCTGCTCAGCGGCGGTGAAAACCCGGTCCATCAGCTTCTCGCGGCTGATCTCGCCGTCGTTGTCTATGTAGGGCCACAGGTCCTCCAGGATGCCCTTGGCTCCGTACTGACGCAGGGGCAGACTGCTGACGGAGATGATGTCGGGCACCGACCCGGCCAGGATCTCGGTGTTCAGCTTGGTCCGTCCGGCGGTGTAGTCCTCGTCGGTGTTGTACTCGCTGTAGTCCCGCACCTCGATGCGGTGGGTGGAGCTGGACTTGTTGTAGTCAATAATCCGGTTGCGCTCATCCTGGCTCATGTACATGGTGGCGTATGTCAGGGTGACCTTCTCCGGCAGCTGGGCGCGCTCGGTGGCCGTCAGGACGGCCAGATTGATCTCCGGACCGCCGCTGCTCCGCCAGGAGCGGGTCATCACCACCACCCGGCCGTCGGCCAGAAAGGAGAAAAAGGATATATCGTCGGAGTTGATGTCCGCGTCCAGCCAGCTGAGCAGCCGCTCACCCCGCTCCTCGCCCTCCGCCGCCTCGGCCTTGTAGCCGTAAAGGGCTTCGCCGTTTTTATAATAGAAGAGGTACTCCCCGCCGCCGGGGTATGCCTCGTAGGCGTTACGGGGCAGATCGTAGCTCTCGCCCCAGCCCTTGGCCGCCTTGTCGATGACCCGCATCTGCCGGGAGTAGGTCTGGTTAATGGTGTCGGACACGCCCACCACCGTGCCGATGGTCCCATCGGACATCTGTACCAGACTGCTCCCCCACATGTTTTCCTCCTCCACCGTGAACAGGACGTTCATGGAGGAGTCCAGCACGGTCACCTTTCCGTCGCTGCTGACGAACAGGTCCCCGTCTGCGTCAAAGAGGGTGCCGCCAATATAAACGCCGTTGCCCCCCAGCTTCTCCTCCAGGGAGCTGACGTCCACCCGGGTGATCTCGGTGCCGGTGGAGTCCAGCTGAACCATGTACTCCTTGTTCACGTTGTCGAGCATCTCGTAATTCCACATCTGATCCGTCTCGGCATCGAAGTCCTCCGGCAGGTCGTAGTCGATGGCGTAGCTGTTCTCCCACAGCCACAGCGAGCCGTCGGAGCCCGCGCGCATCTCCCGATAGTAGGTGCTGGCCTGGTCATAGCCCTCGGGGGCCTCGCCGGGCTGGAAATTCTCCAGCTCCGACACAGCGCTGCCGTCCAGGGGGACGCACATGATGGTGGTGCGCGTATCCCCGGTCTCACCGGCCTCCCAGTCGGGGTAGATGGACACCAGCAGATAGACGTTGGTTCCGTCGGTACAGCCGCCGTCAATGTCAAAGTTCTTTCCCAGGTCCAGGTTCAGATCCATGAACTCAGGTACGTACACCGTGCCGGAGAGCTGCTGGGTGTCGTCCTGCTCCTTATCCTTGCCGCAGGCCGCCAGAGCCAGCAGCAGGCTGAGGCTAAGCAGCAGGCACAGTATCCGCTTTACAGGCTTATTCATAGGGATGGTTCCTCCTTGCATCTTCAAGCTTTTTCCTTTATACCATCCGCTTGCATCATTTTTGCATCGTACTTTTATCACACTTGTTTTATTTTTCCGGCTATTTGCTCTCGTTGACGTACAGCGTGACCTTGCTCTGAATCAGACTGGCGGCGTCGTCCAGGGGCTTGTCGCCGGAGAAGTAGCTGCCCGCCACCTCCTGGACCGCGTCGTAGATCTTCTCGTCGTAGCGGAAAACAGAGTCCACCGCGTTATACAAGGCCATCACCTGATCCACCTCCTCTTGGGTGGTGGTGTGCAGCTTGAACTTCACGTCCGCGCTGATCCAGTACTCGCCCAGGTCCATCAGGACAGGCTCCCCGTTTTCGTCCAGAAGGGGATCGCCGTTCTCGTCGGTCTCGTACTGGGGGGTGAGGGCCTTCTCCACCATCTTATCAAAGTCCGCCTTGTTTATGGGGAAGTTGTAGCTCACGCTCTCATCCTCCGCGGGCAGCAGGGTCTGGCGCAGGAAGGACCAGGCCCCGTCCTTGTCCCGGCAGGAGGAGGTCATGGCCACGCCCTGGCTGTAGGTAAAGCTGCTGCCCACTCGCCCGTCCTCCCGGGGATAGCCGATGTAGGAGAACTCGCCGCCAAAGGAGCTGCTCAGCCGCTGGATGGACCAGTAGTCAAAGCTGCTGACGGAGCAGGCCAGCAGCAGCTGCCGGCCGTTGAGAGCCCGCACTTCCTCCTCCTCCCACTGATCCCAGTCCACGTCCTCCCACTTAAACTCCGCCGGGAAGCTTCCCGCGAATTCCAGCAGGGACTTGAATCCATCGCTGTCGAAAGAGCACTTGCCCGTGCTCCAGTCCACGAAGCTGTCCATGTTCTGGTAGAGCACCATGCCCAGCATATCGTCCCGAGTGTCGCTCTGGCCGAAGATGGAGCAGCCCTCGGGCATCCTCTCCAGGGCCTCGTGCAGATCCGCAAGGTTCCAGCTCATCCGGTCCCCCACGATCTCCCTGGCCCCCGCCGCCGTGCGGATGCTGAAGCGGGGGAAGATCTCATAGAGCTTGCCGTCCTGCTCGTTGGCCGTCAGGGGGCGGGTCATCAGCGCGTCCCGGCCCAGGTCGGGGTCCTTCTCGATGTAGGGCCACAGGTCCTCCAGAATCCCCCGGGAGCCGTAGATGCGCACGGGCAGGCTGTTGGTGTCCAGAATGTCCGGGATCGTGCCGGCCAGAATCTCGGTGTTCAGCTTCTGCAGCGCGGCGCTCCCGTCTCCCTCGGAGTCAATCTCGGAGTAATCCTTCACCTCGATGCGGTAGCTGTCGCTCTTCTTATTAAAGGCAATGATCTGGTTCCGGACGTTGTAGTTGAGATACAGCGTGGCGTAGACCAGAGTGGTCTTCTCCGGCAGCTGCTCCCTGGGAGTGGAGGTCAGGACCACGGCGCCTACGTCTGCCTTGTCCTCTTTCCACTCCTGGATAACCGCGGCCACCCGCCCATCGGGCAGGAAATTGAAAAACCGGACGTTATCGGTGTTGATGTCCGCCTCGATCCAGGAGAAGAGCTTCTCCCCCGCCAGGACGGTCAACCCGTCCTCCCGGGTCTCGCCGGGCTTCGCGCCGAAGATGGCGTCGGCGATCTGGTAATAGAAGAGGTAGTCCCCGCCGCCGGGGTAGAAGCTGTAGCCGTTGTTGGGCAGAAGGTACTCCTCTCCCCAGTCCTGCGCGGCCGGGTCGATGGTGCGCAGGGTGTTGGTGCTGGTCTCCGTCGTCTCGTCATAGGTCCACTTCTGCATCCCCATCCGGCCGTCGCCCAGCTGGATGAGCTCATACCACATATCCTCGCCCTCCAGCGTGAACAGCAGGTTCATCTGGGGGTCCAGGACGTAGACATCCGTCTCGGTGGTGACATACAGGTTGCCGTCCCGGTCGAAGGAGGAGTTGTTGATGTACGCCCCCTCCTCCAGCATACCCGTCAGCTTCTCCTCCAGGTTGGACATATCGATCCTCGCCAGCTCGCTGCCCGTGCTGTCCAGCTGCCGGCGGACGGTGACGGACCAGCTCTCGTCCACAGGTTCCTCCGCGGGCGCGTCCTCGTCTGCGGGCTCTTCCACGTCGGCGGGCGCGTCCTCCGCCATAGCCGTGGCGGAGCGGAGCATGTCGTCCATGATGATGCCGCCGGGATACTTCCAATCGGACCCGCCCCAGACGTCCACGGTCTCCTGAACCCAGAGGGTGCCGTCCGCGCCGACGGTCAGGCCCTCCACGTAGGCGTTGCCCTCCTTGCCCTCCGGGACGGAGGGGGAGACGTAATTGGGCAGCATCTCCGCCGGACCGCCGTCTACGGGAATACGGCAGATTTGATAAGTATAGTTGACGTTGTAATAGCTCTCCCCTGTCTCGGGATCTTCGATTTTCTCCCGGTGATCCACCTGACCCAGGAGATAGATATTCTCGCTGTCGGCACAGCCGCCTCGGACGGAATCCACGTTCAGATCCACGTCCAGATAGCTGGGCACGTACACGTTAGCGGAGAGCTGCTGGTCATTCGCCTTCTTTCCGCAGCCGGACAGCAGGCCCAACAGCAGGCATAGCGCCAAAACCAGCGCCGCCGACTTCTTTCCATATGGTTTCATGTTTGCTCCTCCTCATCCATAACATGGGATGAATTTTTACGGGTTTCTTCCTCTGCTGGTATAGACGCGGCCAGGGGGCAAAAAGTTCCTCCCGGCTCTCCTATATTTTACAGAGGCGTGTATCATTCTTGCATCTTTTTGAAGACGATTCGGAAACAATTTGGAAACAGGGTCCCGCGGGAAAAAGGATGTATGCCGCCAGTAAAACGGGTCATCCTAATACCAGAAAAGGAGTGATGCGCATATGCCAACTGAAACGCGGCTGAAAACCGGGCTGCACAACACCTCGGAGATCGGGCGGCTGAAAACGGTGATGCTCCACCGTCCGGGCCGGGAGCTGGAAAACCTGATGCCGGAATATCTGGAGCGGCTGCTGTTTGACGACATACCCTATCTGAAGGTAGCCCAGGCGGAGCACGACGCCTTTGCCCAGTGCCTGCGGGAGAACGGGGCGGAGGTGGTTTATCTGCGGGACCTGGTGGAGGAGACCATCGCCCCGCCGGAGGTCCGCCGGGAGCTGACGGAGCAGTTTTTGGACGAGGCGGGGCTGGAGAACCACCGCATTCGGGAGATTCTGGGGGACTACTTCTCGGAGATGGACAACGGCACGCTGGTGGACGCCATGATGGCCGGCGTGCGCAAGAGCGACGTGCGGGGCTTCGAGACAGGGAAGCTGGCGGACTACCTCAGCTTTCGCTCAGATGAGTACCCCTTCCTGATCGACCCCATGCCCAACCTGTATTTCACCCGGGACCCCTTCGCCACCATCGGCACCGGCGTGTCCCTCCATCGGATGCACACGGTGACCCGGAACCGGGAGACCCTGTTCGGGAAATTTATCTTCCAGTACCACCCCGTCTATAAGGACGCCCCCAAGTGGTACGACCGAGGGGAGACCAGCTCCCTGGAGGGCGGGGACATCCTGATTCTCTCCCCCCAGGTTATCGCCGTGGGCATCTCCCAGCGGACCGAGGAGGACAGCGTGGACAAGTTCGCCCACACGGTGCTGTCCATCAGCAAAACCTTCAAGAAGATTCTGGCCTTCAACATCCCCAAAACCCGCAGCTTCATGCATCTGGACACCGTGTTCACTATGGTGGACCGGGACAAGTTCACCGTCCACCCCAACATCCTCCGGGAGATCACGGTGTACGTCATGGAGCTGACGGACGGCAAGGTCCGCATCCGGGAGGAGCAGGGGCGTCTGGAGGACATCCTCAAGGAACACCTGGAGCTGGACCGGGCGACGCTGATCAAGTGCGGCTCCGACAGCCCCATTGACGCCGCCCGGGAGCAGTGGAGCGACGGCAGCAACACCCTGGCCATCGCGCCCGGCGAGGTGGTGGTCTATGAGCGCAACTATGTCACCAACCGCATCCTGGAGGACAACGGCATCACCGTCCACACCATCCCGTGCAGCGAGCTCAGTCGGGGCCGGGGCGGCCCCCGGTGCATGAGCATGCCCTTTGTGCGGGAGGAGCCGTAGGCCCGGACCCCTGGAATTGACTTTTAATCTGTATGTAAAGGAGACTCTATATGGCAATCAATCTGAAAGGCAAATCCTTCCTGACCCTGATGGACCTCACCCCTCTGGAGATCCGCTACCTGCTGGACCTGGGACACGACCTGAAGTCCAAGCGCCGCGCCGGGGTGTGCGAGCCCGCCCTGAAGGGCAAGCACATCGTGCTGCTCTTTGAGAAAACCTCCACCCGGACCCGCTGCTCCTTCGAGGTGGCAGCCACCCAGGAGGGGGCCCACGTCACCTATCTGGACGCAGGCAGCAGCCAGATGGGCAAAAAGGAGAGCATGGAGGACACCGCCAAGGTCCTGGGCCGGTTCTTCGACGGCATTGAGTACCGGGGCTTCGACCAGAAGGTGGTGGAGGATCTGGCAAAATACGCCGGCGTGCCCGTGTGGAACGGCCTGACCGACGCGGACCACCCCACCCAGATTTTGGCCGACATGATGACCATTGAGGAGCACTGCGCCAAGCCCCTCAAGGATGTGAAGGTGGTCTTCCCCGGGGACGTGCGCAACAATATGTGCTATGCCTGGATGTACGGCTGCGCCAAGATGGGGATGCACTTCGTGGGTCTGGGGCCACAGCAGCTGGTGGACGGCGTGGACCAATCCATCCTGGGGCGGGTCCAGGAGGTGGCGAAGCAGACCGGAGCCACCATTGAGATCACCAGCGACGAGGGCACCCTCACCGGCGCGGACGTGATCTACGGCGACATCTGGGCCTCCATGGGCGAGGAGGCGCTGATTCCCGAGCGGGCCAAGCTGCTGACCCCCTATCGGGTCACAGAACAGACCCTGGAGCGCACGGGGAACCGAAATGTGCTGTATCTCCACTGCCTGCCCTCCTTCCACGATTTCGAGACCAAACTGGCCAAGGAGTGGAAGGACAAGGGCGTGGACATCCGGGAGGTCACCGACGAGGTGTTCCGGGGCCCTCACTCCGTGGTCTTCGACGAGGCGGAAAACCGGATGCACTCCATCAAGGCCGTGCTGGTGGCCACCATCGGACATTGAGCATGGAAGAAAGGCCCGGACGCGGCGCGCGTCCGGGCCTCCTCCCCTTATCTTATCCGGAAATACGGCAGATGCTGTCTCCGTCCTTATCAAAAAAATCCAGCTCATAATTCAACTCCTTCATCAAAAACCAGGAGCTGCTGATCCGGACGCGCCCATTCTCATCCGGCTCCGGACGGACATAAAAGAGGTAGACGTCCCCCTCGCGGACACCCTCCTCCCGAAAGTCTCCGCCGTCGTTATGGAGCGCCAGAACAGCGCGTGCGGCCGCCTTCGGGGGACGGAGGACGGCATAGCAGACACAGGTCAGCGGCTGTCCTTCCTCATCCGGCAGCTCCACGGGGCGGGGAAGACAGAGCAGATTGGGGCCCTCCTCCAGGCGGTGTACACTGTGGTTGGCAATAGTGAAAAACGTCCCGCGGGACGGATAGGCCGTCACCGCCACATCTCCCGCCAGCTCGATCCGGTACGGTACGCCGCCGGCAGTCTCGATCTCCGCCGCCAGCTCAGGCTCCGGGAGCAGCATACGCCGTTCCGTCCGGCGCAGATCCGCGCGAAAGGAAAACGCCGGCCATCCCCACGCGTCCCACATCAGAAAGCCCAGCAGAGCGGACAGCAGGAGATTACGGACGATCTTCGCCCTGCGGGGCCAAAGCATGCGATTTTTCCTCATACCTCCGCCTCCTTCGTCAGATCAATGTGCAGGGTCCGCTTCAGCTCGCCGTAGCCGAAGTCCAGCTCCACCCATTCCGCATCCTCCGGAAAATCTGATAATTCGAAGGCGCATTTCTGCCAGAAGCCCCAGTCCACGGAGACGCGGGAGCAGTCGCCCTTCTCCACGCGCCCAGCGTCTGTCCGAAAGCCGGAAATAATCCGCCAGCAGTCCAGCGGCTCCTCCCACCGGCTCATGGTAACATTCAGATCTATGTACAAATGCCACTGAGGGCCATCCTGCCCGCTGACCAGGCGGTAAACGCTTCGGCCATTGCGGATGGTATAGCCGCCGGTTTTGAGGACCGTACCGGCGGAGAGCTCCCGCTCCTCTATGGCGGGCTGCCCGCACAGGGACTCCGCCGTGCCGGCGTCCTCCCGCAGAAAATTGTACAAATCCATACCGGGAAGCGCACGATAGGAATATCCCGGCCGCGCCGCCAGCAGCGCCAGCACCAGGCAGTACATCGCCGCCGCTCCGATTAACGCCAGTTGGCTCGCCCGCCACAGATACCCCATCCAGGGCCGGTGGATACGGCCCAGCTCCTCCGCAATCTCTCCCGGGTCGCCCAGGGCCCCCAGAGCCGCCGCCTCTCCCAGCCCGGACGCCTCCCGCAGGTCCTCCAGATGGGCCTCCAGCTCCCGCCGGACAGCCTTCCGGTCCGGGCGGAAGCGGATTTTCGCCGTGGCCGCGTCCAGCCATTCTATTTTGTCCATCGCTTACGCCCCCGCCAGGATGGCCGTCACCGCGCGGGAAAACGTCAGCCACTCCTTCTCCTTCTCCTCCAGAGCCCGGAGGCCCTTCTCCGTGACAGCGTAGTACCGCCGGGTACGGCCTTTTGCCGTCTCCTCCTCCCGGGCGGACACCAGACGCTCCTTCTCCAGGGCATGGAGCACTGGGTACAGGGTGCCCTCCTTCATCTGAAACACGTGCTCGCTGCGCCTGTCCAGCTCCTCGATGATCTGGTAGCCGTACATCTCCCGTCCCCTCAGCAGAGCCAGCACCAGCAGGGATACGCTCCCGCTCTCCTTTTTCGGCATGTCCGTGCTCTCCCTTACCCTAGATGATATATGTATAATATACATAGATTATCTATGTATGTCAAGAGGTTTTTCTTTCACGACCGCCTGCGGCTCGCATTTATAGTTGCGCGGACCTATGGAGTTGTGGTACACTGTTCCCGGAAGCAGGAAGGAGGCGGGATTATGCATATTCCCGGCTGTCTGACAACGGAGACGGAGCTGACCGGCTTTGGCCCGGCTCTGGAGGAGGCGCTGGCCCCCTCTCCGGATTACGACGTATCAAAATGGCTGTATGTGCCCCATACTTATCAGGAGTACCGGTATCTTCTGGGCACCCGGGGGGCGGCTCCGCTGATCTGCATCGGCGTCAACCCCTCCACCGCCGCCCCCGGCGCGCTGGACAACACTCTCAAAAGTGTGGAGCGGGTGGCGCTCCACAACGGCTTCGACAGCTTCATCATGTGCAATGTCTACGCCCAGCGGGCCACCCGGCCCGGAGATATGGAGCGGGAGCTGAACCCGGCGCTCCACCGGGAGAATCTGGCGGCCTTTGCCTACGCGCTGTCCCTGTCCGCCGCTCCGGCTGTGTGGGCGGCATGGGGGACCATCATCGAACAGCGGGCCTATCTGCCCCTCTGCGTCCGGGATATGGCGGAGGCGGGACGGCAGTACGGTGCGCAGTGGTTCACCGCCGGCGCGCGGTCCCGGAGGGGACATCCCCATCACCCGCTGTACCTGCGGAAAGACAGCGGACTGGACCCCTTCGACATAGACGCGTACTGCGAAACTCTCGGCGCCCGCTGATCCCGGCATATCCGCCCCGCCGCGCGGCGAGACGATCCTTGACAAGGAGTGAGAAACTATGGAACAGATCTATGTTACCGGCCACCGGAATCCGGACACGGATTCCATTGTCTCCGCAATGGCCTACACCGCTCTGCGCAACGCCACCGGAGACCGGCAGTACACCGCCGCCCGGCTGGGACACATCAGCGACGAGACCAGGCTGATCCTCAACCGCTTCGGCTTCGAAGCGCCCATGCTCATCAAGAGTATGCGCACCCAGGTGCAGGACCTGGACTATGACACGCCCCCGGTCCTGCACGAAGCGGTGACGGTCAACCGGGCCTGGTCCGCCATGGAGGCGGACAAGCACATCTCCGCCATTCCCATCGCCGATGACGACGGCTGCCTGCGGGGCATGATGACCGGGGGAGACATCGCCGCCTATGATATGAAGACCATTGAGGACCCCCGGCTGAACGAGGTGCCGCTGTTCAACATCCTCAGCGTGCTGGAAGGCCAACTGCTGGGCGAGTCGTCGGAGGTGGTCAACACCATCTCCGGAGAGGTGGTGCTGGCCCTGCCTCAGTCCTCGGAGCTGCCCCCCTTCCGGCAGAAGGATACCATCCTCATCTGCGGCAACCAGCCGGATATGCTGCGGCAGGCGGCGGCGTTCGGGGTGGCCTGCATCATTCTCTGCCAGGCGGAGCTGCCCGACGACGTGCGGGATGCGGCGGCAAACACCTGCATTATCTCCACCCCCTATGACAGCTACCGCACTGTACGCCGCATTTTTCAGGCAATACCGGTAGGACGACTCTCTCAGCGGGAAAATATCACCGCTTTCCATCTCAGCGACTATATTGACGACGTACAGGAGGTCGTTCTGAAGAGCCGCTACCGCAGCTATCCCATACTGGACGCGGAGGAGCGCGTGGTGGGGTCCCTGTCCCGGTATCACCTCATCCGGCCCCGGCGCAAGCGGGTTGTGCTGGTGGATCACAACGAGGCGGCCCAGTCGGTGCCCGGACTGGAGGAAACGGACATTCTGGCCATCATTGACCACCACCGTCTGGCGGACATCCAGACGAAGAATCCCATCTATTTCCGCAACGAGCCGGTGGGCAGCACATGCACCATTGTGGCGGGGATGTATCAGGAGAGAGGGCTGATGCCCTCGCCGAAGCTGGCAGGCCTGATGGCGGCGGCCATTGTGTCGGACACGGTGATGTTCAAGTCCCCCACCTGCACGGAGCGGGACCGACGCATGGCGGAACGGCTGGCCCACATCGCGGACCTGTCTCTGGAGGAGCTGGGACGGGAGATTTTCTCCGCCTCCACACCGGAAGACAAGCCGGTGGAGCAGCTTTTATTCACCGACTTCAAGGAATTCCACATCGCGGGGTACGACTTCGGCGTGGGACAGATCACCTGCGTGGATTCCGAGCGCCAGCTGCGGCGGAAGGAGGAGTTCCTGCGCCTGATGGAGGCGGCGAAGGAGGAGCACGGGTACAGCATGATCCTTCTGATGCTGACAGACGTGCTGATGGAGGGAAGCAAGATTTTGTGTGTCGGCGGGGAAGATACGTTCCAGCAGGCGTTCAATACCGAGCTGAAGGAGCACGAGGCGTTTCTGCCCCACGTTATGTCGAGGAAAAAGCAGATCATCCCGATGCTCTCGGCCCTGTGGGGATAAGGCCGAAATCCCCCCTCACGCAGCGGCAGAAGCCCGGGGCTACAAAAAAGAGGGAGTGACTATGGACGTTGTAAATAACAAAGAAGAAAAACCCCTGGAGTTTTACCTGGAAAAATACAGAGAAATGGACCCAGCCGAGATGGCTGCGCGGTGCGGCCTCCCCTACGACGGAAAGTCCCGCGTCATAACCATGAACCTCTTGGGGGAGACGTTCTCCGTCTCCCATCCGGACTACACGGTGATAGGCCCAGCGCCGCTGTCCAACGCGGAGCGCATCCTCTTTCTGCGATACCTTCTGGACGGACGGAAGGCCCAGAGCCTGGGCCAATATCTGACCTATCGGGAGTTCCCCTGGGGGGAGGTCTACCTCCAGCAGTTCACGGGAAGGTGCATCAAGCGCTTTGCCTTCTCCTATGGCAGCCGGCCGGAGGCGCTCAACCAGATCATGGAAAAGCTCCCCGCCAAGCGGCTGAGCCGCAGCGACTGCGGCTGGGAGCTGGAGCTGATGGAGGGGCTGACCATCCAGCTTCTCCTCTGGGCGGGGGACGACGAGTTTCCGCCCAACGCGCAGATTCTGTTCTCCGACAACTTCCGCTACGCCTTCACCGCCGAGGATCTGGCCAATGTGGGGGACATCGTTCTCAACCGGATGAAGAAGATCGGCTCGGCGCTGGCGGGCTGAAAAATTCCGCAAAATCTTTGCGAAAGAACTTGCAATATCTGCCGTCTTGGTGTATGATAGGGCTGTCGCTGGGGTGAGGGTCCCGGCGGCGCAACAAAATAGGATTGGTAGAGTAAGCATGGCGCGTAAAGTGGCAGGAGGCTGGGAAGTTGCCCCTGCACGAAAGGCCCCCGCGAAATAGGGCCTACGATGTCATGCTGCATCCGCTACCAGGCGGCGCTTGCGCCGCCGGGACGGTCGTTGAGCCGAAGAATAAACGACCATCCTCGGGGAAATTAGAGGCGCAAAGGGCCGAATAGCTGCTTTTACGCCCATTCCGGGATGTGATCCGTGCCAATCTTGGCCGCAGTTTGCGGCTTGGATTGGCACGTTTTATTTCGGGCCCCCGAAGGCAGCTTGAGACTTTACCTCCTAAAAACAGCCCCATTGGGGCGGAATTTTAAGGAGGAACGCCTATGAAGCGTACCCAACACCCCTGCGTCCCGGCCCACGGGACCGGCCCTCGTCAGATGACTGGAGAGGAGGTGACGGCGCGATGAACCGTGTGGTTAAATCCACCACCCTGTATGCCTCCCCCTTCTCCAAGGAATACTGGAGAGACGCCGCCGCGGAGCTGCGGGACACCCGGATGCTGGTGTTCGCAGCACTGATGATCGCCCTGCGCGTGGCACTCAAGAGCCTGGGTATCCCCATTGCCGCCGATCTGAAGATCAACATCGCCTTTTTCGTTAACGCCTTTGGCGCGATGGTCTTCGGCCCCGTGGTGGCCATCGTGGCCGCCGCCATCTCCGACACCCTCGGCTGCCTGCTGTTCCCCTCGGGGGCCTATTTCTTTCCCTTTATCTTCATCGAGATCGCCGGGTCCTTGATCTTCGCTCTGTTTCTCTACCGGGCCAGAGTTACCGCCACCCGGGTCATCCTCTCCCGGTTCTGTATCGACTTCTTCGTCAATATCGTTATGAACACCCCCATCATGTGGGTGTACTACAAGATGATCCTAGGGAAGTCTTACACCATCTTCCAGCTGCCCCGGATTATCAAGAACCTGGCCCTGTTCCCCCTGGAGTCCGTACTGCTGATCCTCTTTTTGACGGCGACCATGCCCATCGGGCGTCGATTTGGTCTGCTCTATGACAAGGGGGAGAGCCTTAAGATGCAGAAACGGCAGATTGTGCTGCTGGTAACTTTGTTTGCCATTGGCGCGGCCTGCGTGGGGGGCTACTACGTATATAACTACAACACCAAAAACCACACCTCCTCCCTGTCCCCCGCCGAGGTCACAGCCATGAACGCCGCTTTGACCGAGGACGGGCTTGCCCAGGGACTGCTGGAGGAGAACCAGATCGCCACGGTCAACAAGGTCAGCAAGAAGCTGCGGGGCGACACAACTGTAGAATTCACCATCTACCAGACCTCGGAGGGCACCGACCTGGCCGCGGCGGCGGGTTATCTGGAGAAATCCGCCAAGGGCGACGACACGCTGACCAGGGTTGGCGCGGGCAGCGCCGTTCTGGTACTGGACAGCGTGGAGAACGTGACAGGGATGTCCGTCAAGCCGGTAGAGGCGGAGTAGTAGATGGAACTCCGCATGTCCAGCATCCCGCTGATGCTGGAATACGTGTCCGGCCTGGGCGTCCGCCCGGGGGACCGGGAGGCGGCGCGGGCGGTCCTCGCCCACGAGGACTACCGGTTTGAGCTGCGCCGCTACGAGCTCCCCTCGGCGGAGCATCTGATCGACTACTTCTCCCGGCTGGATAGCATCCCGCCGGAGGAGATCCCGGACCTCAGCGGGGACCACCGGAAGAACCATCTGCGGGAAAAGCACGGCCAGTGGCTGGACTGCCTCCGGGACCCGCGAAAATACGAGGACCGGTATGAGCGGCTGAAGGCCCTGTTTACGGACGATTTTCTGGCGGAGATGCAGGGCCGGCTGGCGGGGATGTTCCCCAAGGGGACGGACATGATCCCGGACCCGGCGGTGGTCTCCACCCTCAGCTTCGGGCGGTCCTTCGGCTACCCCCACGAGGGGGCGCTCCATTTGGACCTCTTCGGAATAGACGAATACTGCACCATAGAGGACCTGCCCCGGATCGTCCTCCATGAAATGCACCATCTGCAGATGATGAAAATGGCGGAGGGCATCTCCGGGGAGCAGAGCCTGCTGGACCAGTATATCCGGGGCTTTGCCTGGGAGGGCATGGCGGTGAAGTTCTGCAACAACGCCGAGGGCGTGATCTCCCGGCGGATCGAGCCGGACCAGCCGCCCGATCTTGGGGTCCCGTCGATCCCTCTGCTCAACGAACACTTTCCGGAGCATTTCCGGCTCTTCTGCGAAACGGTGGAGCGGATCAGGGCCGGAGCGTTTACCAAGGCGGACATGGAGCGGCAGTGGGAGGAGGTATGGTTCAACGCCTATCTCTACGGCGAAAAGCCCCTGGACCAGCTGGCGGTCTACAGCTTCGGCAGCGAGCTCTACGGGTGCATCTACGACGCCTTCGGGCTGGACGCGGTATTTGAGTGCTTCCATCATCCCGAGCGGCTGACCGGCTATTTCAACCGCGCGGACCGCGGCTGGACCATCCCCTGAGGCGGGGGCGTTGTAGGCTTGCACAAGGATATTGTGAAAATTTTGTCATTTTGCCGCTTGCAAAAAAATCCGGAATTTGTTATACTTTTTATCGGATGAATGGGGCGGACAAATTTCGCTCCCCTTTTTCCGCGGCATCGCTGCGGTTTCATCCCGTTATTGGCGCCGGGGTCGTGGACGAATGAAGCGCGGCGTCAAAATAAATACGTTCCCGGGGGTGGTGAAATATCCCGGGAAACAAGGAGGATTCCTATGGCAATCGAATTCAAGGACGGCAAGTACGTGGACCCGGTCACCGGGCGGGTGACCCTCGATCCCACCGAGTACAAGGACTGGCAGATCGCTGAGGAAGCGGAGCGCACTCTGCCCCCTGTGGAGGAGTTCCGCAAGAAGCTGGGTCTGGAGCCCGATGAGATCATCCCCTACGGCAAGACTCCCAAGCTGGACTTCATCAAGATCATGAACCGCCTCAAGGACAAGCCCGACGGCAAGTTCATCGAGGTCACCGCCATCACCCCCACCCCCCTGGGCGAGGGCAAGTCCACCGTCTCCCTGGGCCTCATCGAGGGTCTGGGTAAGATCGGCAAGAACGTGGGCGGCTGCCTGCGCCAGCCCTCCGGCGGCCCCACCATGAACGTCAAGGGCACCGCCGCCGGCGGCGGCAACGCCCTGCTGATGCCCATGACCGAGTTCTCCCTGGGCCTCACCGGCGACATCAACGACATCATGAACGCCCACAACCTGGCCATGGTGGCGCTGAACGCCCGTATGCAGCACGAGCGCAACTATGACGACGAGCAGCTGGCCAAGCGCGGCCTGAAGCGTCTGGACATCGACCCCAAGCGGGTGGAGATGGGCTGGGTGCTGGACTTCTGCGCCCAGGGTCTGCGCAACATCATCATCGGCGTGGGCGGCAACAAGGACGGCTACCTCATGGAGAGCAAGTTCGGCATCGCCGTGGGCTCTGAGCTGATGGCCATTCTGGCCGTGGCTAAGGATCTGAAGGATCTGCGCGAGCGCATCGGCAAAATCGTTGTGGCCTACAACCGCAAGGGCGAGCCCGTGACCACCGAGGACCTGGAGGTGGCCGGCGCCATGACCGCCTGGATGCGCAACTGCATCAATCCCACCGTCTGCTACACCGTGGAGCATCAGCCCGTGCTGATCCATGCCGGCCCCTTCGCCAACATCGCTATCGGCCAGTCCTCCGTCATCGGCGACCGGCTGGCGCTGAAGCTGTTCGATTACCATGTCACCGAGTCCGGCTTCGCTGCCGATATCGGTTTTGAGAAGTTCTGGAACGTGAAGAGCCGCCTGAGCGGCCTTACTCCCAACGTGTCCGTGCTGGTGGCAACCATCCGGGCGCTGAAGATGCACGGCGGCGGCCCCACTGTCGTGGCCGGCCGTCCCCTGCCCGAGGAGTACACCAAGGAGAATCTGGAGCTGCTGGAGAAGGGCACTGAGAACCTGTTCCACCATGTGGAGACCATCAAGAAGTCCGGCATCGTGCCCGTGGTCTGCATCAACCAGTTCTATACTGACACCGAGGCTGAGATCGCCCTGCTGCGCAAGCTGTGCGCCGAGAAGGGCGTGCGCTGTGCGCTGAGCAACCACTGGCGGCTGGGCGGCGAGGGCGCCGTTGAGCTGGCCGAGACCGTGGTGGACGCCTGCAAGGAGTCCAATGAGATCAAGTTCCTGTACCCCCTGGAGATGCCCCTGCGCGAGCGCGTGGAGATGATCGCCAAGGAAGTGTACGGGGCCGACGGCGTGGACTGGGCTCCTCTGGCCCTGGAGAAGGCCAAGCGGTTCGAGAGCGATCCCAAGTACGCCGACTACTGCACCATGATGGTGAAGACCCATCTGTCCCTGAGCCACGAGCCCAGCTGGAAGGGCGTGCCCAAGGGCTGGCGGCTGCCCATCCGCGACATTCTGGAGTACGGCGGCGCGAAGTTCCTGTGCCCCATGGCCGGCACCATCTCCATGATGCCCGGCACCAGCTCCGACCCGGCCTACCGCCGCGTCGATGTGGATACCGAGACGGGGAAGGTCTCCGGTTTGTTCTAAGATTTTTCCCCGGTTTATCCAGCATAGGCTGAAAAAGGATGGAAGTTCGGTATAAGCCGAAATCGAAGCAAGAGAACTAATTCTATCCCGGCGGCGGGCTCCGCCGCCGGGGTTTTCTTTGCGTAAGACCGCCGGCCTGTTCTCTCTTTACTCTTCTGTTGCCATGGTGCGCTCTGTCCTGTCTTCCGCATTCGGGCCGGGCCGTCTACAGTTAGAAATGTCTCTAAAAGAGACTATGCCATGTAAGCTGCTGACGTCAAGGCGTTTTTATCTTCTCAAAAGAATTGTTTGTTCAGCGCATTCGAGAAGTCCGCAAACAGCACAACGAGACACAGAAGTCGCTGGGTGATTGCATTGGTATGAAGGCAAACAAGATGGAGAACGGAATAAAGACTACCACCTCCGAGAAAATCGTCAGAATCTGCCGCCACCACCACGTCTCCGCAGCTTGTCTGCTGGGGCTCTCTGACGATCCGCAGGGTGGATGGAACAGGTGGGTGGAGGAGGACAAATGATCCGCTTTCATATGCTGATTCCCGCGGAAAATCCTGCTAAGGCGGGACAATCCCTCAACATACTGCTGGTTACGGAAAATCCGGATGGCGAGGATTTGACCCGGACCGTCCGCTTCTACGGCAGTATGGGGCGCCAATGGCGGGAGCTGCTGGCAGAGGAGAGAGTCTTTCCGGCAAACAGTCATTCGCATTTGTATTTCAATCTGCCCGCCGAGCGGCTTTCGGAGGATTTCTGGGGGGAGGATGTGGAGGAACTGGCAATCGCGGCGGGAGTCAGTCCGCCGGAACCCGGAGAGCGGGGGACATTGGTGTTCTTTGAGGCGTGAGAGCCTCCATCTGCCGCAACTGCGCTGTATGCAGGTCCTCTTTTTCGATTTCTGAAACGGGGGTACAAAAAATGTCTCTATATGACCGCGCGGATATCTACGATCTGCGGTTCAATCAGCAGGGGTGGGATATATTTCAACAGCATTATAAGATCGTTTTTGCCGGTACGGATGTCAAAACACTGCTGGACTGTTCCATCGGCAGCGGGAATCTGACGCTGGAGCTGGCAGAGCTGGGGTATCAGGTGACCGGCTCTGATTTAAGCGAGGAAATGCTGTCCAGATGCCGGGAAAAAGCAGAAAAGCGCGGCCTTGCGGTGGATCTGTTCCGCTCTGATTTTCGGGAGATCGACCGAACCGCTCCAGGGATGTACGACTGCGTGATGAGTACGGGTAATTCCCTGGCCTATGTATCGAATGAAGACGCTGTACGAACTTTGACTGCAATGGACCGTCTGGTACAGCCCGGCGGATATCTCTATCTGGATACACGCAACTGGGACAAGATCACATCGGAGAAGCAGCAGTATTATTTTTACCGCCCCATGTTCCACGATGGCCTGCGGGTGGACACCATTCAATTCTGGGAGCACCACGGGAACGGGACGATCACCTTTCATATCGTGTTCACATTGGAACGGGAGGGAAAGGCCCTTCAGCGGGAGGTATTCCAGGAGCTTTATCATCCCATCAAGCGCAGCGTGGTAGAAAACGCCCTGAGGAATTTAGGATATCGGGTCGAGCGGCTGATGCCGCATCCGGCCCAGGCTCCGTTCCCGGCGGAACAGTCGGAGTGGTACTGTATTTTGGCGAAGAAGCGTTGAGTGCCGCCGCATCAACATTGCAGCCGAAGCCTCCCAGCAGAGCGCATCCGCCAACGCTTCGCATGGCCCATGGAGCCGTGCAAGAGGAACTTGCCAGTCAGGCCGCAGCGTAAAAGCAACCCTCGCAGTGGAGGCGGATTCTTAAGGAACATAGTTCCTTAAGAAATCTTTTGCTGCTTTTCGCTTACATGAAAAGCAGGCCTGCCCGGCAGGGCAAAATTGATTGAAGAAAATACTTCCCCTCGCGCCCAATGGGCGCGAAGAAAGGAGAAAACTATGGATTTCGCACAAGCATCCTGCACTGAGTTTGTAACCGTTCTAGCCTCCAACGCCCCTGTTCCCGGCGGCGGCGGGGCCTCCGCACTGGTGGGAGCCATCGGCACCGCACTGGGCAATATGGTGGGCTCCCTCACCGTGGGCAAAAAGAAGTATGCCGACGTGGAGGAGGAGATCATCGCCCTCAAGGCCAAATGCGACCAGCTGCAAAAGGACCTGCTGGACCAGATCGCCCTGGACGCCAAGGGCTTCGAGCCCCTGGCCAAGGCCTACGGCATCCCCAAGGACGACCCCAGCCGGGACAAGGTCCTGGAGGAGGCCACCATCGTGGCCTGCCAGGTACCCGTGAAGATCATGGAGCTGTGCTGCGAGGCTCTGGACGCTATCAAGGTTTTTGCCGAGAAGGGCAGCCGCCTGGCCGTCAGCGACGCGGGCTGCGGCGCGGTGTGCGTCAAGGCCGCCCTCCAGGCCGCCAGCCTCAATGTGTTCATCAACACCAAGACCCTCCAGAACCGTGAGCTGGCCGAGGAAATGAACCGGAAGTGCCTGGGCATGCTGGACAAATACTGCGCCATGGCGGACGAGATTTTTGAGACTGTCAAGGCGGGATTTTTTAAGTAAGAGAGGATAAAATCATGGCTAAACAGCTTTTAGGAAAAGAAGTCAACGCGGCCCTTAACGCCCGGATCATCGCCGAGTGCGAGGCCGTGAAGGCCAAGGGCGTGACCCCCACCCTGGCCATTGTCCGCTGCGGCGAGCGGCCCGACGACCTCAGCTATGAGCGGGGCGCCACCAAGCGGGCCGAGACCCTGGGCGTTGCGGTGGAGAAATTCGTGCTGAGCGAGGACGTGAGCAAGGAAGAGCTTCTCAAGGTCATCGACGACATCAACGCCAACGACAATATCCACGGCGTGCTCCTCTTCCGCCCCCTGCCCAAGCATCTCAAAGCCGATCAGGACTATATCTGCAACCGTCTGGACCCCCGGAAGGACGTGGACGGCATGACCGACCTCTCCAACGCCGGCGTGTTCATGGGCAAGCAGCTGGGCTTCGCCCCCTGCACCCCCGCCGCCTGCATGGAAATTCTGGATCACTACGGCATTGACTGCACCGGCAAGAAGGCCGTGGTCATCGGCCGCAGCCTGGTGGTAGGCAAGCCCGCAGGCATCATGCTCATGGGTAAGAACGCCACCGTCACCACCTGCCACACCCGCACCAAGGACGTGCCCGCCGTGGCAAGGGAGGCCGACATTCTGGTGTCCGCTGCAGGCGTGCTCCGCAGTCTGACCAAGGAGTATGTCCGGCCCGGGCAGATCGTCATCGACGTGTCCATCAACTGGGACGAGGCCAAGGGCGGCATCGCGGGCGACGCGGTGTACGAGGAGGTGGAGCCCATTGTGGAGGCCATTACCCCCGTGCCAGGCGGCGTGGGCGCCGTCACTACTTCCGTGCTGATCGGGCACGTGGTGGAGGCGGCCAAGCGCACCCTCGGTTGATTGGGGGCGGTTTCGTTGGCAAGCCAGAAAAAGGATTCCCTCAGCACCGTTAATGTAATCCGGCTGTTCCTGCTGGCCTCCTCGGCGGCCTACCTGATCGGGGCCATAGCGGCCCCCGACCGGGGGGAGATGCTGCCGGGGCTGGCCCAGATTCTTATGTCCCCGGCCCAGCTGACCAAGGATTACTTTGAGATCGGCAGCATCTCCGGAGCCTTTCTAAATGTCTCCCTGGTGGGCTTCGTGTGCGCGGCCATGACCTGTCTGCCCGGCGCGGCGGTGGGCGGCGGGACCATCGCCGCCTACTTCCTTACCACCGGGTTCTCCTTCTGGGGGATCAATTTTCTTAATATGTGGCCCTTCTTCCTGGGAGTCATGGTCCACGCCCTGGTGCGGCGGGAACCCTTCCCCAAGTACGTCAATCTGGCCATGTTCGCCACCGCCCTGTGCCCTCTGGCCAGCGAGCTTCTGCTGCGCTATCCGGGGAGCGAGGAGGTGAGAGGGGTAACCCTCTCCGGCGTGGTGCTGATGCTGGCGGTGGGGATGCTCATCGGATTTATGACCCCCGCCATGGCCAGCCACTCCCCCAGCGTACATAAGGGGTACGACCTGTACTCCGCCGCACTGCCGGGCGTGCTGCTTGGTCTGTTTGCAGTAGCGGTACTGTATAAGAGCCTGGGCCACACTGTTCCGGAGATCAAGGCCACCTTGGGCGGAAGCCATCCGGAGGTAGTGCTCCCCTTCTGCATCGTTTTCTTCGCTCTGTGCGTCCTGGCGGGCTGGCAACTCAATGGAAGGAGCGCGAAGGGCTATCTGGAGCTGCTGAAGGACACGGGGCACAAAGCGGATTTCGCCGCCAAGTACGGCCCCGGGCTGGCTATCATGAACTTCGGCCTGTATGGACTGATGATTGTGCTGTACTATATCCTGGTGGGCGGCTCCTTCAACTCCGTGACACTGGGCATCATCTTCTGCATGGTGTGCTTCGGGGCGGCGGGAGCCCATCCGGGGAACATCTGGCCCATTATGGCGGGCTACGTGCTGTTCTCCGTCGCCACTGTCCATTTCCTGGGCGGCAGCTTTTTTGTCAGCAACCAGGCCATTTTGGTGGGGCTGTGCTTTGCCAGCGGGCTGGCACCCATCGCGGGGAACTACGGCTGGTGGGCCGGCGTGCTGGCCGGCGGGATGCACTATTTTTTGGTGACCTCCATACCCGCCATCCACGGCGGCTTCAGCCTATATAACGGCGGCTTCACCTCCCTGGTGATCGCCGTCATCCTGGTGCCCCAGCTGGAGGCCTTCTGCAAGACCAAGGCAGAGAGGCTGGAGGCCGGGAAGGGGAAACCCTGATATTTCTAACCGTAAGGAGCGATGCGCAATGACCAAGCAGACCCTCCGCGCCGAGGTGATCGCGCGGGCCAAAAACCTCTCCCCCGTGTACTGCCGGGAGGCGGACGAGGCCATATGCCGCCAGGTGATCCGCTCCGACGTCTATGAGCAGGCCCGGACGATCTTCTGTTACGTGGGGACGGAGAGAGAGATCGACACCATGCGCCTGATCCACATCATGATGCGGGACGGAAAGAGCGTGGCGGTCCCCCTGTGCGTGGAGAAGGGCGTCATGGAGGCCCGGCGGATCGAGGGCATGGGCGACCTGGTCAGCGGACGCTACGGCATCCTGGCCCCCCGGCTCCGCTGTGAGACGGTGCCGCCGGAGGCGCTGGACCTGGTAATCGTCCCCTGCTGCACGGGCAACGCCCGTGGGGAGCGCCTTGGGTACGGCGGCGGATACTATGACCGCTTCCTGCCCAGGACCAGCTGCCCCTCCATTCTGCTGTGCCGCCACCAGCTGGAGCGGAATGACATCCCTCTGGAGGCCCACGACGTCCAGGCGGACTATTTCGTCACCGAACGGGGCATGGTGTGCTGCCGGCCGCCGGAGGAGTAGCCAACAGCACCTTGAACATTTTCTTTCGGATTGCCGCCGGTCCCCTAAATTTTTATGGAAACCGGGTTGCGTTTTATCGAGTGATACGATATAATGCAAGCAAATGACACCGATCCATAAAATCGGGGCGAATGCGGCGGCATCTATAAAGTGTCGAATCTGGCACATGCGTAAAGCCCTGCGTCCCAATGGATGCAGGGCTTTTTATCATTTTACACAGGAGGAGCACAGGCAAATGGATTATAATAAAACCATCAACCTGCCGGACACCAGCTTTCCCATGCGGGCGGGCCTGCCGGCCCGGGAACCCGCTATGCTGGAGAGCTGGGAGAATATGGACCTCTATCACGAGCTGCTCAAAAAGAACGAGGGCAGACCCCTCTACTCCCTTCACGACGGCCCTCCTTTCTCAAACGGCGATCTGCACATGGGCCACGCCCTGAACAAGTCCATCAAGGATTTCATGGTCCGTTCCGCCGCCATGCGGGGGTTCTACACCCCCTATATCCCCGGCTGGGACAACCACGGAATGCCCATTGAATCCGCCATTATCAAGAAAAACAAGCTCAACCGCAAGAAGATGAGCGTGCCCGAGTTCCGCTCCGCCTGCCACGAGTTCGCCCAGCACTATGTGGACGTACAGATGGCCGGCTTCAAGCGCCTGGGCGTGGTGGGCGACTGGGAGCATCCCTACCTCACCATGGACCCCGGTTTTGAGGCCGAGGAGGTCAAGATCTTCGGGGCCATGTATAAGAAGGGGGTCATCTACAAGGGCCTCAAGCCCGTGTACTGGTGCCCCCACGACGAGACCGCCCTGGCCGAGGCCGAGATCGAATATCAGGAGGACCCCGTCACTACTGTCTATGTGAAGTTTCCCATGTGCGACGACCAGGGAAAACTCCCTGGGTATGACAAGCTCTCCTTCGTCATCTGGACCACTACCATTTGGACTCTGCCGGGCAACCTGGCCATCGCGCTGCACCCCCAGGAGAACTATGCCGTGGTGAAGGTCCCCGGCGGCGAGAGCTATATCATGGCCGAGGCTCTGGTGGAAAAGGTCATGAAGGTGGCCGGGATTGAGGGCTATGAGATCGTGGAAACTCATCCGGGCAACTTTTTTGAGAACATGCTGGCAGATCACCCCTTCCTGCCAAAGACCAGCCGGCTGGTCAACGCCGAGTACGTTACCATGGACTCCGGCACCGGCTGCGTCCACACGGCCCCCGGCTTCGGCGCGGACGACTATCAAACCTGCAAGCGCTACGGCATGGAGATGGTTGTCCCCGTGGACGACCGGGGCCGCCACACCGACTACGCCGGAAAGTACGCCGGCATGACCACCGACGAGAGCAACCCCGTCATCCTGGCAGATATGAAGGAGAGCGGCGCGCTTCTGGCCAGTGAGGACATCACCCACTCCTACCCCCACTGCTGGCGCTGCAAGCACCCCATCATCTTTCGAGCCACCCCCCAGTGGTTCTGCTCCGTGGACGCTTTCAAGGAAGCAGCCGTGGCCGCCACTGAGGATGTGCGCTGGGTCCCCGGTTGGGGCAGGGATCGAATGATCTCCATGATTCAGGAGCGCTCCGACTGGTGCATCTCCCGCCAGCGCCGCTGGGGTCTGCCCATTCCCGTGTTTTACTGCGAGGACTGCGGCAAGCCCGTGTGCGACGACGATACCATCGAGGCCGTATCCGGGCTGTTCGCATCGGAGGGCTCCAACGCCTGGTATGAGAAGAGCGCCGGGGAAATTCTCCCCGCCGGATACAAGTGCCCCCACTGTGGCGGAGCCCGCTTCACCAAGGAGGAGGACACGCTGGACGGCTGGTTCGACTCCGGCTCCACCCACTTCGCCTCCATGAAACGCGACCAGGGCTTCTGGCCCGCCACGGTATACATGGAGGGTCTGGACCAGTACCGCGGATGGTTCCAGTCCAGCCTGCTCACCGCCGTGGGCGCACTGGGTCAGGGGGCTCCTTTCCGGGAGTGCGTCACCCACGGCTGGACCGTGGACGGCGAGGGCAAAGCCATGCATAAGTCTCTTGGCAACGGCGTGGACCCCGCCAACATCTTCAAGGATTACGGCGCGGACATGATCCGCCTGTGGGCCGGCTCCGCCGACTACCACGCGGACGTGCGCTGCTCCGACAACATCTTCAAGCAGCTCA
>CAJTYO010000003.1 GCA_910584045.1 uncultured Oscillospiraceae bacterium | reverse complement strand
AGGCTTTGCCACCATTTGCCGAGTTACATAAGGTTAGGGCTGGAAATTGCAAAATGTTTATCAAAAAAAACAGCACCCGGAACCCACAGCGGGGTCCGGGTGCTCTATTATACATTATTAAGGAAGCAGGGTCTCAGAAAGTGACGATATTTCCTCCGGAGGAATGACCTCCTCGGAGGGCTGGGGAGAGACGAGCTGCTGGATGTCCAGAGGGGGCATTACCTCCGCAGGAGGCTCTGGGATGGCCGGAATGCCGGGGTCCATGGGCAGAGCTGGGATGACCTCCGGCTCTGGCAGTATGGGCGTGAAGCTGAAGGTCACGGTCACATTCGGCGCATCCACAGTATCCCACATCTCGGCGGGGAAGTCCGTCATCGAACCGAACAGGCGGAAGTACCCCTCCGCTCCCGGGTCCAGGGTCAGCACGTTCGCCTTGGACATACCGAAGGCGGAAATCAGAATTTGGTTGGGCATATCCCCGTACCAGCCGGACCACAGGGCGGAATCGTTTTGAAATTCGGCGTACATGAAAATCTCCTTCGCCCTTGCGTCCGGCGCCGGCATGAGATTTACAAACTGCGCCCGGCTTTCAGGAGAGATGGTTCCCACAGCCCAGGCGTCCACCTGCACCGGAACGGTGCTGAGGTTGACCAGGGTCTGCATGGGGTTGATGATCTGCTCCTGTACCTTGCCCTCGCCCAGGTCTACCGGCATACGGTACGGATTGATAATCACCTGACCGCTTTCGGGGACGATCACGTTGATGATGGGCGGTTCAGGCTCGGGTTCCGGCTCGACGGGCTCCTCCTCAGCTGGAGGCGGGGCCTCCTCGGCAGGGGGGAGCGGCGGAGCCTCCGGATTGTCGGGCGGAGCGGGGTCCTCCGGGACGGGCTCGGCAGGAATTTCCGGGTCCTCCGGGACGGGCCCAACCGGGACATCCGGGATTTCGGGATCGGCGGGAACCGGCGGCTCCTCCGGCGCGGGGGCCGGGGTCTCGCCGGGGATCTCCTCTCCCTCGACGGGCGTCTGGTCCTCAGCGGGAGGCTCGACAGGGGGGACGTCCTCCGGGGGAGCCGGTACTTCCGGACTGTCCGGAGGCAGCTCCTCCGGCAGTTCCTCCGGGGGCGGGACGGGGTCTGTCGTCTCCTCCTGCACGGGCGCGGGGGGGAGTTCCTCCTCATTGGCCGCGCAGGGAACGGTAAATGTAAATGCCAGCGATAAAGCCAGCAGAGTTGTCAAAATTTTTCTTCTTTTCATGATAGTTTCTCCATCAGAAAAGCCGTGCGGCTGCGGCGCAGCCGCACGGCGCGGTGGCTGCTGCTCAGGGGACTTCTGTCCACACCGACAGCGGCGCGAAGGTGAACGCAATTTCCACTTCTATGCCGTCTGCCTCCGTCCAGGGATAGCGAGGAACGGGGACACAGTCGCCCGTCAGACGGAACTCCCCGAAGTGTTTCGGTTGGCCCGCCTGTGCAATAACAGCTATGTTCTTCTTTGTCTTTGATATGCCGTTACGGACAACCATGTGCTTATCCATATCATACTCCGGGTCCCAGACAGCTGAGCCTGGACCGGTGGAGGCCTGCATCTCAAAATAGACAAAGGCGCTCTTGCTGGTCAGCGTTAGCTCCGGGGACTGGGTGCTGTAGGAGGTCAAGCGCATGTCGCTGCCCTCCTTAATCGATCCGGTCACCGTTGCACTGACGCTGATAGGCACCTTGCTTTTGTTTTCAATACAGGCGGGAGTGGAGACGATCTGCGCCGTGGTTTCACTCGATTCAATGGTAAGGGGCAGTTTATAGGGATTGATGAAAACCTCCGCGCTTGCCGGTACGATTACGGAAATGTCCGGAAGATTGCACAGTGCGTCGATTATGGTGCTGGCGCTGTCTCCTTCGGCATGGGCCGGAACGGCGGACAGCAGCAGCGCCAAAACTACGCATAGCAGAAGTTTTTTCTTCATGGTTGGGTCTCCCAGAAGGAAGGGGGCCGCACGGCCGAAAGCCGTACGGCCCCTGTGTTACGTGTTAGAGATGCTGGAATACAGAATTAGGCCACGGTGACGCTAACAGTGACTGCCTTAGCAGGCATAGTAAACGTAGCGGTGGTTCCGGTCGTTCCACCAGTAGCGGTGAAGCTGTTAGGCGTAACAGTAACATTGCCGCTGTCAGCATCTGTAACAGCAATAGTGGCTGTCTCTCCAGCAGTAACACCAGCAATGGTGATAGTGACAGTGTCACCCTCGGCGGCCGTTGCCACGCTAGCAGTTGCAGTCACACCAGTTGTTGTGCCAGTACCGCCAACATTATCAACCGTGACAGCATACTTGGTGATCTGAGCAGGAATAAAGGTGAACGCGACGGTGGCGGTGAACTTGTCGTTCTCAGTCCATGCATTGCTGGGGGACATAACGCAGTCGCCAGTCAGACGGAACAGAGCGATACTGCCCGCATTGTAAGCGTTAAAAGCGCCAGTTGTGGCGTTCACATCCGCACCGCGCAGAACAACCAGATTCTCCTTGGTGGTAGCTCTGGTGCTGACGATGACGTCAGTTGCCTCACTATACCCGGAAGCGGCCCAAGCGGCACACTCTGTGGCAATAGCGGCGCCACCGCCGGTGGTGTCGTCAGCAGACTTGGCCTGGAGATACACGAAGGCGCTCTTGCTGGTAGCGGGGGCAACATAGCCATCCTGACCCTCGGTGCCGGAGCCCTTGGTGGTCGCGGTGGCCAGCTTCATGGGGATTGCGTTTGCATCGCTAAGAGCGGTAACAGCACCGGTAACAGTGGCGTTGACCTGCAGATCCATCGCGGTTCTGTTCTGAATGGACATAGGAGCGGTGACAATCTGCTGACCGCTGATGACGGTTTCATTGGTATTAGTATCGTCCGAAACATCCTGCGGCACAGAAATGTCGAGGCCATAGGGATTGATGAATGCCTTACCAATGGAGGGCACCTTGACATCAATGACGACGGCCTGATACGTACCGTCAATCTCGGTGGTGTTGGGGTCAGCAGAGCTGGAGTCGGCAAAAGCGGGAACAGCCAGGGACAGGCTCATAACGAGAGCCAGAGCCGAAGAAAGGATTTTCTTGCTCTTCATGGAATATTTCCTCCTACAGATTTTGTGTTTTACATCAGCACACGGCTGCTTGTAACAAACGTATCTTCCCGGTTAGTTAACATGGAAATCCATGGTATGCATAACCTGGTTTTTAATAACCTGCTCACCGGTTTCCTCATTGGTCTCCACCTGAGTCAGCGCAACATACACCCGGTGGCTGCCCACTTCCAGAGCGTGTTCCAGGGTAATGTTCTCAAACCCGCTGCCGGGCGGCACCAATCCGGACAGAAAAATTTGATCTGTCAGCTCCGAATCGGCGTAGACAGCCAGGAACATATCGTATTTGTTGGACTCCGAATTGACGATATAACATTCAAAGTTGGTTCCGTCGGAACTGAACGCATCGTTTTTGTACTTCAAACCAACATTGCCGTCTTCGGCGTTGCGCATCGCCTCTTCAAATGCGGCCTGGAGGGAATTCTGATCCAGCATGACCTTGGCCTCGGCTGCGTATCCGATAGCCGCGGAATTGCCGTCATCCTTATCCGCCCTCAGCAGCAGTGCGGCCACAACCGCCAGCGCGGCCACAATAACTGCGGCGGCGGCGATGACGACCTTGTTGGATAAGGCGGGCGCTTTTTTTTCTTCCATTGATAGTTCCTCCCGATGATGAAACGCAAGGGCTGCAGGGTACTCCGGCGGGGCGGAAACCCCGCCGGAGCAGATGTTGGTACTTCGTCCGCAGGGGCTCGCCATCGGCGGCTATGCCGCCGGCGAGCGGCCCCGGCAGCGGCGAAAAGCGCCGCTGCTTAGCCGAGCAGCTGGAGAACGCCCTGAGGAATCTGGTTGGCCTGGGCCAGCATGGCCTGGGCGGACTGCACCAGGATGTTGTTCTTGGTGTAGCTCATCATTTCCTCGGCGATGTCGGTGTCGCGGATGGTGGACTCGGCGTCCTGGATGTTCTCGCGCATCACGGACAGGTTGTTCTGGGTGTGCTCCAGACGGTTCTGGGTAGCGCCCAGGGTGCCGCGGATGGAGGAAACCTGGTTGATGGCGTTCTTGATGACGTTAACGGCGTCAGCAGCACCCTCCTGGTTGCCGATATTGATCTTGTCAATGCCCAGGGCCTTGGTGTGGATGTCGCCGATGGAGACCTTCAGCTGGTTGTAGCTGTCGGAGGTGTCGCCGATCTGAAGGGTCAGACCGGTACCCATAGCCTCTGCATTTACCGTACCAGTCTTAATCAGACCAGCCCAATCCGCAGCAGTAGCGTCGGCCTTGCCCGGGGTGTTGGCGGCGCCAGCGGCGGTGCCTACTCTGGTGGTGCCCTTGCCGTCCTCACCGGCCAGGTTGTTCTTGGAGTAATCCACCCCGCCTTCTTTTTCGGTGATGGAGATGGTGCCGGTTGCGTTATTGGCGCTGCCCACCTTGAAGCGGGTGTTATTCTGGGCCGCAGTGCTCAGCCGGTTGGCTGCGATTCTGTTCAGATCAGCAGAAGTAGCAGTCAGGTCGGTCAGATCAATCACGTTGTCCATATCCTTGTACTTGCTATCCGCGCCTACAGCAAACACATAGGTCTCGTCACCGATGGTCAGGGTTCCGCCATCCTTAACCTTCAGATCAGCAAGATTGAACTCCGCCTGAGCATACATACGGCTCATAGTGGTGTCAATCGCTTCCTGCTCCTGGGTAATGGTAACCTGCTGCGCGTTGTTGCTGCCAATGTCGGCATAGGCGAAGGAAACGGTCGCCTTGTTATCTGCCTCTGTCCAGGCCTTGCTGGGAGCCTGGTTCATGGTAAACACAATCTTATTGCCCTGGGCCTCGGCATTGATCTTAAAGCCGTCGCCATAGAGAGCTTCGTCGTTCCACTCGTTGCTGTATTCCTTGTTCCACTGATCGGCCAGTGCCTTGGCAACCTGCTCATCAGTCATGCCCTCTGTAATGGTCACATCAGCCGTAACCTTACCAAATGCCTCAAAGGTCACGGTCGCGCCCTGCGTCTTCGGGGAGAGCTTGAGGTTGGAGAGATCAATGGAATAAATACCTGCCTGGGGCTCTTTGCCCAGCTGGCCGTCGGCCATGACCTTGAAGTTCGCGCCAAGCACATCGGTCACGCTCTTGTCGCCGGCGGTCTTGACGCTGGTGTCCAGAGAACCGTCCAGCAGCTTGATGCCGTTGAAGTTGGCGCTGTCGGCGATACGGTTGATTTCGGACTGGAGCTGATCGACTTCCTTCTGGAGGTTGGCGCGGTCGACCTCGTTGTCATAGGTGCCGTTGGCGGACTGGGTGGCCAGGTTGACCATGCGGTTGAGCATGTCCTGAACCTCCTGCATGGCGCCTTCAGCGGTCTTCACGAGGCTGATGCCGTCCTTGACGTTCTTGCCTGCGGCCTCCAGGCCGGTGATCTGGGCGCGCATCTTCTCGGAAATGGCCAGACCGGCGGCGTCGTCGCCCGCGCGGTTGATCTTGTAGCCGGAGGAGAGCTTCTCCAGGTTCTTGGAAACGGCGGAGGTGTTGATGTTGTAGTTGCGGTAGGCGTTCATCGCCGCGATATTATGCTGAATTCTCATGATTACACTCCTTAGTCATTCTGTGCGTCTGCTTCCCTGCGGACGCTCCGATAGATGGTGCGCTTCCCGGTCTGGGCATCTGGCCAGACTGTCCGGACCGTTGGGCGCGGGATGAGTTTATTTCAACCAGCCTGCGCCGGCCGGTTAAAACCAAAATAACTATGCTGAATTCTCATGATTTCCTCCCAAACACCGGAAGGCCTGCCACTTGTTTACACCCATATAATCGGCGGCGCAGGAAAAAAGTTAAGGGGTGCGGCAGAAAAATTTTCCCGCCGCACTCCAAAACTCGACATTCTCTTAAATTTTTCCCGCCTGCCGCTCCCATTCGTCCCGCAGCAGGGCCACAGCGGCGCTGCTGCCGACGCGGTCGCAGCCCGCCGCCAGAAAGGCCTCCAGCGCCTCCCGGGTGCGGATGCCCCCGGCGGCTTTGATCTTCACGTTCGGCCCGATATGGGCCTGGAACAGAGCAATATCCTCCAGCGCCGCACCGGCGGAACCGAACCCGGTGGAGGTCTTGATATAGTCGGCCCCCGCCTCCGTTACCGCGCCGCACAGGGCGATTTTCTCATCCCGGGTCAGGAAGCAGGTCTCGACAATGACTTTCAGAATTTTCCCGCCGCAGACGGCTTTCAGCCGGCGGATTTCCTCTGTGACCAGGGAGAAGCTGCCGTTTTTCACCTCGGCCACGTTGACCACCATATCCACCTCGTCCGCGCCGTCCGTCAGGGCCTGCTCCGTCTCGGCCAGCTTGGCCGCCGTGACGCAGTAGCCCAGGGGAAAGCCCGCCACAGTGCAGATGTTCAGCGCCGGAAAGAACTCCCGGACCCGTTGGACGTAGCACGGCGGTATGCAGACCGACGCGGTTTTGTACCGGACGGCCTCCTCACACAGCGCCTGTATGTCCGTCCAGGCGGCCGCGGGCTTGAGCAGGGTGTGGTCTATATGGGAGAGAATTTCTCTTGCGTTCATCCCTGCCGCCCTCCTCAGTCCCAATCCACGCCGAAGTCCGGCCGCACGGGGTCCAGAATGTCTTTGGCGTCGTAGAATTGCAGATACCGCTTGCGGGAGTACCGCAGCGTGGTGCCGTCCGGATGGAGCCGGTCACAGATAACGGCGCAGATGTCCTTCTTGATATAACTGAAGCTCTCGATCCCCACAGAGCAGAAGACCCGGAAGCCCTTACTCTGGAGGTACTGGAACGCCGGGCCGGTCTGCTTCCAGTCGCCGCCGTCAGGCCGCTCGCCGTGGGGGTAGAAAAGTATGGCGGTTTCTCCCACCAGACTGCCAACCTCGTCGAGCCACTTTTCGGTGTCGTTCTGAATTTTGGACAGGTTGCCGCTGCCCAGCCGGATATGGCCCCAGGTGTGGCTGCCAAAGGTCCAGCCGGTGCGCCGCAGCTCCTCCACAATGGGCTTCACCGCCTCCCGCTCTGCCTGCCGGTTGGCCTCCAGCTCGTCGGTCCACTCCACGCTGCCGTCAGTCTGGGTGCGGTAGCCCAAAATACCCTCGTAGCCAGTTAGACTCAGACAGGCCTTGGCTCCGAAGGGGGAGAAGTCCGGGTGTTCCTCCACGAACTTGTCCAGGGCGGGGATGGCGTCCAGATCCCGGCTGATCACCTCGTTGCCCTGGGGGTCCAGGCCCCAGGACCAGATCTTTCCGTCCTCGCCGATAATCAGCTTGTGCGTGAAGCCGTTCTCCAGCATGTAGGGGTAGTAGTTGGTGTCGTCATAGGAGAGAATCAGCGGTTTTTTGCCCTCGGGCAGGTAGAGGGTATTGCGTACCATCTTGGGGGCGCCGTCCTCCCCGGCAGTCTCGCTCCACACGTCGGCGATATCAACCAGTACGTAACCGTTGGCGTGGCAGCTGGTCAGGATCTTGTTGAACTCGTCCGCCGTCACCATGAAGTCGTCCAGGCCCTTTTCCTGGGCGTCGCCGTCGAAGGCCAGCTCCGGATAGGCGATGAGGGGGTGGAAAAACAGGTGCTCCACAATGCCCTCATAGGCCTCGTATTTCACCCCGTCCCGCTCCCCGCCCTCCGGCATAACGGCGGGATCATATATTTCGTAGGGCTCCTGGATCGGGGCTGGTTCAGGTTCAGGCTCGGGTTCCGGCTCCGGTTCAGGGGCAGGTTCGGCTGGCTCCGCCGGGGGCTCATCCGGGGGAGCGGTCTGTTCGGCGGGCGGAGCGGGATCGGGCTGGCTGTCCTGAGGACTGCCGCCGCAGGCGGACGCAAACAGCAGCGTCAGGGCCAGCAGCAGCGCGATAGATCTTTTCATTTGTGCAATACCTCCTGTAGGCGGTCCCTGCCGCCTCTCTCTGCCCCTTAGTATACCACGCGGGCCGCCAGAAGCAAGCCAACTTTTTGTATCATATTGGTGACAAAAGGGTAACAGGCTACATCTTCACCGGCTCCAGATAATAAACGCTGTTCATCGTCTCCACCACGACCCGGCCGGTGGTGCGGTCCTTTTTCCAATCCTTGACATAGCTGGTGCGTATGTAGCGGTCGCAGGGCTCGCCGCGCTTGTCGTAGCGGCAATGGATCAGTACGCAGCCGTCCTCCATCTTTGCCTCGCCGATACAGCCCTGACGGGCCAGATCCTCAGGCTCCGCCTTGGCTACGCCGTCCCGGTCCGTGATGCGCAAAATTTGATACATAGAAAGCGCCTCCTCTCCGCCCGCCGTCTCCGGCGGCGGTTCATCTGTCTGAAATTATAAGCGCGGGGGCGCGGTTTGTCAATCGTTCCACATGGGAAATCCCGCGTTGAAAGCCCGGGCGTACTATGGTATAATAGCAATGATAAAGCAGAACTTTGCGGCGGAGGCGGGTACACGGATGGAGCATGTGGTGGAATTGCGGGATATGCTGGAGGCCAGGGAGCGCCGCGCACAGCGGCAGCAGGCGCTGCTGAAGCGGTTCGGGCGCCCGCTGGTCTCCTATACCATGAACATTGCCGGACCGGTGAAGAACAGCGACCTTATCCGGCGGGGATTTGCGCTGGGGCGGGAGCTGCTGCTGGGACAGCTGGAATTGCTGTCGTCGCCCTGTGTTTTCCGGGAGGAGCTGGATGAGCCCACCGGCTGCGAGGGCCTCTACGTGGTGGATATGCGCCCGGAGGCGCTCAAGGAGCTGACCTGCTCGCTGGAGGAAGATACAGAGTTGGGGCGGCTGTTTGACATGGATGTTTTGACACCGGACGGGCGCGTTCTGGAGCGGGCGGAGCCCAGGAGGTGTCTCATCTGCGGCAGACCTGCGAAGGTCTGCGCCCGCAGCCGCGCCCACTCAATTCCAGAGCTCCAGGGGCGGACCTGGACGCTTCTGGAGGAGTCGCTGAACCGCCGGGATGCCGAAACTGCCGCCAGCCTGGCGGTTCGGGCTCTGCTTTATGAGGTGTGCATCACCCCTAAGCCGGGGCTTGTGGATCGGGCCAACACCGGAAGTCACCGGGATATGGATGTGTTTTCCTTTATGAGCAGCGCATCTGCGCTGTGGCCCTATTTTTTTCGCTGCGTTCAGATAGGCCGAAAGACGGCCGCAAAGCCCGCGCCAGAGACTTTGGCGGCGCTGCGCCGGCCCGGGAAGCTGGCTGAGTGCGATATGTACGCTGCCGCAGGCGGTGCGAATACCCACAAGGGGGCCGTCTATTCTATGGGGCTGGTTTGCGGCGCACTGGGGCGGCTGGACCGGAGGGAATGGAACCGGCCGGAGCGGGTGCTGTCCCAGGTGTCGGCTATGGCGGCCGGAACGGTGGGGCGGGAACTGGCAGGCCTTACGGAGGAAGCCGCCCGGACGGCTGGCCAGCGGCTGTATTTGCTTCACGGCATTACAGGCGTGCGCGGGCAGGCGGAGGCGGGATTTCCCTCTGTGTTGGCGCATGGCCTGCCGGTGCTGGAGGAGGGCTTGGCCCAGGGGCGGAGTATGGATGAGGCCGGGGGAGCCGCGCTGCTGGCGCTGCTGGCTCACACGGTTGACACGAATATGGTTGCCCGGGGAGGCATGGACGCGTATCGGGAGACGGCTGCCGCGCTGACGCGTCTGCTGGCGGATGAGGCCTACCCCGGTCGGGAGATGATGGAGCGGCTGGATCGGGCGTTTATTGCGAAGAATCTCTCCCCTGGCGGCAGCGCCGACCTGCTGGCGCTGTGCTGCTTTCTGCATTTTCTGCGTGAGATCGGCCGCTGACGTCATGGGAGGATTTTTCAAAAGAATACCGCGCTCCCACGCCGGACGCGCCCCGCAGAGGAGACTCTGCGGGGCGCGTCCATTTTTATCCGCGGGCGTAGCCGCTCACGATCTCATTGGACAGCATCCTCCATCCGCCGTCCTCCCCCGGCAGCATCCGGGCGCACATGGGCTGCTCCCAAAGCATGTCCAGCTCAAGCGCGCCGTTGTACTGCCACAGGTCGGCGGTATAGTACAGGCTCACTGCGCCGTCCTCGTCCCGCTCCCCCTGGTCAAAGGTGTAGCGGCTCATCATTGTATCGCCGTGGACCATATACCAGGCGCCATAGTCCTCCAGATAATAGGGGTTTACCCGCTTCATCGCCACAAGGGCCCTCTCAACTTCCTCGTTCCCGCTGCTGGCAAAATTCTGCGTCAGATACTCGCGGGCAAACTCCACCCGCAGCTTGGAGCAGTCCGTATCCGGCAGCTCCCCCTCAAAGAAGGCGTCCGCCACCGCTTTTCGTTCCTCCTCGTCCGTCACCGCCGCGCCCAGGTCGTAAAACAGGATATCTATATACTCCCAGCTCTGCTCCAGGCTGGCGTAGGGGAAGCGCAGCAGCCCGTTCCGGGCCGCGGCGTTAAAGTAGTCCGCAAATTCCGCCAGCTCATTGGCTGAGAGCGGTCCGGCCTGCGGGCCCGCCTCCTCCGGCGCTTCCAGCTTCTCCGGCCAGTCCGGCTCCCACGTCTCCCCGCACACCTGCCAGCCCCAACCTCTGTGGGTCTGGGCCTCCGGCGGAAGGTCCACATGGACCAGCAGCATCGCCGCCGTCCGGCCCTCGAATTCCGCCTGAACCACAACGGCCGGATTTTCCCCCGAAAAGGCCCGCAGTTCCATGACGTCGCCGTCCAGATCAAGGCCGTAAACCCAGTGTGCGTAGACCATCATAACGGTCTCCGGGGCTGTCGCCCAGATGTCGTATCCCGCCCGGATGATTTCCTGATCCTCCGCGCTGAAGTCCGGCTGATCCTTCAGGATGCCGCGCAGGTTCTCCATGCCCAGATGGATTGTGCAGTAGACGTATTCCTCCCAGCTAAAGCCCAGTTCCGCCGCCTCGGCGCTCCCGATACGGCCCTCCAGGACCGCCGCGCCCTCCCCGTCCGCGCTGAAAATCAGGATGGGCGCGCCCCCGGCCTCCGTCACCCAGCCGTTCTCCATGACCACGTCCCCGGCCAGCGCTGCGCTGTCCGTGCCGCTGGGCTTCATGCGGTAGTACAGCTCCCAGATATAGTAGGTCTTACCCTCGATCTCCAGGCTCTCGGAGCAGAACATGTTGGTGATATACGCCTCTGTGAACAGAAGCTCCGGGTCGCGGGCGGTACATCTCTCCGCCATCTCCTCCATCAGCTGTCTCGCCGCCGCCTCCGCAGCGGTGTACAGCGGCGTGGTAAAGCTGACGGGCTCCCCCTTCTCCAGGGTCAGCGTCCCCGTGGGCAGCCGTGAGGCGAAGCGCCCCTCGATCTCCAGCTTCACCGTGTCCCCGTTTTTCGTCCCGCTGATAACTCTTGGATTGACATCCTCATGTCCCAGCTCCTCCACTCCCTCCGGGGGAGGGGGGAAGATCTCGTCCAGCTTCTCCATTGACGGCAGATAGGCTCGGTCGGTGTACATTTTCCAGACGTACAGGTCCATCTCCGGGCTCTCCACCTTCTCCTGCCACTGCGCCAGCTCCTCTTCGCTCAGGGGCGTGTCCTCCTCCGGCTGCACGCCCAGGGCGCAGGCCGCCGCCACCGTTGCCGCCAGGGCCAGGACCAGGGCCAGTCCGCCCCACTTTCGTCCCCCTTTGCCCAGAATATTCCGAAACCGCTCCTTCATAATTTCCTTTCCCCCATAAAAATGACTGGACAGCGCCGCCCGGCTCAGCCCCTTCTGCCGGTGGATGGAGGACAGCAGCGTCTCGCTGTAGGCCCGCCGGGCCTCCGCGTCCGCGCCGTCCATCACCGCGTCGTCGCATGTCAGCTCCAGGTCCCGCTCCGCCTCCCGGCGCAGCAGATACGCCAGGGGGTTGAACCAGTGCATGGCGTTGGCCGCCAGCAAAACCAGCTTATACAACAGATCCCGTCTCCGGTAGTGTGTCAGCTCGTGCCGCAGGATGAACGCCAGATCCCGCTCCTCTGCCTCCTCCCCGGGCAGCAGCAGTCTGGGACGCAGAAGCCCCAGGACCATGGGAGAATCCACCGCGCCGCTGACCAGCAGGGGCGGGACCCGCTTCAGCCCCATCTCCCGCCGCACCCCGTCGTAGACGCGCTGCGCGTCCTCCCCGGCCGGGCGGCTCCATCGCCGGGCTCTCCGGGCGAACCACCAGTTTCCCGCCAGCCGGTAGACCCCAAACAGCCCCATCCCCGCCAGCCACAGCCCGGTCAGCACGTCCCCCATGGGCGCCGCCCGCCGCCGGGGCTGCGCTGTCCCGCCCTGGTCCCTCTGCCCGGCGGAAGCCGCCGCGCCGTCCGGCCGCCGGATGGCCACGCCCTCCTGCCTGCTGACGGAAACCTCCACCTGGGGCACCTGGATGACCAGCGGCGGCGTAATGTCCGCGTGGGGGATCAGTTTCTCCCACTGCGCGGGGGCCTGCAGCAGCAGTACGGCCATCACCAGCCACGCCCCATACCGCCACCCGGCCCGATAACGCCGGTCCAGCAGAGGCTTGAGGGCGGTCAAAACCAGCGCCGCGCCCCCCACAACCCCGCTCCATTTTATAACGTCCCATATAACATCCATTTATTTTCCCTCCAGTTCATCGAGATACTGCCGCAGCTCCTCCAAATCGTCCCTCCCGATGGCCCTCCCGTCGTAGAGGGAGGCCACCATCCCGGTAAAGCTGCTGCCATAGAGCCGGTCGATGAGCCCTCGCCCCTCGGCGGCCTTGTAGGCGCTCTCGGAGACCAGCGGGCGGTAGAGGTTTCCCCTTCCCCGCCTCTCGCAGGCGAGAAAGCCCTTGTCCACCAGCCGGTTCAGGGAGGTAATCACGGCCGGCAGGGACCAGTCCCTGCTTCCCTTCAGCCTCTCCTGCACATAGGAGGACTGGACCGCCTCCCCGGCGGCCCAGACGGCCAGCATGATTTCCAATTCCGCATCACCTAGTTTTTTCATATTCTTTTCCTCCTGTGGTTATGTTATACAGTCGTCTAATATGATTTTATTATACAGCTGTATATCAGAAAAGCAAGTTACAATTTCGTAACAGAGCAATTTAGAACCTGTATTGACAGCCGGGAGCTCTGCGGTCCGCCCCCGATCCGCTCTCGTCGACAGCCCGGCCTTCCGCATCGCCTCGACTTTTCCGGAGTCAGAAAACCGGTTGGGTTCCTCAAAAACCAGGAGATTTTTGAAAACCGGTTGGATTTCCGAAAGGTCAAGGGGGGGGCTAAAAACCGGTTGGGTTTTCTAAAAACCGGAGGGATTTTCGAAAATCGGTCAGGTTCTTCAAAACCCTCTAATAACCTGACAAGATATGTGTGTGCGGCCCCTCTCCTGCGGCCAGACAAGAATATGAACATTTTGTGAACAATATAAAACGGTTGCACGTTTGTGTGCAACTTTGGGCCTTTTCCGCCCATTTATGTAGGGAGCACTAACCACCGTGGTAACCAGGCCCAAAAGTAAGTGCGACCAGGCCAGACGTCGGGCCGCGTGCGGCGGGTCAGTCAGGAAGACCGCACAGAGCGCACCTTGACAAATATATATCAAAAAAATGGCCGCCCCGACCGGGGCGGCCCAAGGGAAACCTATTTCTTTTTCCTGCTGTACGGCGTATCCTCCAGGGGCAAGCTGTACCGCCGCTTTCTGTCGAACTGATAGTACGCCTCCGAGATCGCCGGGGCCGTGGGAATAGATGTGATCTCCCCGATCCCGATGGCTCCGCAGGCCACGTTCAGCCCCGGCTTCTCCACCACAATGGCCTTGATCTCCGGAATCTGGTTGGACTTGAAAAGCCCCAGCGTCCCATACTTGGCGGTGGGTCTGCAGTCCGTTACCGGGTACTGCTCGGTCAGGGCGAAGCCCATGCTCATCACCACCCCGCCCTCAATCTGCCCCTCGCAGGACAGCGGGTTGACCGCCCGTCCCACGTCGTGGGCCGCCACCAGCCGCTTGAGCTTACCCTGCTCGTCCAGCTCGCACAGCTGGGTGGCGTAGCCGTAGGCCACATGGCTGACCGGGTTGGGCACGGGGGCTCCCAGCGGGTCCGTCTTGGCCAGATACTCCCCGTAGTACTCCGTACCGTTCAAATCGGAGAGCGTTCTGCCCTCCATCGCCTTTTTCAGCTCCCCGCAGGCTCTTCGGCAGGCCTCGCCGGTGACGAGAGTCTGCCGGGACCCGGAGGTGGTGCCGGAATCGGGGGCCTCGAAGGTGTTGCTCCGCTCATAGACCACGTCCTCCCGGGAAAGCCCCAGCAGCTCGCAGCACAGCTGCACCAGCACCGTCCCCAGCCCCTGTCCGATGCAGGAGGCCCCGGCCCTTATATGGAGCCTTCCCTCCTCCACAGTCAGCCGGCAGCGCCCCGTGTCCGGCACGCCCACGCCCACGCCCGCATTCTTCATGGCGCAGGCCAGACCCACGTATTTCCCGCTGTCAAAATAGGGCTTCACCGCCTCCAGCGTCTCCACCAGACCGGTCTCCGGACCCACGATCTGCCCGTTGGGCAGGGCCTGCCCAGGCCGGATGGCGTTGCGCATACGGATCTCCCACGGGGAGATGCCCACCAGCTCCGCCATCTCGTTGAGCATGGTCTCCACACCGAAGCAGGTCTGGGTCACCCCGAAACCCCGGAAGGCCCCGGCGGGCGGATTGTTGGTGTAGTAGGCGTAGCCGTCGATCTGGAAGGCCTCGTAGTGATAGGGCCCCGCCGCGTGGGTGCAGGCCCGCTCCAGCACCGGCCCGCCCAGGGAGGCATAGGCCCCCGTGTCGGCAATGACGTTGGCGGCCACTCCCTGGATGACGCCGTTTTCGTCGCAGCCCATGGCGAACTCCATCTCCATGGGGTGCCGCTTGGGGTGGATGAGCAGGCTCTCCGCCCGGGTCAGCTTACACTTGACCGGCCGCTTGAGCAGATAGGCCGCCAGGGCCGCCAAGTGCTGGACTGTCACGTCCTCCTTGCCGCCGAAGCCGCCGCCTACCAGCAGGTTTTTCACCTTCACCTTCTCCGGGGGCAGGCCCAGCATGGGGGCCGTCTCGTGCTGCGTGTCATAGGCCCCCTGGTCCGTGGACAGGATCGCCACCCCGTCCCCGTCGGGATAGGCCACCGCGCACTCCGGCTCCAAAAAGGCGTGCTCGGTGTAGGGCGTGGAGAACTGCCGGGTGAGCACATACTTGCTCTTGGCTATGGCAAAGGCGGCGTTGCCCCGCTGGATGTGCTTGTGGGCCATGAGGTTGCCGCTCTTGTGGACCAGGGGCGCGTCGGGCAGCATGGCCTCCTGGGGGGAGCGGACGGGCTGGAGGACCTCATAGTCTACCTCCACCAGTTTTTTGGCCTCCTCCAGAATCTCCTGGCTCTCGGCTGCCACCAGACAGATGGCGTCCCCCAGGTAGTGGGTGACGCTCCCCACGGCGATCATGGTGTCCCAGTCCTTGACCAGGTGGCCCACCTTGTTCTGCCCGGGGATGTCCGCGGCGGTGAACACGCCGGCCACGCCGGGCAGAGCCCTGGCCGCTTCGGTGCGGATGGCCTTCACCAGGGCCCGGGGGTGGGCGGAGCGGACGGCGGAGGCGTAGAGCATCCCCTCCATGTACACGTCGTCGGGGTAAATCCCTGTCCCCCGGACCTTCTCGGCCACGTCGATGCGGTGGACCCGGCTGCCCAGCTTCCACTCCCGCTTCTCCTCCGGCAGGCGGCCCTCCCGGAGAATTTTCGCCGTCAGGCGCACGCCCTCAATGATCTTCACATACCCCGTGCACCGGCAGATGTTGGTGCGCAGGGCGAACTTGATCTCCTCCTCGGTGGGGTCCGGATTGGCGTCCAGCAGCCCCTTGGCCGCCATGACCATCCCCGGGATACAGAAGCCGCACTGTACCGCCCCCGCCTCCCCGAAGCCGTAGGTGTAGGCCGCCTTCTCAAAGTCCGTCAGGCCCTCCACAGTGAGGACGGTCCTGCCCTCCATCTTGTCTGTGGTCAGAACACAGGCCCGAGTGGCCCTGCCGTCCACCAGGACTGTGCAGGTCCCGCAGGCCCCCTCGCTGCACCCGTCCTTCACGCTGGTCAGACGCAGCTCGTCCCGGAGGAACCGGATCAATTTCTGCTTTTTCTCAGTGGTGACGGCCTTGCCGTTCACGGTAAAAGTAGCCATGGTGCTTCTCCTTTTATGTACTTCTCCATCTAAAACACAAAAACTACCCCTTCATTATACCGGAACTTTTGGAGGATTTCAACAGCTTCCGAGAGGAAACTTTGCTCTGCCCTTCTTCACGGCCCGGTGCCCACGCCGTCGCACCGCCAGCCGTCCTCATCCCGGTACATATAGCCGTACCGGTGATACTCCATGGCCCCCTCCGGGGCCTCTTCGTCCCCGCTGTACGGCCCGGTGTTGCCCGCCATGGACCATTGAAACGCCTTCTCATTCTCCGGCACAAAGACCAGCCGGTAGCTGAACAGGAACGCCTCCCGGTCCCCGATATCCGCGGGATACATATCCCTCTCAAGAAAGGTGTTCTCCTCCACATCGCGCACGTCCGCATAGGTGTATTTGCTCTTGCTCCCGCTGGTGACTTGCAGGTGTACCCCCTCGTACCGCTCCACCCAGTCCCGGGCGATCTCCACACGGCTGCGCCCATCGTCAGGGATGGCGATGCCGGTCTCCAGGGCCGCGTGCTCGATCTCATCGTACCACATCCGCATGAGCTCGAACAGTTCCTCGGCAAAGACGTCGTCCTCCGCCGTCTGCTCCGCCCGGAACCAGAGGCGGCGGTCCCCGTTCCGGTATTCCACCAGCCTTGGCTCCTGATAGAAGGTCAGCGACTTCTCCGTTGTGCCCACAAACAGCGCCGCGCTGTCCTGCGTTCCGTCAGGAGCCTCGCCGCCCAGGGCTTCCCAGCGGAAGTCCGACGTGATGTCCCCGGGCCGGTTCCAGCCCCAGCCGGAGGCCGCGGCGGAGTACGCTCCGCCGCCCGCGCCGTCCGCTGTCCGCAGGTCCAGGGTGACGTCCTCCATCCCGCACAGCTCCTCCCACAGACCCTGTACCAGATACACCGGGTCCTCGTCCAGCAGGCCCAGCCGCGCCAGGCCGTCCATCGCCATATCTTCCGGCCCTGTGTCGTTGGACCAGTCGTGCCAGAGGAAGGTGAGGCTGTCGTCCTCCTCCTGGCGGAAAAACAGGTAGTCGCAGTCCGGATAGCCGGGCATCACCCAGTCGTCCTCAGTGATATACATACCGCCCGCCAGCATGATCTTCTCCGGCGTAGTGGTGTGATACTCGTAGTTGTAGCGGTAAACGCACAGTTTGATACCGCCCACCTGTATCTCCTCCGGCCCGGTGATGCTCTCCACCCGCCAGTCGTCATATTCCGCCTGGTCCAGGATGAGCTCTCCGTCTGAATTCGCGCCCACCGGCCGTCCGCCGGCCTGGGGCATTCCCGCCTGGACCAGCTCCTTGGCTTTATCCACCACCACGCCGGGCGCACGGACGCCGCTCATCACGTGGTCCTCCATCACCCGGGGGTCCCTGTAGACCAGCAGCTCCCCGTCCTTCAGCCGGAGGTACCGGGGACAGACGCGGAATATTCCTTCCTCGTCGTCCGCATAGCAGGTCAGCTTCAGCATCCCCCGGGCGGCTCCCTCGTTCTCCCACCGGCACCAATCCAGAAAATACTCCGGATAGGCCTCGTTCCACAGTGCCTCAATATCCGCCCGGTACACCTGGCCGTCCCGCTGGAAGAACAGTTCCTTCGGAGATACCAGCTCCAGTGCGCCGTCCCCGTCGCAGTCCATGGCAAAGCTGGTCTCACTATTTCCAGCAAACTGGGCGATCCGGACCGGATTTCCCTCCCCGTCCAGATAGAAGTAATCGCAGACCGCCCCCGCCGTATCGCTTAGATAATCGATGGAGCAGACCCAGCCCTCAGAGCCGAAGAGGCTCTCGTCACCGAGACCGCCGCCTCCATAGAAATCCCCCAGAGATACGGACAGGAAGCTCTTGAACGTCCCATATGCCTCCCGGCTGTCCGCCACGGCGAAGTGCTGCCGGTTATCCGTGTAGGAGGTCAGGATGTGTACGCTGTATGGGCTCCCCTCCTCCGGAGAATAGGACCCGTAGATCTCGTCCTGCTGATCCCAGTCCCGGAACGGCGCGAGCTCAAAGGGCGGCGGCGTGTATGGCTCCGCGTTCTCCAGGGAGATCGTTCCCACAGGCTCCCCCCAGTCCTGTAGGACGGCCGCTGCCGTCACAGTGTGTTCCGGCTCCGCCTCAGACCGGGAGGCCCCGGTAAACGCACAGGCGGAGACGCCCGCCGCCAGCAGGATAGCCAGAATGGCCGCCGCCGCCATATACCGGGGCTGCCTGGCGATACGGGACACCCGGTCCTTCAGCTGCCGCTTCCCCGCCGCCATGGTGGTGGCGGCCAGCAGCATCTGTCCCGGTGCGCTTCTCACCGGGATCAGGGACAGCAGGGTCTCCCCGTAGGCGATCCTTTCCCCCTCTCCCAGCCGGGCCAGGGCCCCCTCGTCGCAGGCCAGCTCGCAGTCGGTTCTGGACGCGGCGGCGGCCACCCACACCAGCGGGTCAAACCAGTACGCCGCCAGGCACACCCCCCGCAGCAGAGCCCACAGGTGGTCCCCATGCCTCGCGTGGGTCTCCTCGTGGGCCAGCACGTGGCGCAGCCTCTCCGGCGAGGCCGCGGCGGCGGGAGTCAGATACACGGCGGGACGGAACAGCCCGAACAGGCACGGGGACCGCAGTCCCTCCTCCACCAGATAGACCCGCCGCCTATATCCCTCCACAGGAAACGCTCGCCGCCGCTTTCGCAGCCGCATCCAGAACGCCCCGTTGGCCGCCAGCAGGAACGCCGCCCCCAGGACGGTCCCCGCTCCGGCCAGGAGGGGCAGGATCTCCTCCCACGCCCATTCCGCCTTCGGCGCGGAGGCCGGCGCGTCAGATGCGGCGTCTTTCTCCGGCTTCACCGCCTCCTCCTGTGCGGGGGCCTGCGGGGGCTGTGCCGTCTCCGCAGGCGTGAAGCTCACGCGCTCCATTCGCTCCTCCACCGCCGCCTGCACCGTCTGCACAGAGCTCAGTACGGAGAACTCCGCCGCCGGCAGCTGCATGGGAACCAGCAGCCGCAGCAGCACCAGCCCCCATAAAGCGTACTGCACCCGCCGCGATAAGCTCTTTTGGAAAACCCTCCGCAAAGCCAGCACCGCCAGAATCAATACGGAGGATGTGATCAGAATCTCTTTCATCCCAAATTCTCCTCCTTCGCCTTCTCCAGAATGGACGACAGCTCCTCCATGTCCTCCCGGGACAGAGCCCGGCTGTCCACCATGGCGTTGAGCAGCACCCCCATCCGGCCGTCGCATACTTTGTCCAGAAAGTGTCGGGCCTCCCGCCGCACCGCGTCCTCCCGCCGGAGGATGGGGGCGTATACCTTGGCCCTGCCGGTGGTCTGATAGCGCACCGCCCCCTTGGCCTCCAGCCGGGAGAGCATGGAGATGATGGTGTGCTTGCTCCAGCCCGTCCCCTCCCGCAGTGCGGCGGTCAGCTGGGCAATGGTCATGGGTGCGCCGTCCCACAGCGCCTTCATCAAAGTCCACTCCCCGTTGGATAGCTCCGTTTTCATACCGCTCCCTCCTTTTAAGTAAGCAAGTGTTTACCTCTGTTCTGCCAGTATAACAATATGGTAAGCGTTTGTCAACCTTTTTTGGTAAGTAAATGTTTACCTTTCGAGAGAGAAGCTGGCGCGTCCCCGTCTTGAAAAAACAGTTCACAGGGCGGTACGGCCCCTGTCCCGCCCTGGGCGAATGCATCGTCCGGTTTTACGAAGACTGGCGTGCAAGCCGGTAAAATCCCGTTTACTTTTTGCGTTGTTGGCCTGGAGCTATGGCGGCTTTATGAATTACAGCTTGAAGCTGAAAACTGGCTGTGATATAATCAGAGCAATAAATCTCGAAATTTGCAGAGGTGATTTCTAAATGCGATGTCCTTATTGTGAAGAAGAGATGGAGAAAGGCTTGATCCAAAGCCCTCAAGAAATTGCTTGGTTAAAAGGCGAAAAGAGGCCTCTTTTGGGAAGGGCTGCGTTCCATGATGGCTCAGTGGTACTGTCTGAGTTATCTGCATGGAAAGGTTCGGCTGTTACGGCTTATTTATGCAGAGACTGCAAAAAGGTTATTATTGACTATTCAGAGGAAATGTCTGATTTTAATGCGCGATGACCTCCAATTTTTCTATGTTCCGTTTTTCGGGCAGTTGTCCATGGCGGATAACTGCCTGTTCCATCATTTCGACAAATGAAAAATTTCATAGATACGTATCGACGCGAAAAGAAAAAAGAGTCGGTAAAGAGGGGATTGTAATTGCCCTGAATATGTGATATGCTTTCAAGCGGTGCGGGCGCAGATGCCGCCGCGCCGGTATACGACAGACAGTCTGGGGGATAAGAAAATGCTAACTGCAATCGTGGGCGTCAACTGGGGCGACGAGGGCAAGGGCCGTATGGTGGACCTGCTCAGCGAGCGCTATGACGTAGTCGTTCGCTACCAGGGCGGCAACAACGCCGGTCACACCGTGGTCAACGACAAGGGAAAATTCATCCTGAACCTGATGCCCTCCGGCATCCTCCGGGACGGCACGGTCAACGTGCTGGGCCCCGGCATGGTGGTAGATGTGGAGCACCTGTGCGCTGAGGCGGCCCGCCTCCGGGAGGGCGGCATCGCCGTCACGCCGGAGAATTTAAAGATCAGCGACAAGGCAACTATCTGTATGCCCTACCACAAGCTGCTGGACGGGCTGGAGGAGGACCGGCTGGCGGGGAAGAAGTTCGGTTCCACCCGCCGGGGCATAGCCCCCGTCTACGCGGACAAATATATGAAGAAAACCCTCCGCATGGGCGACCTGCTGGACCTGGAGGCCCACGCAGAGCATCTTGCAGACATCGTGGAGTGGAAGAATCTGACGGTGGAGAAGGGCTACGGCCATGAGCCCATCCGTACGGAGGACGTGATGGCCTGGCTGCGGGAGTTCGGCCTGCCCTGGGCGGACTTCGTGTGCGACACCACACGCTACCTCAACGAGGTCATCGGCCAGGGGAAGAACGTCCTCTTCGAGGCTCAGCTGGGGGCCCTGCGGGATATCGACTTCGGCATCTTCCCCTACACCTCCAGCTCCTCGTCCATCGCGGCCTATGCCCCCGTGGGGGCCGGTATTCCCGGCCATAAGCTGGACGGCTCCATCGGCATCATGAAGGCCTACTCCAGCTGCGTGGGCGAGGGGCCCTTCACCTGCGAGTTTTTCGGCGAGGAGGCACACGCGCTCCGGGAGGCCGGCGGCGAGTATGGCGCGGCCACTGGGCGGCCCCGCCGGGTGGGCGGCTTTGACGTGGTGGCCAGCCGCTACGGCGCGATGATGCAGGGGGCCACGGAGATTGCCCTGACCAAGCTGGATGTGCTCTCCGGCATGGAGAAGGTCCCTGTGTGCACTGCGTATGAGATCGACGGCCAGCGGGTGGACGACTTCCCCACCGGTGCGCGTCTGGACCGGGCCAGGCCCATTTACGAATATCTCCCCGGCTTCGGCGACGTGTCCGGGTGCCGGAAAAAGGAGGACCTGCCTCAAGCGGCGCTGGAGTATATCGCCTATCTGGAGCGGGCGGTGGGCTGTCCCATCAAGTATGTCTCCGTGGGCGCGGAGAGAGACGCGTATATTGAGATGTTCTGACAGTCTGATGCGATTCCCAGATTAGAAGAGCCATAGCGTCACTCGTGGGCCGCCTGTGGCGGCTTAGGGCTGGGGCGGGCTCTGCCCGCCTAACGCCGGGCAGAAATCCTGGAATAGTATTGGTTTTTAGTCTCAAGGCCAACGTTCTTTTGAATCTTTTTCGAGAAAAAGTGTGAGGACCGCCGGGCAATCCCCGGCGGTCCTCCCCGTTTATTCCAGGTCAATTCTCTGATCCTGATACAATGCGTTGCATGCCAGCTCTGGGGTGAGGCCGGTAAAAGCCCTGGCGGCAGTTTCGTCGCCTTGCAGCTGCCACATGAGCCAGGCCGTCACATACCCGTCCGCCTCATAGAGCATTTGCTCATGCGCACTGCCTGTTCGCCGTGCCATGGCCTTGGGCACGTCCATCCGGCGGTACATCTTCTCCATCTGCTCAAAGGGGATAACCAGCTTGGTCTCGAAATCTCCTTCCGTGCCCGCCAGCAGGAGGGCGGGAATGGAGAGCCGGGTCAGATCATAGAACATATTCAGCGCGGCGGCCCCCTCCTCGTTGGTGGGGGAAAGAGCCACGGCGGTCTTATACAGGCTGCTGTGGCTATTGACGGTCACGGCATTGAACACGCCCACGCCCCCCTGGGAGTGACCAGAGATGCCAATATTGTCCAGATCCACCTTTTTGTAAAACAGACTGTTCTCTCTGTCGTTTTCCTCCAAAAGCCAGGCAAGTGCCGCGTCGGCGGAGGCTCCGGTGCAGGTGCTGGGGTCCTCGGTGCCCAGTGCGATGAAGCCCCAGGAGGCCAGGTGGCGGAACAGCGCCCTGTACTTGGACCCTGCGATTCCCGTGCCGTTGACAAGAACCACCACGGGGTATGTATCCCCGCTCTCCGCCACTTCCTCAGGGTAATATATCTCGAATTTTTTCCAATCACCCGGGGCCTCGGCTTCGGTGTATTTGACCGTATGGCGGCCCGAGGCAAGGTAGGCGGCCTCAATTTCGCCGCCGGTTCGGACGGTTTTTGTGTAGTTGTCTGGAACTGCGGGCCGCAGCACGATCCAAATCACCAGCGATATAAGGAGTATGAGAAGCACAAGAACTGCCAGCAGGACGAGCTTGACAACCTTCCGTACAAGCCTCATTTATCTTCCCTCTTCTGCGCCCGCATTTCATCAATCAGCGCCTGCAGCTCACCGGCGGTAAACTTGTACACCTTGTCGCAGAACTGGCAGCCCAGCTCGCAGCCGCCCTGTTCCGCCAGCAGGTCCTCCAGTTCGTCCACGCCCATGCTGATGAGGGCCCGCTCCACACGGTCGCGGCTGCAATAGCAGCGGTACTCGACGGGGCTCGTCTCCAGGATATCCACCTCGAAGTCGCTGAGCACCGTCCGCAGCAGGGCCTCCGGGCTGGGGTCCTTCTCCAGCAGGGCCGTCACCGGTCCGGCGGCCAGCACGCCGCCCTCCACCCGGGCGATCACGTCCTCCCCCGCGCCGGGGAGCAGCTGGATAAGATACCCGCCGGCGGCCTTCACGCTCTGGTCCCGGTCCACCAGGACCCCCAGGGCACAGGCTGTGGGAACCTGCTCGCTCTCTGCGAAGTAGGCCGCCAGATCCTCGGCGATCTCGCCGCTGAGGAGCTCCACGGAGCCGATATAGGGCTCCTTCATCCCCAGGTCCCTGATGACCGTCAGGGTTCCCTCGCCGCCCACGGCGCGGCCTACATCCAGCTTCCCGTCCGGGCGCAGGGGCAGGTCCACTTGGGGATTCTGGACATATCCCCAGACGCAGCCCTGGCTGTCGGATACGGCCAACACCGTCCCCAGAGGGCCGCCGCCCTTGATCTGTAAGGTCAGGCTGGCGCCGTCCTCCTTGAGAGCGCTGCCCATCATAGAGGCGGCGGCCAGGGTCCGGCCCAGGGCCGCCGTGGCGGCGGGGAGGGATTTCTGGATGTTTCGAGCCCGCTCGGTGAGCTCCTTTGTGGTCACGACGGCGGCTTTTACCATGCCGTCCTTTGTTATGGCGCGAAGCAGCTGATCCATTGCTGATAGCTCCTTTCTGACTTTACAGCCGCCGCAGCCTGTCCAGCACGGCGGCAAATTCCTCGCTGACCGGACAGGTCAGCTCCACCATCTCACCGGTGCGGGGGTGCAGAAACTTCAGGCCCACCGCGTGGAGACACTGGCCGGTGAGACCGGGCACAGGCTTTTTTGTTCCGTACACCGTATCCCCGTACAGAGGGTGGCCGATGCAGGCCATATGGACCCGGATCTGGTGGGTCCGGCCCGTCTCCAGGCGGCAGCGGAGGTGGGTGAAGCCCGGAAAGCGCTCTATAACCTCCCAGTGGGTCACGGCGGGCCGGCCGCCCCGCTCGGCGACGGCCATCTTTTTCCGGTCCGTATGGCAGCGGCCGATGGGCGCGTCCACCGTGCCCCGGTCCTCCCGCAGATTTCCCAGGGCCACCGCCTCATAGGTCCGGGCCAGGGTGTGGTCCTGGAGCTGGGCGGCCAGAGACTGGTGGGCGGCGTCGTTCTTGGCGGCGATGATAAGGCCGCTGGTGTCCCGGTCGATGCGGTGGACGATGCCCGGGCGCAGCGCGCCGCCCACGCCGCTGAGGCTGCCGGCACAGTGGTGCAGCAGGGCGTTGACCAATGTCCCGTCCGGATGCCCCGGCGCGGGGTGGACCACCAGGCCCGCTGGCTTGTTCACCACGATCACGTCGGCGTCCTCGTAGACCACGTCCAGGGGGATGTTCTGGGGCAGGGCCTCCGCGGGCTCCGGGTCCGGCAGGACGGCGGTGATCTCCTCGCCGCCGGCGAGCTTGCAGCTTTTGAGGGCGGGTCTGCCGTTTACCGCCACCTGTCCCGTCTCGATAAGCCGGGCGGCGGCGGAGCGGGTCAGCTCCGGCAGGGCGGCAAGAAAGCTGTCCAGGCGGACCCCGGCGTCCTCACTGGACGCCGTCAGATGAATCGGTCTCATTTTTTTTCTTCTCCGTCAGCTTATCGTGGAGGAAAATGTAGTATGCGGCAAAGCCGATGGTGCCGCAGACCACCAGGATGTCCGCCACGTTGAACACCGGGTAGCGCATGAACTGAAAGTTAAACATGTCCACCACGTATCCCAGGCGCACCCGGTCAATCAAATTTCCCAGGCCGCCCCCCAGAATGGTCGTCAGCGTCCACATGGCCAGGGGGTGGGAGAATGTCCTCTTCACCAGCAGCGCTGCGATGACGGCCATCAGCGCCGCCGTCAGGAGGGTCAAAATCCAGGTGTGCCCCGCCAGGATGGAGAAGCCGCCGCCTGTATTCTGGATGTGGAACAGCTCCACCACCCCCGGCAGCAGAGGGGCCGTCTCGTACAGGGCCAGATGGGATACCACGTAGTATTTCACGGCCTGGTCCGCAGCCACGCAGAGGACGATGGCAAGGATATAGGGCATCGGTTACACCTCCAGCTCGTTAAGGATGTCTTTATTTATTTGATTGCTGGCCCACACGCTGCACCGCTCGGTCAGGGACAGGGGACCGCCGGTCAGTGTGGAGATCACGCCGCCGGCCTCGGTGACGATCAGTGCGCCCGCCGCATGGTCCCAGGGGCACAGGCTGTACTCGAAAAACAGCTCCGTCCGGCCGCAGGCCACAGCGCACAGGTCCAGCGCCGCCGCCCCCAGGCGGCGGAAATCGCAGCTGCGGCGGAACAACTGCTCCGTCAGGCGCATGGTGGGAGCCAGATACTCCCGGCGGTAGATGGCGGTGCCCATGCCGAAAACGCCCTCCGACAGGGGGCGGGCGCTGACATGGATGGGGTCGCCGTTGAGAAACGCGCCGCCGCCCCGCCGGGCGGAAAACAGCTCGTCCTTGAAGGGGTCGTATACCACGCCGCAGACCGTTTCGCCGTCATGGGCCAGAGCCACGGAGACGGCGCTCTGCTTCAGACCTCGGACAAAGTTGGTGGTGCCGTCGATGGGGTCTACGATGAAGGCCCAGCCGCAGGAGGGGTCAGCGTTCTCCGCCTCCTCCTCGCCAAAAAAGACGGAGCCGGGGATCAGGGGCGGCAGCCTCTCCTTCAGGAAATTTTCCACCGCCAGGTCGTACTCCGTCACCAGGTCGGCGGCGGAGGTCTTCTCGTGGGTACGGGCCCACACGTCCCGAGCGGAGAGGACAATCTGCCCCGCCTCCCGGACGATGGGGATGATCTGTTTAAGCATGGCGCTTCCTTCTTTCAAGTGAGGCCGGCGGCAGAAAACGGTGGACGAGGGGGAGGATTCCTGCTACAATAGGCCCATGTTTATACGAAAAACGCGGCGGCCTGCCGCGGGGAGGTTCCTATGAAAACGCTGATTTTGAACGGCTCGCCCCGGCCCGACGGCGATACTGCCGGGCTTCTGCGCCAGGTGGAGGCGCGGCTGGAGGGGGAGCGCATGGTGGTGAACGCCTACCGATGCGATATTGCCCCGTGCGTGGACTGCCGGGCCTGCAGGACGCGGGAGGGCTGTGCTATTGGGGACGGGATGCAGATTGTGTACGACTATATACAAGACTGCGACAGCATTCTCATTGCTTCGCCTATCTACTTCTCGGAGCTGACAGGGCGGCTTCTGGATGTGGCCAGCAGATTACAGACCTATTTCTCCGCAAAGTTTTACAGGGGGGAAACCCCCATCGCCAGGGTGAAACGGGGGGCGGTGCTGCTGGCGGGAGGCGGGGACGGCAGGCCGGAAAAGGCCTATGACACAGCCCGCACCCTGCTGCGCCTGATGAACTGTCGGGAGATCTACCCGCTGGTGTGCGCCCACGACACCGACCGGCGGCCGGCGGCGGCGGATGGAGCGGCGCTGGCGGGGGCGGAGGAGATCGCCCGGTTCTTTAACCGGGAGGCGTGAAGGCCGGTTTTCAGCCGTACTTCCGCTCCCATTTCTCCGGTACTCCTGCGGAACCGTTCCAGGGCCCCAGTGGGGACATCCGCGCACCCGCGAAGCTCCTCCACAATGCGGCCGGAGGCCATGGCGTGGCGGGTGGCTCCGGCGGAGCGGTCCGCCCGGAATTCGTCTTTCATGGTTGATCGTCTCCTTCTTTCGGAGTTCATTTGCTATACAACGATTGAACCGCAGAAAGTGTTTGACCGCTCTCCTGTTTTTCTACACCAGGCTCCATTCGAAGTTCTCCCACAGGAGACGGCTGCCTATATCCGTACCTTCGGGCAGAAGGAACATGGCAACTTGGTTTTCCACTCCGCCGTCACTGACGAGATAGGCGTAGTCGCCGTTGATGGTCTTTACCGTATAATAGACAGGCTCCATACTGTACCCTCCTTGTTGAACGGGGACAGTATACCATATTTTTCACCCCTTTACAAGGCGGAGATTTCCTCGCGCACGTCTGTCCCGCCCTGCGGACGGCTGGCGGTTCCAGCCTTGGCCGGCCAGAGGCCGGAGCTTCAGACGTTGTTAAAAGAACAGCAGCTAAATTCCTTGGAAATTTCTGGTGGATATGCGCCTGGGAGCTCTTTTACAATTGTCCCAATTCAGCATTGTGTTCCCGCATAAACTGATTTGAATTGAATGCCAGGGGGAAATACAAATGAATGATATTATTTCAAAGATTGATGAACTGATAGAAAAGCCCTGCTATTTGATTGATATTTTCCCATGCACTGTTCCGGAAACGCCGGATAGGCGATATTTTAAGGTAGAAGAATACTTCCAGAAAAACCGAACAGAATGGAACAGAAAATTTTGTAATCTGCTGCTAAAATTATATTGCTACTATGACTTTTGGGTATCAGCTGGAGAGAAACTTGTAAAAAATCCAGAGCCTGAGCTGCTTGCCGAATGGATTTGGCATTGTTTTGAGGGAGATTGGAGGGAACGGAATTATATCAATGTGATACTGCCAGCTTGTAATGCTATGGTAATTCTGAATGGAGATGATCTATATATGACCTTATACAATCCCGACAAACAGCTGCTGGATATGATCTCACAGTTAGCTGAAGCAGAGGGATTTTTCGTTTATAAAGCACCAGGAACACAAAAATAAATTGGGAGTTACAATTTGACTCGTTCAGAGTCGATTTTTTAAAGCTTCGGACCACTGGGGCGGGGGTCAAGGCTCCTTTCGGAATATTTTTCCCCCGCCCTTGACCAACCGCGGATTTCGCAGTATACTATATCTTGTATGATTGTACGCCGATTGGAGGCCCTGTTATGGCAACTGTGAAAAAGACCCGAAAATCCGTCCTGCCCCTTTACGGCGCGGCCGCCGTGTGGGTGATCTGGGCCCTGTTCTTCAACCTCTACCGGCCCAGCGACTTCCTGCTGGCCGCCGGACTGTCCCTGGGGGTGCTGGCCCTTTTGGGCGCGGTGTGCAGGGACGAGGTTATTGAGACCAAGGTACCTGATCCGCCCAAGGAGGAGGAGAAGCCCACCGGCAACGCCGAGCTGGACAAGATGATCTCCGACGGTCGGAAAGCCGTCGATGAGATGAAGCGTCTGGACGACGCCATCGAGGACGAGAAGATCTCCCAGGACATCCGGCGGCTGGAGTCCGTGTGTCAGAAGATCTTTGACCAGGTGAAGGCCGATCCGTCCAAGCTGCCCCAGATCCGCCAGTTCATGGACTACTACCTGCCCACCACGCTGAAGCTTCTCAACGCTTACGACCGGATGGACGCCACCGGCGTGTCGGGGGACAACATCACCAGCACCAAGGAGAAGGTGGAGAATATTCTGGGCACCATTGTCACCGCCTTCGAAAAGCAGTTGGACGGCCTCTTCGGAGCGGACGCCATGGATATCTCCACGGACATCTCCGTTCTGGAGACCATGCTGGCCCGGGAGGGCTTGACCGGAGAGAGAATGGAGGCCCAGACAACCAAAAACGCTGACGGCACGGATATCAAGCTGGAGCTGTAAAAAATATAAGGAGGACAACACAATGAGCGATATGGAGGGCATGATGCCCGAGCTGACCCTGAACGCCGACGCGGCCAAGGTGGAGGCCCCCACCCTGACCCTGAGCATGGACCCCGAACCTGCCCCTGAAGCCGCCAAGCCGGAGGTGAAGCCTGTAGTTATCGACGACAGTATGCTCACCGAGGCGGAGAAGAAGGTGGTGGACGACTTCTCCAAGAAGATCGATCTAAACGATTCCCAGATGATTCTGCAATACGGCGTGGCCGCTCAGAAGGGCGTGGCCACCTTCTCTGAGAGCGCCCTGAAAAACGTCAGCACCAAAGACCTGGGCCAGGTGGGGGATACCCTGTCCAGCCTGGTGGTGGAGCTGAAGAGCTTCGGTCAGGAGGAGGAGGAGAAGGGCCTCTTCGGCTTCTTTAAAAAGGCGGGCAACCGGATTGAGGCCATGAAGGCCCAATACGGCAAGGCCGAGGCCAACGTGGACAAAATCGCACGGGAGCTGGAGCAGCATCAGCGGGTCCTGATGAAGGACATCGCCATGTTTGACCAGATGTACGATCTGAACCTGAAGTATTATAAGGAGCTGACCATGTATATCATCGCCGGGAAGAAGCGCCTGGCGGAGGTGCGCTCCGGTCAGCTGGAGGAGCTGCGGAAAAAGGCGGAGGCCAGCGGCGCCCCCGAGGACGCCCAGGCCTACAACGATCTGGCTCAGATGTGCGACCGGTTTGACAAGAAGCTCCACGACCTGGAGCTGACGCGGATGGTGTCTATCCAGATGGGTCCCCAGACCCGTATGCTGCAAAATAACGATACCCTGATGGTGGAGAAGATCCAGTCCTCTCTGGTCAACACCATCCCTCTGTGGAAGAGCCAGATGGTTCTGGCATTGGGCCTGGAGAACAGCCGCCGGGCCACAGCGGCCCAGACGGCGGTGACCAACGCCACTAACGAGCTGCTGCGCAAGAATGCCGACATGCTGAAAATGGGCACCGTCGCCACCGCCAAGGAGGCCGAGCGCAGTATCATTGATATTGAAACTCTCCAGCACACCAACCAGCAGCTGATCTCCACCCTGGACGAGGTGATCCAGATCCAGCGGGAGGGCGCCCAGAAGCGCCGGGAGGCCGAGCTGGAGCTGGGCCGCATTGAGGGCGAGCTCAAGCAGAAGCTGATGGAGCTGCGGGGCTAGTATATGAAACTGCTGAAAAACCGGGCCTTTGCCGTTCTCGTCCTGCTTGCGGCCATCGCGCTTTCCTCGTTGTACGGCCTGTCTAAAAAACCGGTCATAGAGCTGCCCGATGGGGCGCCGCCCCTGGATGAGAGCTTGTCCACCGCTGGCTTTGAGTGGCTGATCGTGGACGAGGCCAACGTGCTATCCGGCAAGACGGAGAAGGGGCTCAGCCTATACAACGCCAACTGGGACCGTGCTGCCGGCAGCGTCATGGCAGTGGTCTCTGTCCGCGATGCCGGCGCCTATGGCGCAGACATCGCGGATGCCGCCTGGAATTGGGCGGAGGAACTGCAGTTGGGGGAAAACGACGCCATCCTCATCATTGATGCCGGGCGGACAGACGCTTACCTCGTCTCCAGCGGAACCTTCGCAGACCGATTCAACAATGCCGAGGGCTCCTATGTCCGCAGCTGCCTCTACGAGCCCGCCATAAATGGCAAATGGAACGAGGGCGTGCTGGCTCTTTTCGCCGAGACCCACCGGCTTTTTGAAGTAGGCGGCGCGTCGGGTGCGGGCTCTCTGATTTTCTCCCTGATTCCCGTGATTCTGATACTCGTTGTAATGGTGATGGTCCTCAGTGCTCTTGACCGTGTGCGTTACCGGACCTGGTATGGCCGCTACGGCGGGATGCCCGTTCCCCCGGTGGTCTACCGACCCATTTTCTGGTGGCACCGCCCCGGCAGTGCGTGGTATCGCCGGCGGAGCGTGCCGCCTCCGCCCCCGCCCAGAGGTCCGCGGGGTCCCCGTCCGCCTATGGGCGGCGGTCCTCGGCCCCCCATGGGTGGAGGCCCGCGGCCTCCGATGGGCGGCGGACCCCGTCCTCCCAGAGGGGGCGGCACACCGCCCCGTACCGGCGGCGGCGGCTTCGGCCGGGGCGGCAGCTTTGGCGGAGGTTCCTTCGGCGGCGGAGGCTTTGGCGGAGGTGGTTCCCGTGGAGGCGGTTTCGGCGGCGGAAGCCGCGGGGGCGGTTCCTTCGGCGGAGGCCGCAGCGGCGGGTTTGGGGGCGGGGGCTCCCGAGGCGGCGGCTTCGGCGGAGGGCGGAGATAATCGTATATGCCTGCGGGTCCCGGCGTTTTCTGTTGGGACCCGCGTCCCATGTTCCCCGGGCATGACACCCAATAAGCAAAAGGTATTTGCATTTTACAGAATCATCCCGTATAATGAGGAAGCAACATCAAACAAACAGGAGGAAAACGCCATGATTTATAAAAAGTTTCAGGATATAGAGCTCTCCGCTCTGGGGTTGGGCTGTATGCGCCTGCCGGTGCTGGAGGGTAACGACAGCCGGGTGGACGAGGCCGCTGTGGCGGAGATGGTATCCCTCGCCATGGAGCAGGGCGTCAACTACTATGACACAGCCTGGGGCTATCACGGCGGGAACTCCGAGTTGGCGATGGGCCGGGTACTCAGCCAGTATCCCCGGGAGAGGTTCTATCTAGCCTCCAAGTTCCCAGGTTACGACCTGGGCAACATGGGCAAGGTGGAGGAAATTTTCGAAAAACAGCTGAAGAAGTGTCAGGTGGATTTTTTCGACTTCTACCTCTTCCATAACGTCTGTGAGATGAACATTGACGCGTACTTAGACCCTCAATACGGCATTGACGCCTATCTGACGAAGCAGAAGGCCGGCGGACGCATCCGCCACCTGGGTTTCTCTGCCCACGGCAGCGTGGCGGTCATGCGCCGTTTTCTGGAGGCCTACGGGGACCACATGGAGTTCTGCCAGCTCCAGATCAACTACTTGGATTGGACCTTCCAGGACGCCAAGGCCAAGGTCGAGTTGCTGCGTGAGTACAACATCCCCGTCTGGGTTATGGAGCCCCTGCGGGGAGGCCGACTGGCCAAGCTGGGGGAGCTGCACACGCAGCGCTTGACCGCTCTGCGGCCCGAGGAGGGCATACCGGCCTGGGCTTTCCGGTTTCTCCAGTCCCTTTCCGGCGTAACCATGATCCTCTCCGGTATGTCCAATATGGAGCAGCTGCGGGATAATCTGCACACCTTTGAGACGGATAAGCCTCTGACCGAGGGGGAGATGACAGAGCTGCTGGGGATCGCCGACGAGATGCTGGGGAAGAAGACTCTGCCCTGCACGGCCTGCCGCTACTGCACCAGCCACTGCCCCCAGGGTCTGGATATTCCGGAGCTGATCAAGCTCTACAACGAGCACAACTTCACCGAGGGCGGCTTCATCGCCCCCATGGCGCTGATGGCGGTGCCGGAGGAGAAGCAGCCCTCCGCCTGCGTCGGCTGCCGCAGCTGCGAGGCGGTATGTCCCCAGCAGATCAAGATTTCTGAGGCCATGGCGGATTTCTCAAGAAAGCTGAAGAAAACAGGAGCCTGACAAAAAACACCCGCGCCGGTACGAAACCGGCGCGGGTGTTCTCTACTTCTTTTTGCGCAGCTTTAGTTCGACTTGCCGCGCTTCCGCTGCCTGTCGGAGCAGCTGCACCGCGCAGGCGCTTTTCTCCTTCACCGGGCGCGAATCGCCCCCCGGCTCCGCCGTCAGGCGGCGTACTGCCTCCCGCAGCTCCGGTAATTCCAGCAGATTCACCGCCGTACAGAAGAAGGATTTCCTCCTCCCGTCGTTAAACCCGTCCAGCAGAAACTGTAATATTTCCACCTTTTCCCGCTGCTCAGCGCAGTAAGCCTCTTCCCCGATGCGCTCCATCCGCGCTAGATCCGCATCCCGCCGCCGGTGGGTGATAAAGGAATCGAAATCGTCAAACCCCTGGTATTTCTCGCAGGGATAACCGCCGCAGCCGCTGCAATAGGCCGGTCCTCCGTGCTCCAGACTGCACCGAGCCAGCTTGCAGGGCTGATTTCCCTCCCCGCCGCAGCCGGGGCAGTATCCCCCCAGACGCATGGTGCACAGCCCGCAGTTCAGCCCGCACAGAGACAGCAGTAAATTTTCCCGCGCAAACCCCTTCATATCACTCGTCCAATTTGAGAACAGCCATAAAAGCCTCCGTCGGCAGCTGTACGGTCCCCAGGTTGCGCATCTTCTTCTTGCCTTCCTTCTGCTTCTCCAGCAACTTCTTCTTTCGTGTGATGTCTCCGCCGTAGCACTTGGCCAGCACGTCCTTGCGCATGGCCTTCACCGTCTCCCGGGCGATGATCCGCCCGCCGATGGCGGCCTGGATGGGCACCTCGAAGAGCTGGCGGGGGATGTTCTCCTTCAGCTTCTCACACAGCCGCCGGGCCCGGGGATAGGCCTTGTCCCGGTGGGCGATGAAGCTCAGCGCGTCCACCTGGTCTCCGTTGAGCAGCAGATCCACCTTTACCAGATCGCTCTCCCGGTAGTCCGAGAGCTCGTAGTCCAGGGAGGCGTAGCCCTTGGTGTGGGCCTTGAGGGTGTCAAAAAAGTCGTAGATGATCTCATTGAGGGGCATCTGATAGTGCAGCTCCACCAGGTGGGTGTCCAGATACTGCATATCCTTGAATTCTCCCCGCCGGTCCTGACACAGTGGCATGATATTCCCCACGTACTCGTTGGGGGATATGATGGATACCTTCACATAGGGCTCCTCCGCCGTGGCGATGACGCTGGGGTCCGGGTAGTTGTGGGGGTTGTCTACGTTCACCACGGTCCCGTCCGTTTTGGTAACCTTGTAGATAACCGAGGGCAGCGTGGTGATGAGGTCCAGATCAAATTCCCGCTCCAGCCGCTCCTGAATGACCTCCATGTGCAGCATCCCCAGGAATCCGCAGCGGAACCCGAAGCCAAGGGCCACGGAGCTCTCCGGCTCAAAGGTCAGGGAGGCATCGTTGAGCTGGAGCTTCTCCAGCGCGTCCCGCAGGTCGGGGTACTTGCTGCCGTCCTCGGTATACACGCCGCAGTAGACCATGGACTGGGCCTGCCGGTAGCCGGGCAAGGGCTCCGCCGCCGGGGTCTCCAGGCTGGTGATAGTGTCGCCCACCTCCGTGTCGCGCACGTTCTTGATGGAGGCGGTGAGATATCCCACCTGTCCCGCCTGCAGCTGCCCGCAGCTCTCATAGCCCAGAGGCCGCAGCAATCCGCACTCCAGCACCTGGTATTGAGCTCCGGAGGCCATCATTTTAATGGACATCCCCTTTTTCAGCGTCCCGTCCATGATCCGAAAATAGACGATGACTCCCTTGTAGGCATCGTAGTAGCTGTCGAAGATCAAGGCCCGCAGCGGCGCCTCCGGGTCCCCGGCGGGGGCAGGAATATTGGCAACCACGTCCTCCAGTACGGAGGGGATGTTCAGCCCCACCTTGGCGGAGATCTCCGGCGCGTCCAGGGCGGGGATGCCGATGATGTCCTCAATCTCATGCTTGACCCGCTCCGGATCGGCGGCGGGGAGGTCGATCTTATTGATGACGGGCCGGATCTCCAGGTCGTTGTCCAGGGCCAGATAGGTGTTGGCCAGAGTCTGGGCCTCAATGCCCTGGCTGGCGTCCACCACCAGCACGGCCCCCTCGCAGGCCGCCAGGGACCGGCTGACCTCATAGTTGAAGTCCACATGCCCCGGCGTGTCAATCAGGTTGAGCGTGTAGGTCTCCCCGTCCAGGGCCTCATAGCTGAGGGTGACGGCCCGGGCCTTGATAGTGATGCCACGCTCCCGCTCCAGATCCATGTTGTCCAGCAGCTGGCTGGACATCTCCCGCTCGGAGACGGCGCCGCACAGCTCCAGCAGCCGGTCGGCAAGGGTGGACTTGCCGTGGTCGATGTGGGCGATGATGGAAAAATTACGGATTTTGTTCTGTTCCATGTTCATACCTCTCTTCCCTGGCCGTTTTCCAGCCTCCGGACCCGCTCGTCCACGTTGTGGAGCACCTGGGCCAGGGACTGGGCCAGCCCCTGGCAGTCCTCGGCCAGGGATTGGGAGTCTACGGGGGGATACTCGCCCCTATAGGCGGCCAGGGCCTGGGCGAAGCGAATCCGGGACAGGGCCATGTCTGCGGCCAGTACATCCATATCAAAGCTGATGGCGTCGGTGGAAAAATAGCTGTCGTTCCCCCCGGCGGCCCGATGGAAGGTCCGGAACAGCTGGTATATGCCGCCGCTGAGATAGGCGGCGGCCTCCTCGGCGGCCTCCCGGCTGTTGATGCGGCTCAGCAGGTCGAACAGAGCGCTGGCGGAGTTGACCACCAGTTTTTTCTGCAGCTTGGCCATCACGCTGCCCTTCAGATCCTCCCGGGTCTCGCTGGCGTCGTCCAGCTCCTGCGCTTCAATGATGGTTCCGTCTCTGCTATGAGTCCGCCCTAGAAGATAGTCTGCCGATACGTGGTAGTAGTCGCACACCTTGGCGACAAAGTGGAGGCCGGGCTCCCGAATACCATTTTCGTAGTGGCTGAGCAGAGCCTGACTGACGCCCAAGGCGGCGGCGGCCTTTCTCTGACTGATGCCCTTTTCCTGCCGAAGCAGAGACAGGACACGTGCAAAATCTGCGTTCATAGTGATTCCCCCCACCTTCTCTGATCGAGCTCTCCCCGCGGTGCTGTAAAATACGGGGAGTTATAGTATAACAGACCGTATATGACTTGTAAAGATGAATTTTCACTCTGGGAATGTGGGCTGGAATGCAGTATAGCGTGGAGAAGTACGGAGTTTTTCAAATATAGGATACCATACGGATCCGGCACTTACCATATGCAAGCTACATAGGGTCCAAAAAATATTTAAAATCTTATGCAGGCAGCATATGGTTTTTTCGGTTGGAATTTGGTAATGTAGAGGAAAGAGAGGCCGCGAGGGCGGAGAAAGGAGGAGCGCATGGAACGTGACGCGGAGGCTTTGCGGAGGGAACTGCTGGAGGAGGCCTGTGCCGGGGCGTTTTCCGGCCTGGGGGCCATGATCTTGGACGTGGACGAGATTCGCCGGGCGGACGAGGACGAGCTGGAGGAAATCGCCCGGCGGTATGGCCGGGGATGAGGAAATTTATCCAAAAACAGGAGAAATGAATGATGGCGGACAGTCAGGGCTTTGTGAGTTGGGGCGGCGGCTTGACGAAGTACGAGGGCTTTGACCATGATGTGGTCATCCAGGAGGGCGTCACGGCAATTGGCCTGGACGCTTTCGAGGCATGTGAAGTTCTCGCCATCCACGCCCCCGCCGGGAGTTTTGCGGAAGCAGTACGCAAAGGAGAACGGCATCCAATTTGAGGCCCTCCCCTGACGGGCCCCATGACACCAGAGAGGAGATTTCTGCATGGACGAATTGCAACTCCTGTCCCGCCAGCAGCCGGGACAGGTTTCTATCGACAATTTCCGTGAGCTGAAGACGGCCCTCGCCGCCGTCCTGAAGCGCTACCAGAGCATGGTCTATACGGAGGACCGCCTGGCCGACGCCAAGGCCGATAAGAAGGAGCTTACTCGCCTCCGGGGGGACATCGACGGCCGCCGCAAGGAGATCAAGAAGGCATATCTGGCCCCCTATCAGGACTTTGAGGCCCAGGTCAAGGAGCTGCTGGCCATGGTGGACGAGCCCCTGGGCGAGGTCAAGGCATTTATCTCCGAGATGGAGAGCCGGGAAAAGGCGGCCAAGCGCCAGGAAATTGTGACGTACTTTTTCCGGCAGAGCGGCGCTCTGGGCGGCCTGGCCGGGCAAGTGCTGAACAGCCCGGCCTTCTTTGATGAGAAGTGGCTGAACAAGAGCACCTCCGCCAAGACCTGGCAGACTGCCGTGGACGAAAAGATCACCCGCATCTCCTGGGATCTGAACAACATCCGGACCACCGCCGGACCCCACGCCGGGGCCGTAACCGCCAAGTACCTGGAAACCCTCTCCACGGCGGGCCTTGCCGGTTTCCGGAGCCAGCTCACGGCGGCATCCGCGCCGGAGGCCGCCGTCCCGGTTTCCAGAGACCGCCGCCAGGGGTCTCTGACCCTCCGGCTCACCGGCGGCACGGAGGAGCTGGCCCAGGTGATGGAGGTGCTGTCCATGCTGGCCGTGGACTGTGAGGTCCTGGAGGACGACCGTCCCCGGTCCATGCCGGAGCGGACCGAGCCGGACTTCGACTCCTTCGTCTGTTTCGATCTGGAGACCAGCGGGACCTATGGAGCCGCCAACGGCGACAGCCCCGCCGAGATCACAGAGATCGGCGCGGTGCGGGTGGTGAATGGAAGGATTACGGAGACCTTTTCCCAGCTGGTGAATCCGGGGCGGAAGATACTCCCCCGCATCGCCGGCATCACCCATATCACCGACGAGATGGTGGCGGACCAGCCGGGGCCCGAGGAGGCCATTCGGTTGTTCGCGGACTTCGCGGGGGACAACATCCTGGTGGGGCACAACATCCGGCAGTCGGACCTCCACTATATCGACTGCGCCGCCCGGCGGGCGGGAATCCGGCTGGAGAATCCCTTTTTTGACACTTACCGCTTTGCCCGCAGGCTGAAAGAGGACCAGGGCTGGGAGAACGTCAAGCTGGAATACCTGTCTCAGCGCTTCGGCATCGACCAGCCGGATGCGCACCGGGCCTGGTGCGACGCTCAGGCCAACGCCCTGCTGTACGTCAGGCTAAAGGAGCTGGCTCGTTAAAAAGGAACGTCCCCAGACGCCGGGTGGAGCGCCTGGGGATGTTTGTACACAGATTATTGAAAAATCGTGCGTTCCAGCTCCAGCTCCTGGCCGCAGCGGTTGTCAATGTCCGTACCGTTGCCGGTGAAGAGGGTGCCGGGAAATTTCAGGGGCGTCTCTACGCCCATCTGCTCCAGCAGGACGGCGGTTTGGTTGTTCTGGAAGGTGTTGCCTTCAAACCGGCTGTCCGAGATGTTGGACTCTGCGTTATTGATGTGGAGGCCGACGCCGTTGTCCGAGAAGATACAATGGTCCGTGTTGACCCATGCGCTTTCCGCGCAGAAAACGGCGGTATCCCACCCGAAGAGGCGGCAGTTCGTCAGATGGAGGCGGGACAGGGCGGAGACGCCTGTACCGCCGCCGCTTCCCATGAAATCAATGTTCTCGAAGAAGGAGACCGTGCCGCTGGAGTAGGCGAGGTGGACGGTGCCGGTGAAGGTGGTGCGCTCGCCCGTCTGGCCGACACTGCCGTAGAGGTTCATCGCCAGGCGGTTCAGCACCAGCTCCCCCTCATAGGTCACAGGGGGGAGATAGATGTTGATCTCCGCGTCGGGCTCCGCCGTGCGGCCAATCTCCTCCAGAAGGGACTGGAGCTCCTCCGTTGTGCCCATAGGGGTGTCCTCCGGGGTATAGGTATAGGTCGGGGAGGCGTGAAAATGGTGGGTCTGCCGGACCCGGATGGCGTCGCCGTTTTTCATATGTACCGTGAACAGAAGCTGCGCGTCGTAGTCCCCGGTGTTCCAGAGGCAAAAATCCACAAACGTGATGCTGGCGGCGTTGGGAACATAGTCCGTATTCCGGGCGGGGTCGGTGCAGGAGAGCCGCATGTCCCCCTTGGCGTCTTCCGGGCTGAGGCCGGCAAACTCGGCGGTGATGCGTTCCACCTGGGGCAGAAATTCCGCGGCGGCGTCCTCCCTGGTGTTCGCGTCATTGATAAAGAGCAGGGAGGGATACCGGCCTTCAAAGAACACCGGCGAGGAGGTGTACCGGTCGCTGAAGGGCAGCGAGGGCGTATCGGACCAGGCGATGCAGAGCTGGTAGGTCCGGTCGTTGCTGTCATAAAAGGCCTCGGCGGTTCCGTTGTCATAGGTCTTTGGCAGGAAGTACCAGATAAGCGCCGCCAGCAGGGCTGCCGCCAGAACCGCAAGAAGAACATACGCCGCCTTTACGGGCAGACGCCTGTAACGCCGGACCTTTTCGCGGATGACGACGCTCCTGGCGCAGCTTGGACAGAAGGACGCCTCGTCTGGGAGGACCGCGCCGCAGTGGGGACAGGCTTTCATGGTCAAATCGCCTCCATTAGATGGATTACGCTTTGATAGCGCTTCTCCGGACTTATCTGGGTGCACCGCTGGACCACCCGGCCCAGGCGGCCCTCCGCCAGATTCCGGGAGGGATGCTCCCCGGTAAGCATGAGGTTTATCAGAACACCCAGGGAGTAAATGTCCGCCCTGGCGTCGGACTGGGAGAGGCCGTACTGCTCCGGCGCGGCGAAGCCAGTGGTGCCCAAGACCACGGTGTCGCTTTTATGGGACGGCTTGTGCAGCCGGGCGGCGTCAAAGTCGATCAGCACCGCATCCCGCCCCCGGAGAATGACGTTTTCCGGCTTTACGTCCCGGTGGACCGCGCCGATGGAGTGCAGCACCCGCAGGGCCTGGCAGAGCTGGAGGGTGATGTCCCGGGTCTGGTCCGGAGAAAATGGGGAAACTCTCAAAAGAGAATCCAGGGTATCTCCCTGAATAAATTCCTCCAGCACCAGGATCTGGCCATCCTGCTCCGCCGTCTCCAGAATTTCCGGGAGGTTCCGGCAGGAATAGCGCATGAGCTTTCGGTAGACCTCTCCGCTGCCAAGGAAGCGGTGAAAAACGAGAAGCCGTCCCGACTTTTTGTGACGGAGGAGAAACGCGCCGCCCCGCGAATCCTCCTTCAGGGGGCGGACCTCTTCAAATTCCTGCGCAATGACGCTGGAGAGCCAAGCGTAAATAAAAGACCGCCTCCTAAAAAACGCAGACCCTATGCAGCCTGCATATGGTTTTTTTCATTTCAGAAGTGTATGATACGATTCAGTATACCGCGATTTAAGGAGAAAGTAAAGGAGAATTTCCCATGAAGAAGGACACCGGCGATCTGCGGGACGAGCTTTTAAGCCAGCCCCATCTGGACGAGTATTTGAAGGAAAACGGGGATCAGTTTGTAAGCTGGGGCCTGACGGAGCAGCTGATACGGCTCTTTGACGAAAAAAACGTTTCGAAAGCGGCGGTGGCCCGGAACGGCGGCATGAGCGAGGTATATCTCTATCAGGTGCTTTCCGGGCGGCGGAATCCCTCCCGTGATCGGCTGCTGTGCATCTGCTTCGGTCTGGAAACGTCGGTGGAGGAGACCCAGCAGCTTTTGCAGCGGGCCGGTTTCGCGCCGCTGTATCCGCGCCTGCGGCGGGACGCCGTTATTCTTCATGGCATCGCCCACGGCACGCCGCTGGCGGAGGTCAACGACAGACTGTTCGACGAGAACGAGGGGACGCTGTATTGAGGTGTTCCGGCGGCTCCGTCTTTTGAGCGGGACCGCCGTCCGGGAGGAGCGCCGGGCGGGGATTCCGTCCGCGGGGCGGCAAAAATTTTTGTCGGACCCTATGCAGCCTGCATATGGTTTTCTCCGCCTCCGTCTGGTATGGTAAAAGAGATACCGGCCGCATTTCCAAGCCAGGCAATATAAAGAAAGGACGGCAGAACCATGCAAGTGAACGGAGTACCCCCCAAAGGCAAAGAACTGGAGCTGTTTCCCGGACTGACGCTGCACCTGCCCTTCGGCATCGCCTACGCCAGGGACGAGGACGGCAGCATGAATCTCCTCAAGCCCCGGACCTCCCCGAAACTCTACCGGGACGGCCCCTTCGAGCTGGACGACGAGGCGGAGACAACGTGGAAGCTCAATAGCCTCCGCAGCGTCTTCAGCGGGACCATTGAGGCCCCACGGGCCAATGCCGCCAAGGCGGTGGAGGAGAACATGGAGGATATTGCCAAAGGCCTCACGGAGGACCAGGACCAGAGCGAGAGCGACGAGGACCGCTACACCTTCGGCACGGAGGAGGGGGAGGACGGCCTGACCTTTCAGGCCAATTTTTCCACCGCCCAAGCCGGCGGGTCCTATGAAAAGCCTGTCACCAAGGGCAATGTGACCCTCTGCGTGGTCCACCAGAGGATGCGGGTCATGCGCTTCCACATCACGGTCAGTCACCTGCTCATCGGCGTGGTGGACTATCCCCAAATGCGCTACTATCTGGCGGGCCTGGGCATCCCGGACGAGGACAGGCGCGGGGAAATCCTGGAAAAGGAGCTCTTCCCCCTGCTCTATACCCTGCAATTCACCGCACCGCCCAACCTCTTTGACCTCCTGGGCAAGAAGCCCGAGGAGCTGTTCCCCGCCGCCGTCCAGGGCCTGGACTTCGCCGCCGGGGAGCAGGTGGAGGCGGGGGAGTTCACCGTCACCATCCCTAAGGGTCTCCATTACACCCGTACCGAGAATCCCGAGACCCGGCTTTTCACCGCCGTTCCCCAGGAGATTCCCTTTGACGCCGAGGATTTCTGGGACTACTCCGCCATAGCCCTGACCCTCCAGACCGGGGCCCCCATCGTGAACATCCACGCGCCCCTGGATACCGCCGATGGGGACAAGGAGGTGGAGCTGATTTTACAGGCGATGAACATAAGCGACTCCAGCAGCGCCGGGCAGACGGCGGTGGGAAAAACTACCCGGGCCGCCCGGAGTCCGGACCACTACATCTGCTATGAGCTCCTGGACGACAACGACGTGGATATGAATTTCCGCTACTATGTCTTTACAAAGAACTTCCTCTACGTCGGCCAGTATGTGGGCAAAAAGGCGGGCCTGGGCTCGGACTACAGCAAGACCCATACCGGGATTCTGGAGACCTATCTCAAGGGCTTCCGGTACACCGGCGGCAGCGAAAAACTGCTGGAGGACGCTGGCCGCAGGGCCCTGGGCCGCTTCGCCGGGTCCGACGGGCGCATGGACGCGCTGAAGGCCGTGCAGCTTTTCAACCTGGATGTGCTGTTCTTCCCCGACGGGGCTTTTTCCTGGGACGGGACGCACCATGTGTTCACCGGGATTCACCTCAATGCCGAAAAGATGGAGGAATACCCGGATGTCAAGGACCATCTGGAGGAGATCGGAAAGGCTATGCAGGCCCTCGTCAATGAATGCGAGCAGGACGAGCGCCTCCGGGTTCCGGCGGCGAAGCTGGGAGCGGGCCTGCGGAACTTCCTGAACGGCGCGGACCTCACCGGCGCGGCGCTGTTCCACCTGGCGGGCTATCACCTGTTCTGGTTCAAGGAGGATGAGGAAACGCCGGGACAGTTCTCCCTTCTGATCGACGCCCGGCTCAAGGCAAGCGTTCCCGACGCGGAGAACTATTTCAAGCGGCTTCTGGAAATCCTCCGGGCCTACAACGGCGACCCCGCCCCGGTGGTTTCCGGGCCCGCCCGGATCTTCCGGGCCGTGGACATCCCGGACATCTTCGAGGATGGAGGTCCCTGCCTGGCTGGCCTGGAGAATGAAAATCCCGGCGGGGAAGAGGGGGCCGATGAAGAGTACCAGGATATTCTGGGAATCCTCCAGGATTCCATGGACCCCGACCTTCTGTCAGGCCTCCCTGCATCGGACCAGAAAGATATTCAGAATGCCATGCAGCGGATCGCCGGGAACCTTCAGGGGTTTAACAAAGCCGTCAGGGGGGACGCATCCCCAAAGGGTGCCCCTATGAATGGAGGCAAAGCTGCCGGGAAAAAAGATTTGGGCCGCTTCGCCGGGGACGACGGACGGCTGGACGCCTTCATGGGTGTGGCCTTCTTCACCGAGGACGTGATCTTCTTCCACCCCGAGGACCTGCTCTGGGACGGGAAGCATCACAGCTTCGCCAACTACCGCTTCAACGCCGCTGTCCTGCCCAATGCCGAGGGGGTCCTGGAGCACAGCGAGGCCATTGTGGAGGGCCTGAAGGCCCTGATTCAGGAGCTGGAGGAGAACCCGGAGCTGCGGGTACCGGCGGAGGACCTCCATCCGGAGATGCGCCGCTTCCTCAAGGGCGCGGACTTCACCCCGGCGGTGGTGTTCTACATGGAGTGTTTTAACTTTTTCCGCTTCTGGGAGGAGGAGCCGGACCAATACCAGTTCCGCTTGGAAGAACGGCTGGCCAACTCCTTTTACGACGAGGCCACCAACGGGGGCTTCTTCGAAAAGTTCATCGGGGCCCTCCGGACCTACAACGGGAACCACAGGCCCTATACTGCCTCCTTCGGAGGAACCTACGGCGGCCAGACCGGTGAACATCTGCCGGACATCAAGGTCTATCAATATGAGATGGACAAGGACGGGTTCCCAAAAGAGGACGAAAACGGCGATGTCATCTACCGCACAAAGACCTCCGAGGAGCTGGCCTGGGAGGCCCGCATGGCCAAAAAGGCCGCGGAGGCGGAGCTGGCCAAGGTGCCCTTTGACCGGGTGTCCTCTGTTACGGTGTCCGGCAGTGTATTCGTCCTCACCGGCGATTTTGAGAAGAACCCGGAGGACCGGGACGTGGTGAAGCGTCTGATCGAGGCCAAAGGCGGCCGCTGCACCAGGACCGTCAGCGGGAAGACGAACTATCTGGTCATTGGCGCGCTTGGAGGCTTTGGAAAGCGGAAGATCGAGCATGTCCAGGAACAGCGGGCCAAGGGCAAGACCATCAAAATTATCCGGGAGGCGGACCTGATGGCCGCTCTGGAGGGCCGCACGCCGCCCGCGCCGAAGCCCGCCCCGAAGCCCGCCTCGAAGCCTGCGCCAAAGCCCGCACCCCAGCCTGCATCAAAGCCCGCACCCCAGCCTGCATCAAAACCCGCACCCCAGCCCGCGCCCACCGTACAGAAGGACAGCGAAGAAACGGCCGCCCGCGCCAGGATCATTGAGCCGGTCCTGTCGGCTGTACCCATGACCGCTGCGGAGATCAACGCCGCCCTGGGCACAGACTATACCGCCCTCCAGGTCGCCGTCGCTGTAAAGCTGATTTCGGGTGTCGGCACAACCACCGTGAAACGGCGGATCTCCACAGGCGGTGTGAACACGGAAAAGGACTATACCGCTTATTACCTGAACGCCAAGAACGCCAAACCCTCCGGGCCGAAAGCTCCCGCTTCCAGAACCCTCGCCAGTGAGCCGGGCTTCCGCATGGAGGAGATCGAACCCAAGGCAGGGGAGGAGGCCCGTTTCCGCGTCAGCATTGACCTGTCCGATCTGTTGGGCGGCGGGGACGGCAGCGCTGCGCCCTCGCCGAAGGCCTCGCCCAGCCCCGCCGCCGGCTCTGCCGTGGATGCGGAAAGGCAGAGGCGGGAGGCCGCCCATAGAAAAGTGATGGACAATGCGGAACAGAGGCGGAAGGAGCAGGAGGCGGCCTATAACAAAGCGGTGGAAGCTTTGAAGGCAGATGTTCAGAAGATCATTAAAGAGGGAAGGGAGACGACCGACAAGCAGAAAGAGGAGGTCCAGAGTCTCCAGCAAAAGAAAAGCTCTGCGGAGCAGAAGCTGAAACAGCTGGGATTTTTCAGCTTTTCTGAGAAAAAGGCGGTGAGAGCGCAGATTGCCCAGCTTGCAAAGGAGATCAGAGAGGCCGAACAGAAGCTGGAAGGCCTGAAACGAGAGGCTCGAAAGAAGGCGGAGGAAACCCTGGAAAAGCACCGCCTTCCCCCGCCTCCTGCACTGCTTGGAGGCAGCAAGAGCGCCAGCAAGAGTGCCCGCAGGAGTGCCAGCGGGGATGCAGCCGAGAGAGCGCAAAAGATCGAAGGGGTGCTGAGCATTCTTCCCATGACGGCAAAAGAGATCAACGCCGCTCTGGGGACAGACTACTCGGCGTTTCAGATCGCCAACGCTGTAAAATTCATCCCGTCGGCCTATACAGACAAGGTTTTCCGGATCGAGACAGACAAGGATGGAAACCCGATGCTGCGGGAGTTCACCGCCTATTGTATCGGTATATTAGGGTGATCTTAAGGCAGAGAAAGCCTTACCCTTTACATGTTACACGCAGCCGTCAGGCTGAAAAGGACGTCCCCAGGTGCGGTTGCCGCGCCTGGGGACGTTTGTGTGTGGAAAGTATAGCCAGCACAATTTGAAGAGCATCAAAGAGGGCGACGTCAAAGGAACGGAAAGCGAACTTACCGCAGTACTCCTGAAATATGCCAGGGTTGTTCTTGCCTCGCCCTTCGCCCCGTTTTTTTAAGTGCGCATCCCCAGAACTACCGCATCTGTCCGTTCCCTGTAACAATGTATTTATAGGAACACAGCTCCTCCAGCCCCATGGGTCCCCGGGCATGGAGCTTTTGGGTGGAGATGCCCATCTCGCAGCCCAGGCCAAACTCGCCGCCGTCGGTGAACCTGGTGGACACGTTCCAATATACTGCCGCGCTGTCCACCAGAGCTATGAAAGTCTCGGCCGTCTCTCTGCTGTTGGTGACGATGCAGTCACTGTGACCGGTGGAGTGGGCGGCGATGTGCGCCGCAGCATCCTCCGGGCTATCCACCACTCCTACGGCCAGAATGTAGTCCAGAAACTCCGTATCGAAGTCCGTCTGCCCCGCCGCCGTGCCGTCGACGACGGCGGCCGCCCGGCGGTCCAGGCGCAGCTCCACCGGCTCCATGCCTTTCGACGCCCGATCCTCCACCAGACGGCGGCGCAGCAGGGGCAGGAACTGTTCCGCAACATCCCGGTGGACCAGGCATACCTCCTCTGCGTTGCACACGCTGGGCCGGCTGGTCTTAGCGTTGTCGATGATGTCCAGGGCCATATCCAGGTCCGCGTCCTTATCCACATACACGTGGCAGATGCCCGTGCCGGTCTGGATGCAGGGCACCCGGGCGCTCTCCACGCAGGAGCGGATCAGTCCCGCGCCGCCCCGGGGGATCAGCAGATCCACCAGGCCCACGGCGGTCATCAGCTCGTGGGCGGACTGCCGGGAGGTGTCCTGGACCAGGCTGACTGCCTCGCGGGGCAGCCCAGCCAGCGCCAGTCCCTCCCGCAGGGCCTCCACAATGGCGTTGGCGGAGCGGAATGCCTCTTTGCCGCCTCGCAGAACGCATACATTGCCGCTTTTCAGCGCCAGGGCGGCGGCGTCAGAGGTGACGTTGGGGCGGCTCTCATAGATAATGGCGACCACGCCCATGGGGACAGAGACCTTCCGGATGACGATGCCGTTGGGGCGCTCCACGGTGCGCAGCACCCGCCCCGCCGGATCTGGCAGGGCGGCCACCTGCCGCACGCCCTCCGCCATGCCGGCGATCCGCTCCTCCGTCAGTGCAAGCCGGTCCAGCATCACCTCGCTGATACGGCGCCTGGCGGCCTCCATGTCCTGGGTATTAGCTGCCAGAATGGCTGCACGGTCCGCCCACAGACGGTCCGCCATGGCTGTCAGGGCGGCGTTCTTTTTCTCCGTATCCGCCCGCTGCAGGGCGGTGCGGGCTGTGCGCGCATCGCGCAGAATCTCCTGTGTCGTCATCATGCCTCCTCCCTCCTTCCGAAAAAGCGCGTACCCACGGCCTCGCCCGAGGCGATGCGGTACAGGTCCTCGGGCCGCTGCCCGTTAGTGATGATCATATCGCAGCCCGCCTCCATGCACATCCCGGCGGCCCGCAGTTTGGTGACCATGCCGCCCGTGCCCAGTTCGCTGCCTGCGCCCTCCGCCAGGGCCAGAATCTCCGGCGTCAGGGACCGGACCTCCCGGATCAGCTCCGCTGAGGGGTCCTTCCGGGGGTCGGCGGTATATAGCCCCTCAATGTCGCTCATGAGCACCAGCAGGTCCGCCTGCACGTTGACCGCCGCGATGGCCCCCAGGGTGTCGTTGTCGCCCACGGCAATCTCGCTGGTGGCCACGGTGTCGTTTTCGTTGATCACCGGCAGGGCTCCCAGCTCCAGGAGGCGGAACAGGGTGTTGTGGAAATTTTCCCGCCGCCGGGGGTCCTCCACATCGGCCCCCGTCAGCAGGATCTGGGCCACGGTGTGGTGGTACTCGGAGAAGAGTTTGTCGTAAATATACATCAGCTCGCACTGGCCAACGGCGGCCAGCGCCTGCTTGGTGGGGATGTCCGACGGCTTCCGGGACAGGCTCATCTTACCAACTCCCATGGCGATGGCCCCCGAGGAAACCAGCACCAGCTCGTGTCCCGCGTTCTTTAGGTCGCTCATCACCTTGCACAGCAGCTCCACCCGGCGGATGTTCAGCTTCCCGGTGGCGTGGGTGAGGGTGGAGGTGCCCAGCTTGACCACAATTCTCATAAAGTTTCGCCCCCTGTGTATGAATATACTTCAGTATATCATAGGCGGGCAAAAATTGAAATCGACATTCCCCACAGTTTCTGCTATACTGAGGGCATATTTTCGGTCCATTTGCGTCATACAGGATGTAGCGAGAGGCCGCAAAAGGAGGGGTGCCCCAGTGGAGGATGTTCGGATCATCGAGCTGTATTGGCAGCGGGACGAGGCGGCCATCCGGGAGACCGACGTAAAGTATGGCGGCTTCTGCCACCGGCTGGCCATGAATATTCTGCACAGCTTTCAGGACAGTGAGGAGTGTGTCAGCGACGCCTATGGCCGCTGCTGGGACACGATGCCGCCCCAGCGCCCTGCGAGCCTGCGGGCCTATTTGGGAACTATCCTGCGCAATCTGTCCATCAGCCGCTACCGCGCCGCCCACTCCCAGAAGCGCTTCGCTGGGGCCGAGGTCCTCCTCAGCGAGCTGGGCGACTGCGTCCCCGCGCCGGAGAGCGTCCAGCGGGCGGTGGAGGCGGTAGAGCTGGGCGGGTTTATCAGCCGGTGGCTGGACGGCCTGGACCGGGAGGATAGGGCGCTCTTTGTGCGCCGGTACTGGAACGGGGATGATGTGAAGACCTTGGCCGGGGAGCTGGGCGTGCGGCCCAACGCGCTGACAAAGCGCCTGCTGCGCCTGCGGGAGAGGCTTCGGCAGACGCTGGAGAAGGAGGGGATCGGCGTATGAACCCGAAAGCGGAGATATTTTTTGATGCCGTCACAAACCTCCGGGAGGACCTGGTGGAGGAGGCACAGGACTATCGCTTCCACAAGCGGAGAGGGACCTGGAAAAAATTCGGAAGTCTGGCGGCATGTCTGATGCTGATCGCCTCGCTAAGCCTACTGACTCTGCCCCGGGGCTGCGGCGGCGCGGCCCCGGACAACGGCTCGGTGCCGCCCGCATTGGCGGACAGCTGCGCCCCCGGAGACGGTTCTGCGCTGGGCGAGGCCCTCCCGGAGCTGGATCAGTCCGTCCAGGAGCCGGACGCGCCCGCCGAGAGCCCGGAGGGCAGCTATGGACAGGCGGAGCGCTGGCAGCTCGAGGCCGAGGTGGTGGAGATTAGGGAGGCATCTCTGCTGGTGGAGACCGAGAATGGACTGCTCACCGTACTCACGGAGGGGCTGGAGCTGCCGGAGCTGGCTGTTGGAGACGAAGTCCGTATCATCTGCGACAGCCGGATTCGGGAGGGCGATCCGCCCTGCATTACGGACGCTGCGGCCATTGAGCGGCGGGAAGAGGAATAGGGGGCGGCCATGCTGGACCTGCACCGGTTCTGCCGGGATATGAGCGATCCCAAGTCATCCCTCCGGCGGGAGACGGAGGGATGCATCGGCCGGATTGCCGCCTGCCTGGACCGACCCTCCGCTGGAACGGCGGCGCGGCTGGAGCTCTGGCGGGAGGACTTCCGGGTAATTTATGGCGAGATATCCCTCTCCGCTCACAAGCGGCTGGACCCGGCGGCCCTGCTGCGCTCCTGTGGCCTGGACCCAGGGCCGGAGGCGGGGTGGGAGATGCGGATGCAGAAGCTGGTCTTCGCCATTCAGACCTACTTCAGCATCCTGGTCAAGGTGGCCGCCGCCGCCGCACTGGGGGCAGACCTCCGAGATCGGGAGGGCGTCCTCAGGGGGACCTTCGCCCGGGAGCGGGGAGTGATCAACTACTGCGAGGAGGATTGGTACGTCTGGCCAGCGGAGGAGCGGAGGATGGACCAGGTGCTGGCGGCCGCCTCAGACCAGGTGTCCCGGTACGTTCGAGAGGCCGTGCCCGTTCCGCCGGAGAGAGACGATGTGAAGCGTCTGTATGAGGTCCTGATCCCCGCCCAGCTGCGCCATGCCCTGGGGGAGTACAACACCCCCGACTGGCTGGCGGAGTACACGCTGGAGCGAGCCCTGACTCTGGACGGCCGGGGGGAGGAGGCACTGCGTATTGCGGACCCAGCCTGCGGCTCCGGAACCTTCCTGGTCCAGGCTTTGGCTCGGAAGCGCCGGGCGGGCTGCCCCCCCGGACAGCTGCTGTCCACGGTGCGGGGCTATGACATCAACCCACTGGCGGTGCTGGCGGCCCGGACCAACTGTCTGTTGGCGGTATTGGATCTGCTGGAAAAGGAGGGCGGGCCGGTGGAACTGCCGGTATACCGCTCGGACGCGTTGGCGCTGCCGGAGGACGTTTCTCGGGCGGACTTGGCGGTGGGCAACCCGCCCTGGGTGAACTGGGAGTACCTGCCCCTGGCCTACCGCGCCCGGAGCCAGCACCTGTGGGCGGCCTACGGCCTGGTGGACGCAAAGGGGCCGTCGTTGAGCTTTCTGAAGGAGGATATCTCCGCACTGATAACCTGCACGGTAATGGACCGCCTGGTGGCGGAAGGGGGGACGCTGGCCTTTGTCCTGCGGCAGGGGCTGTTCAAATCTGCACGAAACGGGGCGGGCTTCCGCCGCTTCCGCCTGCCGGACGGCCGCGGCATCCGGGTTCTGGGGGTGGAGGACCTGTCGGGGCTGAAGGTTTTCGACGGCGCAGCGGCGGGGGCGTCTCTGTTCTTTGCCCGAAAGGGGGAGGATACGGTCTATCCCGTGCCCTACACTCTGTGGGAGAAGACAGGGCGCGGCCCGGTGGACCCCGGAGCCTCTCTGCCCCAGGCCCTGACCCGGGCAGAGAGGCGGGAGCAGCGGGCTGCGCCCGCCTCGTCTTCAGACCCGGCCTCCCCCTGGCTCACCGCTCCTGCGGAGGAGCTGGAGGGTCTTAGCCGTGTACTGGGGAGCAATTCCTACCGGGCCCGGACCGGCGTTTTTACCGGCGGGGCCAATGCGGTGTACTGGCTGGAGGTCTGCGGCGCGGAGAAGGATCTGGTTCGTGTCTCCAATATCCAGGCCCGGGCCAAGCGGAAGACGGAGCAGGTGGAGACAGAGCTGGAGCCCGCCTATCTTTACCCCATGCTGAAGGGCGGGGGCATCCGCCGCTGGCGGACCGGATGGGACGCGTACCTCCTCTGTCCTCACACCGCCCGGACCCGGCAGCGCCCGATACCCTGGGAGGAGCTGACCTTGCAGTGCCCCAGGACCGCCGCCTATCTGTCCTTCTTCCGAGAGATTCTGGACCAGCGGAAGGGCTTTGCCGGATGGGAGCGGGCCATCCAGCGGGAGGCCTTCCATGCAGTACTGCGGGTGGGACCCTACACCTTCGCCCCCTGGAAGGTGGTGTGGAAGTATATCGCCACGGAGTTTGTCTGCGCCGTCATCGGCGCGGTAGACGACCCCTATCTGGGCCGAAAACTGCTGCTGCCCAACGAGAAGGTGATGTACGTGGCTACAGACTGCCGGGAGGAGGCGTACTACTTGTGCGGTCTGCTTTCCTCCACCCCCGTCGCCCGCTGCGTGCGGGCATACATGAATCCCACCAGCATTTCCGCCCATGTGCTGGAGCGCCTTCGCCTGCCGTCCTACGATCCGGACAGCCCTCTCCATCGGGAGATCGCCCGGCTGTGTATGGAGGGCCACGCGGGAGAGGACGCGGAGCGGTGTGTTCGTGAAATCGACCGGCTGATCAGCAAGCTGTATTAATGAATATTTCAGGAGCTTGGAGCCCCGACGGAGTGGAAAAATCCCGCTCTGTCGGGGTTTTTTGCGGGATGAGCAAAATTTATCCGCCGGCACAAACTTTTTCCAGCCCTGGTCCGTCTATATAGCAGACGTCGAAAACCGCGCAAGCAAGCTTGCTGCTTTCCCAGAATCCAGAAAGGACATGCCTGCCTATGTCAAGCTTAACGGACAATTCCCTGGAACGCTATCTCGTGGAAAACCAGGCCCGGTTCTACCGGCTGGCCTACAGCTACCTCAAGCACCCGGAGGACGCCATGGATGCGGTGCAGACCGCCGTCTGCCGCGCCATGGAGCGGCGGAGCGCGCTGCGGGACCCGGCGTCCTGCCGCTCCTGGTTTTGCCGCATACTGGTGAATGTCTGTCTGGACGAGCTGCGCCGGAGGGGGCGCACGCTGCCGCTCTCTGAGTGGGAGGAGGTCGGCCGGGAGGACCCGCCCCCTGCGGATGAGAGCCTTGCCCAGCGGATTGATCAGCTGCCGCTGGCAGTGGGCACGGTCATCAAGCTGCGGTTTTATGAGGAGCTGTCCCTGCGGGAGATTGCCAATGTGACTGGAAATAATGTCAGCACGGTGAAAAGCCGACTTTATGCCGGCCTGAAGAAACTCAAGATTTCTATGGAAGGAGAGAACATCGAATGAACAGCTTTAAATATTTCAGCGAGGCCCGCAAGGCCTACGACAGCGTTCCCGTCCCCGATGCTCTGGAGGGCCGGGTCCGGGAGGGCATCCGCCAGGGCCGGGCGGCCTGTGCCCTGCGGCGGAGGCGGGCGGTTCGATCCTGGGTCAGCGCCGCCGCCTGTTTTACGGTATTGCTTGCCGGGCTGAACCTGTCCCCTGCCGTTGCCCATGCCGCCGCCAACGTTCCCATCCTGGGCGGACTGTTCCAGGTGCTGACAGTGGCCAGCTATGACAAGTCGGAGGACGGCATCGACTACTCTGTAGCCGTCCCGGCTGTAGAGGCCGAGGGAGACATAGCTCAAGCCGTCAACGACGCCATACAGGCCAAGGTGGACCAGCACATGGCCAAGGCCCGGCAGGATTGGCAGGAGTACCAGGACGCCTTCTTCACTACCGGCGGCACCGAGGAGGAGTGGGCCGGCCGGACGATGGATGTGACCGTGGACTACGAGATCAAGAGCCAGACAAACGCCCGTCTCTCCTTTGTTGTCACCATGGCGGAGGGCTGGGTGGCCTCCATGGAGGAGCGGTACTGTTACAACCTGGACCTGGCGGAGAATCGCGCCATCACGCTTCGGGACCTGTTGGGTGAGGAGTGGGCCGAGATAAGCACCGCCGCCATCCTCCGGCAAATCGAGGAGAGCCGGGACGCGGAGGGCTTTACCTACTTCTTTTCCCCGGAGGAGGGTGGCTTTACCTCTGTAGATGAGAACACGGCCTTTTATATACGGGAGGACGGCGTACCTGTTGCAGTTTTCCCACGGTACGCCATTGCCGCCGGGGCCGCCGGATGCCCGGAGTTCCCCCTGGCATAGCGCCAAAGATTTCCGCCCTATGAAGACAGAAGGTCCGCGCCGGAAAACCCGGTGCGGACCTTCTGCCCATATGTCCAGCCGGTCTCAGCCGGCCAGATAATTTCTGACCAATATCTGCAGGAGCTCGTCCCGATCCACCTTGCGGATCAGGGTACGGGCCTGATTGTGGTTGGTGATATAGGTGGGGTCCTCGGAGAGGATGTAGCCCACGATTTGGTTGATGGGGTTGTAGCCCTTCTCCTCCAGCGCCTGGTATACGGTCAGCATGATTCGATGGATCTCCTCGTCCTGATCGATAACGAAGTCGAATTTCCGGGTATAATCGTCCACTCCCGCACCACCTTTCTACTTGTATTCCCACATAGTATACTCGATTTTCTTCCGGCTGTAAAGAGGAAAATCGGAATGTTACATAGATGTAATATTCGACAAAAAAACCTTTGCGGGTGTTTTTTTGAAAATTTTTGAGAAGAAAGGGTAAAAAACAGCTTGACTTTTTTCCTGGATTCGGTATAATAGAAAAGCTCGCAATCTGCGGGCCTATATCCTTGCTCCCACCGGAGAGTGGGGGCCATTTGTCCAAAAGGAGGTGCAACCATGGCAAAAATCAATGGCAGCTACGAGGTCGTGTACATTATCGATCCCGCCCTGGGCGAGGAGGCTGTTGCCGCCACCGTAGAGAAGTTCAAGACTCTGGCCGAGAAGCACAGCTCTGCGGTTGAGGTCGAGGAGTGGGGCAAGCGTAAGCTGGCCTACGCCATCGACTACAAGACGGAAGGTCACTATGTACTGATGAACTTCACCAGCGACCCCGATTTCCCCAAGGAGCTGGACCGTGTGCTGGGTATTACCGACGGCATCCTGCGCTCCATGATCGTCTGCAAGGACGAGGGTTAAGGGGGAAAACACGCATGTTAAACCGCATTATCGTAATGGGCCGCCTGGTGCGGGACCCGGAGCTGCGCGCCACGCAGTCGGGCGTCTCCGTCACCAGCTTCACCCTGGCGGTGGACCGGGATTTCAAGAACCGGGACTCCGGGGAGAAGAACACCGATTTTATTGATGTGGTGGCTTGGCGGCAGACGGCGGAATTCATCTGCAAGTATTTCTCGAAGGGCCGCATGGCCGTCGCGGAGGGCCGTCTGCAGATCCGTGAGTGGAAGGACCGGGACGGCAACAACCGCCGCACTGCCGAGGTTGTCGCCGACAACGTGTATTTTGGCGACAGCAAGCGGGACGGCGCCTCTGGCGACAGCTACGGTACCCCGCCGCCCTATGGCAATCCCGTCTCCGCCCCCATGGGCGGCTATGGCGCCCCGATCGCCGAACCCTCCGGCTTCAAGGAGATCGGAGACGACGAGGACGGGGATCTGCCCTTCTGAGCGCCCCCATGCGAGGGTGATTAAGAGTAAACCGAACCGTGCCGCCGAGCCGGCGCGGATCTATCCTAAAAAAGGAGGAATACGTGACCATGCCTATGGATCGTGAAAATCGGCCCGCCCGCTCCGGCGCTCCCCGGAAGCGGAGAAAGGTCTGTCAGTTCTGCGTGGACAAGTGCGAGCATATCGACTACAAGGACGCGGCTAAGCTGCGCCGCTTCATCTCTGAGCGCTCCAAGATTTTGCCCCGCCGGACCACCGGTACCTGCGCTATGCATCAGCGTCAGCTGACCGATGCTATCAAGCGTGCCCGTCAGATCGCCCTGTTGCCCTACGTGACCGAGTAAGAAGTGTTGAAAAGGCCCCCTATGTAGGAAAATCAGACTACATAGGGGGCCTTTTTTGTTGAGACCCAATGTATTCAGTGGTTTCACCAGGCCTCTACACTACATTGACTGCGGTTCATTTGTGGAAGAATGGTACAGGCGGAAGGGCGGCCCCTCCGTGCATTCCTTTCCTGCCCGGTATGCATAGGCCGGCAGATGCAACCGGCGGCTTGTACGTCGGACGTAGCTGCGCCGATCTCCGGGGGCTTGGGGCTTTCAGCCGCCAACAAGCGGCACAGGGTATACCGGGGCATTATTTGCTACTGCCAGCAGGTCCTATAAAAGGGGTTGAACGCCGTTTGGACTGGTGGTATACTTGGGTCGAGTCAATTCGACAAATCAGAGTTGTAGGAGGATGCATAGATGGATGAGAATAAAAAACTAACTGTCGAAAAAACCGTAAAGTCGGGTATCACATTTGGCAGTGCGTTGGCAATGGTAATTAGTTATTCTACCTGGCGCTCTGTTGGGTGGGCTATTTTTCACGGACTGTTAAGCTGGGTTTATGTCATATACTTTATTTTGAAGTACTAATGTTCTTTTGAGAAAAAGAATAATAAAGTATCCAGAGAGGATACGGGATGGAGAATGGGGTCAGAATAACGGACTGAAAAGTCCCGTCCTGACCGCCGCCCAAACCGGCAAAAATCCCAGGTCGAATACAGACCTGGGATTTTTTTGCATTGACGGTCCATTCCGCTCCCCCGGAGGAAATGTGTAAAAGTTGGCGCACTGGGAATACTGAACAGGAAAAACCATCGACAGAGAGGATGGCGGGAGCATGTACGAAAACCGATTTACCCCCCGCGCACAGAACGCCCTGCGTCTGGCTCAGGCGTCTGCGGAGGAGTTGGGACACAGCTATGTGGGCAGCGAGCATCTGCTGCTGGGTCTGCTGCGGGAGGAGGGCGGTGCGGCCCATCGCTGCCTGCTGGAGCAGTCGGTCACCGGAGATCGGGCCCGGGAGGCCATAGTGGAAATCGTGGGCACGGGCCTGGCGGGTCTGGCCCCGCCCCAGGGCCTGACCCCCCGGGCCAAGCGCGTGATCGAGAACGCCGTGGGGGAGTCCGGCCGCACCGGCGGGGGCTACGTGGGAACAGAGCATCTGCTGTTGGGTATCCTGCGGGAGAACGGGACCATGGCCATGCGGGTATTGTCCGCACTGGGGGCGGACCCCCGAAAACTCCAGGCGGCGCTGCTCCAGCGCATGAGCGTGGTCCAGCGCCTGCCTCGGGAGGCCCCTACCCGCATCGCGGCCCCCCGTCGGGAGGAGCCGCCCCGGTCCAAGGCCCTGGAGCAGTTCACCCGCAGCCTGAATGCCCTGGCACGGGAGGGAAAGCTGGACCCGGTGGTGGGCCGGGATCGGGAGATTGCCCGGTGTGTGCGCATCCTGTCCCGGCGGACTAAGAACAACCCCGTCCTGGTGGGAGAGCCCGGGGTGGGCAAGACCGCAGTGGCGGAGGGGCTGGCCCAGCGGATTGCGGCCGGCGACGTGCCGGAGGAGCTGATGGGGAAGAATATTCTGTCTATCGATCTGGCGGCCATGCTGGCGGGGACCAAGTACCGGGGGGAGTTTGAAGAACGGGTAAAGAACGCCCTGGCAGAGATACGCCGCATGGGCAACGTGATCCTCTTCATCGACGAACTCCACACTATCGTGGGTGCGGGCAGCGCCGAAGGGGCGGTGGATGCGGCCAACATTCTCAAGCCCGCCTTGAGCCGCTCAGAGATCCGGGTCATCGGGGCCACCACCCGGGATGAGTACCGCAAATATATCGAGAAGGACGCAGCACTGGAGCGGCGCTTCCAGCCGGTGACAGTGGAGGAGCCCTCCCCGGAGGCGGCGGTGGAGATTCTCATAGGCCTGCGGGACAAGTACGAGGCCCACCATAAGCTGGCGGTCAGCGACGAGGCGATTCGTGCGGCGGTGGAGCTCAGCCGCCGGTATCTCCCCGACCGCTTTCTGCCGGACAAGGCCATCGACCTGATGGACGAGGCGTGCTCCCGGGTGCGTATGGAGAGCGAGACCCGTTCGCCGGATCTGCGGGAGCTGGAGGAGAGGCTGGCCTCAGTTCGACGGGAGAAGGAGGAGGCCATCAACGGCCAGGACTTCGAGACGGCGGCCCGCCTGCGGGATGTGGAGGACAATTTTGCCGCCCAGCTCCGGGCGGCTCAGAAGCGCTGGGCGGAGGACCGGACGGATGAGCTGTTGGCAGTGACAGAGGAGGATGTGGCGGCGGTGGCGGCGGAGTGGACGGGTATTCCGGTCCAGCGGCTGACCCAGGACGAGGGCGAGCGCCTTCTGGATTTGGAGGAGACGCTGAAGGAGCGACTGGTGGGTCAGGACGAGGCCCTGCGGGCCATGGCCCGAGCCATCCGCCGAGGCCGTGTAGGGCTGAAGGAGCCGAACCGGCCCACAGGGAGCTTCCTGCTCCTGGGGCCCAGCGGGGTGGGCAAGACGGAACTCTGCCGGGCTCTGGCATCGGCCATGTTCGGCCAAGAGGAGGCCCTGATCCGCATCGACATGTCGGAGTACGCAGAGGCTCACGCCTCCAGCCGCCTGGTGGGCTCTCCCCCGGGCTATGTGGGCCACGAGGAGGGGGGGCAGCTGACGGAGAAGATCCGGCGGCGGCCCTACGCGGTAGTGCTGTTCGATGAGATCGAGAAGGCCCACCGTTCGGTGTGGAATCTGCTGCTCCAGATTCTGGAGGACGGCTGTCTGACGGACAGCCAGGGACGGAAAGCGGATTTCCGTAATGCGGTGGTGGTGATGACCAGCAACGTGGGAGCCCGGCAGATCACCGGCGGGCCGCCCCTGGGTTTTGCCGGAGAGGAGGACCGGGATGAGACCCGGCAGATCCGGGTTCGCCGGGCGGTGACGGAGGAGCTGAAGCGGACTTTTCGTCCGGAGTTTCTTAACCGGATAGACGACACGATCGTATTCCGCCAGCTGGACAAGGAGGACTTGAAGGAGATTGCCCGCCGGATGCTGGGGGAGACGGCCCGGAGGATGAGGCCTCTGGGGCTTACCCTCCGGGCGGATGAGGCCGCTGTGGAGAAGCTGGCGGAGGAGAGCTGCGATCCTGTCAACGGGGCGAGGCCCCTTCGTCGATGCCTGCGGAGAAAGGTGGAGGACGCGGTAGCCGAGGGAGTTCTATCCGGCCGTTTCCACAGCGGACAGGGAGTGGTTTTGACGGTGCGGGAAAATGAGCTTGCTATTGAGGGGGAAAAGGAGTAGAATACGCTTAGGATAGAAAAATTTTCCTTTGCGTCCCCTCGGGCCGCAGTGTAGAATCGTACCACCATACGAGGGAAGACGCCCAGGAAACGTCGGTTTTCTAAGCGAGCCTTTGGTACGGTTGCCTCATGGGAAAGGTATGCACAGCCCCGCAGGGGCATCGTGAAAGAATGTGCGGGCGGCCCGCAGGGCCGCCGGAAAGAAAGGAGAACGTAATGGCATTTTCAGGTTCGGATGCGGGAGGCTTCCGGTGGGAAGGCTTCAGCAGCGGCGCTCCCTCCCAGCAGCCCCCTTCCACCCCCAAAAAACCGAGAAAGGCAATGAAGAGCCCCGCGGCCCGGGTGGCTGTCAATATTCTGGTTACTCTCCTAGTGGGTGCGGGGTACTTCTACCTCGAACTGCCCGCCATTAATCTCCAGGCCCCGGACTTTTACGCCTTCGCCCTGCTGCTGTGCGCGGTGTACTGCGTGTGCGCCGTGTTTACATCCGGCTTTCAAGGGCAGGGGGTGGCCAATTACTTCCGCTTCGTAAAAAAACAGTGTAGGATTCCCTTCTTTCTGGCCGTCGGCCTGGTGGCCCTGGCCCTGGTGGGGACGCTGGTGGGCAGTGTGATCTTCCGCGCGAAGGACTATTCCCAGCTGCTGCCGGTGGAGGACGGCGACTTCGCCGAGGAGGTGGACGAAATCTCCTACGACCAGATCCCCATGCTGGACAAGTACTCCGCCGAGCGCCTGGGCGACAGAAAGCTGGGCGAGCTCAGCGATATGGTCTCCCAGTTCGAGGTGGTGGACGACTACACACAGATTAACTACCGGGGCCGCCCTGTGCGCATTGCTACCCTCATGTACGCCGACCTCATCAAGTGGTTCACCAACCGCTCCGACGGTCTGCCGGCCTACCTTCTGATCGACATGGTTACACAGAACGTGGAGCTGGTGCGACTGGAGGAGGGAATCAAGTACACAAACGTGGAGCACTTTGGCCGCAATCTATACCGCCACCTACGCTTCCACTACCCCACCTATATGTTCTCTCGCCCGGTGATGGAAGTGGACGAGGAGGGCGTCCCCTACTGGATCTGTCCGCGTCTGGTGAAAACAATCGGCCTTTTTGGCGGAACGGATGTGAAGGGGGCCGTGCTGGTCAACGCCGTCACCGGCGAGTGCCAGTACTATGAGGAGGTCCCCGCCTGGGTAGACAATCTCTACCCCGCGGGACTGATCGTGCAGCAGTACGACTTCTACGGCATGTACCACAACGGTTTCCTCAACTCCATTTTTGGCCAGCGGGACGTGAAGGTCACCACCGACGACTACAACTACATCGCCATGGGCGACGACGTCTGGGTCTATACCGGCGTCACCTCCACCGGCGGGGACCAGTCCAACATCGGCTTCATCCTCACCAACCAGCGCACGAAGGAGAGCAGCTTCTACTCCTGCGCCGGGGCCACAGAACATTCCGCCATGGCCAGCGCCCAGGGACAGGTCCAGCACCTGGGCTACATGGCAACCTTCCCCCTGCTGCTGAACGTGGGCGGTGAACCCACCTACTTTATGGCTATGAAGGACAACGCCCAGCTGGTGAAAAAGTATGCCATGGTCAACGTCCAGCAGTACCAGATTGTGGCCACTGGCGATACCGTGGGCGAGTGCGAACAGAATTATCTGGCTATGCTCAGCCAGAACGGCGTGCTGGACGGCTCCGTCAGCCTCTCCGGCACAGAGACCGTGGAGGGCACGGTATCCGAAATCCGTTCGGCCGTGCTGGACGGCAACAGCTACTACTTTATCCAGCTGACCGGGAGCGACGTATTCTACTCCATCAGCGCTGTGGACCAGCCCCTGGCTGTGATCCTCAACCCGGGTGACCGGGTGACCGTCACCTACCGTACCGGCGAGGGGAGCATCCTGGACGGCGTGGAGCTGGCGCTGAGCTAAATGAAAAAATAAGGATGGCTGCCGCGACTGCGGCAGCCATCCCGGCCATTATATAGTTTTTCGAGCCTGTAAGCGGTGCTCAGCGGTCTTTCTGCTGCTGGCGCTGGCGGCGCTCCTCCTGGAATATGTAGCTGCGCAGAGCCGCCTCGTGGCGGGAGAGCAGATCCACAAATTTGCAGCCGTAGCCGTAGAACCCCTGGTCCCGTGACTGAGGGGAGGAGGCGTTCTCCACCCGGAGAATCTGGGCGCTGAGGGTAAAGCGCTCGGTGGGGGCCTGGAAGTCAAACCATACCCGTCGGCCCTTGGGAATCAGGGCGGTGGTGCGCAGATAGACGCCCCCGGCGCTGATGTTCATAATAGTGGCGGGTACGCCGGAATTAGGGGTACGGGTCTGGTCGCCGGGGTGATAGGCGGTGTGCAGCATCACGCTCATGTTCAGAGGGATTTTCACATCCTGCCGGCGGTTTTCCTGGGCCAGCTGCTCCAGAACGGTGCACCGCAGGGAGCACAGCTCGCCCCCGCGCAGCGGCAGAGCCGCCGACAGACGGCACCGGCACGTGACCCGGCCCAGCACCGGGTCGTAGAATATTACAGGATAGATGGCGTTGGACTTATAGGTGGCGGAGCGGGGGATAATCAGCAGGATCTCGCCGGAATGTCCCACGCCCACCCGCGCCTGGCAGATGAGTGCCCCCGTCCTCTCCAGCACATCGGCTTTTTTGCATTTTTCAAACATATCAGATTGACGCTCCGTCCTTCTGCGGTTCCGCCGGGGCGGTCCCGCTTATATTCGTACTCTATATTATATCGGAAAAGCCGCCGTCTTGCAATGGAATTTTTGAAAAGTTTTTGCCTTTTTCGACCCGCGCCTCTGGACTGTAGAGCGCAGGCTCGCAGAATATTGCAAAAATTTTCTGGCCTTGCGTTATTTTTTCTGTTTCCGGACCGATAAAACCAATAAGAGACATCCTTGCCGGGGTGCTGCGGCCTAGGAGCGTTTTGTTCCGACCGGCACAATGATTGGAGGACGCGTATATGCTGATTACAGGAACCGAGGGCTATTTGCCCGTTCAAAAGAAAAATACCGCGCGCCCCCTCGGCCCCTCCGGCCTTGGCCGGGCCCGGGCGCAGGGCGGGCAGTATGACCACGTCTCCGTCTCCGCTCCCGCAGAGCAGGAGGGGGGCAGCTTCCGTGAGATGGTGGCAAACCTCTCTTACCAGGTGCGGACCTATAACACCACCGGCAAAATCCAGGAGCTGCGCCGCCAGGTCAGTTCCGGCGAGTACCAGATCGAGCCGCGGGAGACCGCCGCGCGGATGCTCCTGCTGTCCGAGGAGGGCGAGTGATGGACGCGGCGGCTTGGAAGGAGTACCTGAAGCTCCTGAACAGCCTCAGCGGGACGCTGGAAAAGCTGACAGAGCTGGAACGGAGCAAGACTGCGGCCGTCAGCCGGGGAGATCTGGGCGGCGTAGAGGAGTGCATGAAGCAGGAGCAGGTCCACAGCATGACCCTGCGGGGTCTGGACCAGAAGCGGGATAAGCTGCTGGCCCGGCTGGACTTGACGGGCGTACCCCTGCGGCGGCTGGCGGAGCACGCGCCGGAGGGTATGGAGGAGGAGACCCGGCGTGCGGCAGACCTGCTGCGCCGGCGCTATGATGTGTTTCAGTCCGCCTCCGAGGTGGCGCGCAACACACTGGAGTGCAACCTCCACGCCATCGAGATGGTGCAGAAGGCGAAGGACGCGCCTCCGCCGGAAGACCAGCCCCTGCAGGCGGATTTTCGGGCGTAACTGACCGATCTTAACAGACAGTAAAGGAGAATATTGAACATGGCCGTTATGGGAACCTTCAGCTCGTTCACAACCGCCCGCTTGGGAATTTATGCCTCCCAGGCGTCTTTGAATGTGACGGGCAACAATATTGCCAACATCAACACTAAGGGGTATACCCGCCAGCGCATGGATCTGGTCAGCCTGTACGCCGGAGGACTGGGCAAGTACGCCAACAGCTTTGACAAGAACATCGGCTACGGCGTGCTCTGCGAGGGCGCGACCCAGCTGCGGGACAAATATCTGGACATCCGCTACCGCAACGAGAACACCAAGCTGTCCACCAGCGAGGAGAAGCTGGACGGACTCAACCAGATCAGCCATATCCTCGACGAGGTGGGCAAGGGCACCGGAAACAAGGAGGGGTTCGGCGTTATCCAGGCCCAGTTCGGCAGCCTGTTTGAGGCGTTGGAGCAGTTGAAGGTCAATGTGGGCTCCCAGGAGTACGACGATCTGGTGCGCACCGAGGCGGGCACCCTGACTACCTACTTCAACAAGGCCGCCCAGGATTTGAAGGACATCTACGACATCAAGAGCAAAGAGCTGAAGGAGTCCGTCAACGAGGTCAATAAGCTCCTCAAGAACATCCGCGATCTCAACGACCAGATCCGCACGGCGGGCATCTACGGCGAGAAGGCCCTGGAGCTGCGGGACGCGCGCAACAACGACATCGATACCCTCAGCGAGTATCTGGGCATCAACGTGGAGTACTCCATGGAGCGCATCGACCAGTTCAACGAGGTGGAAAAGCTGACCATCACCCTGGCAAACAGCAAGGGGCCCGACGGCAAGCCCATCAAACTTGTGGATGGGATTTTCGGGGCGCAGATCAGTATTCCGGAAGAAATCCCGGTGCAGAATCCTGACTATGACCCCGCCGTGATTTTGAAGGCGATAGAGGATGCCAGGAAAGAGTCTGATACAGTAAAAAATGCAGTAGATGTAGAACCGTGGTTGACGAAGTTCAAGGAAGCTGAGGCCAAAAGAGCAGACGCAGAAAAAAAGGCTGAGGATGAAAATCCGATTGGCCCCGATACTGAGTGGCAGGCAAAAATTGATGAGGCGGAGGCAAAGGCGCGGGAAGCTGCAGAAAAAAAATATCCTGCGGATGATCCAGACCGGGCAACAAAAATTGAAGCTGATGTAAAAGCGGCTGGCGATAAGGTGCGTCAAGAACGTCAGGATATTATTACAGCGGCTGGCGATCAGGCGGTAAACGCCGCAAAAAAAGAAGTAGAGGCGGAGCGTCAGGCGGCGATCGAGCAGGATGTTCAAAAGGCAAAAGAAGAGGCTATAGAGAAGAGCGGCAAGTATCAGTTAAAAGGCGATCCCACTAAGTTCACCAATGACCCGGCGCTTGCTGAGACGGCCGACAACATCGAGGCCCTTTTGGTCCAGGTAGGCCCCTTGAAGGACCACAAGGACCGCCTCATGGACGACCCCAACAGCGTCAGCAAGAAGAGTGAGGAGATCGGCTTGAACGACGTGGTCCTCACCGGCAAGCTCCAGGCTATGCGCGAGACCCTGACCGAGGAGGGCGAATACGCCAGCCAGTTTGAAATTGACGATCCCCAGTTCGGCGACGCAGATGCCGCCATTAAGCGGGGCGTTCCTTACTATCAGAAGGCGCTGGACAATCTGGCCAAGAAATTGGCTGAGGTGTTCAATGCTGAGAACCAGCTGTCTCTCAGCACAGTATACAATATGACAAATGGGGATACGTTTAAGGATGCGGACGGCAAAGACCTGGGAATCAAATTTGAGGATATAACCGAAGTATTAAGAGATAAAAATGGCGATCCGGTTAAGGATGCGGATGGAAATGACATAATTGTCTTTAAGCAAAATCCCACCCCGGAGCAGGCGAAGCAGATCGCCACTGTCCGCGCGAATGCGCAGAAGGATCCCATTTACGGCTTCTATGACGGCGGCGTGCTGTTCAGCAACGGCGGTAATAACGATAATCCCAACGATATTACCGCGGCAAACATCTCAATTTCCACCTCCTGGAGCAACGGCTCCGTGCGGGTGCTGAACGACAAGCGTCCCTATGACACCAAGGAGGACGGCTCTGTGATCGAGAGCTCCAGCCGCAACGAGAACATTCAGCACTTAATCTCCTTGTATGATAAGCAACTGGAGTACCTTGCAACGGACGTGGACCCCGACTCCGCCGCAATCTCCTCCATCTTCAAAGGCAACTTCCGCGAGGTATTTACCTCCATCTCCGGTATTCTGGCCGACGATACGCAGGACACCACCGGTAAGGTAGTGAACTACAGCATCTCTGCCCTGAGTCTGGACAACGACCGGCTGAGCGTCTCCGGCGTAGACTTGAACGATGAGGCCACCAACATGATGCAGTTCAGCAAGTCCTATTCTGCGGCCTGCCGTCTGCTGACCACTATTGATTCCATGCTCGACAAGCTGATCAATGGCACCGCGATTTGACAACCGGGATAAAGGAGGATTATAAATATGGGTATGCGCATTACCACCGGTATGGCGATGAATACTTACCGGTATAATTTACAGCTTTCCACGGGCAACATGACCAACTCCCGGAACAAGGTGCTCACAAAACGGCAGTTTGACAGCTTTGCGGAAAACCCCTCCGGAGCCATTCAGGCGTGGCGTGTGCGCCGGGCCATGGTCAACAATAACAGCTATCTGAACAACAACAGCGACACCTACAGCCGCTTCCGCATCGCCTGGGAAACCATGGGGATGATCAACACGAAGCTAATCGACGAGGCGTCCCGGAAGGCCGACCTCTATGCGGAGAACGACCCCACCGCCGGCGGCCGCCCCGCCACCGGCAAGGTCATGAACGACACTGCCGACTCAATAGTCCAGGCCATGAACAGCGCCAAATTCGGCAGTCACTTTGTTTTTTCCGGTGACGACGAGATGAACGCGCCGTTCAGCTGGAGCGTGGACGGGAAGACGCTGCTCTATCGCGGTGTGAACGTTAACGCAGGCGGAGTAAAGGCTCCCAACGAGGCGCCCAAGTGGGCCAGCAGTCCGATCAGCGATGTGACCGGTCTGCCGGAGGATATGCCCTCCCAGGGGAAGAATGCGGTGGAGGATGCTTGGATCGCATATTATAAGAATCAGAAGGAAATAGCGGACTTTGATGCTGATCCCGATCCCAATAAGGACCCCGCAGACAGGCCGGCGGCACTAACAAAGCCGTCGGATTTGCAGGACCCCTTTGCGAATTCGCCAAAAGACAAGTACGAGGTTCCCGAGGATGCATACGGGAAGAAGGAATCCACGGACGAGGCGGAAAGGCTCTGGGCGACGTACTATTTGGATCAGGGCGACAAGAATCGGCTGGATATGCTGGCCAATGAGTACGAGAACGTAGATCTGGGCATGGGCCTGCAGGAGGATGCGGACGGCAAACTTGTTGACGGCACGGCTTTCAACCGCGCCCTCCCCGGCATCGATATGCTGGGATACGGTGTGGACAAGAACGGCGACCCCAACAACGTGGTCATGATTATGAAGCGCCTGGGTGAGATTTACGGCGCCGCCGACCCTGAGACCGGCAAGCTGGACCCGGACGACGCCAGAGCCGCCGAGTTGACGAAGGAGGCCGACCGGCTGATGGATAAGCTGAAGGAGGGCCGCCAATACACCGCTGGAAAATACGTGGAGATCGATACCAAGGCCCACTTCCTGACGGAGAATCAGGATCGTCTGGAGATGCAGGAGGATTATCTGGCCGAGGAGCGGGTCAACATTGAGAACGTGGATCTGGCGGACGCCATCACCGAGTTCTCCTGGGACTATTACTGCTACAGCGCGGCGCTGAAGGTTGGAACCCAGCTGCTCAGCCAGTCCCTTATCGATTATATGAGCTGAATCCAATTTGAATTGTGTGTAAGGCAAGGAAGCCATAAATAATAAGCAGAAGGGAGCGCGCGTCGCACAATGAAACCGCTGATCGAGATTACAACGGTGCCCATTCAGATCGAGATGAAGACCACCAACGCCAAGCTGGAGTACGCCAGGGGCACGGCGGAAATGGAAATCTCCAGAGATAAGGGCGGACTGCAGATCAAGAGCCGTCCGATCCGCTTGAATATCGATACCTTTGAGGCCCGCAATTCCATCACCCCCACTCTGGCACGCAGTCAGGAACAGAACGCCCAGAAGGGGCAGCAGGCCTCCTACCGGGCCACCGCCACCTTCGCCCAGCAGGGCAACCTGATGATGCAGACCAAGCTGGGCGAGGAGGTCATCACCAAGTTCTCCAAGGACTCCCTGCTGGAGGGCGTGCAGGACGTGGGACTGCAGTTCCTGCCCAGCACGGGGCCGGAGATCACCTGGGACCCCGCCGAGATGAACATCCGGTATGAGATGGATAAGCTGAACTTCGATTGGAAGATCGGCGGGGGCAGCTTCGAGTTCACCCCCGGCGACATTGAACTGACCGTGACCCAGCGGCCGGAGGTCATCATCAAGTATGTGGGCGGGCCCATCTATGTGCCCCCCTCCGCCGACCCCAACTATGAGCCGGTGGATGTAAAAGCGTAAAAGCGGGAGGATAGCGCGTGCTGCTGCAAACCAAGTATTTTGGCCGGGTGGAGTGTCCAGAGGGACATCTGCTGCGGTTTGACCGGGGGCTGTTTGGCTTTGAGGAGGAGCGGGAGTTCTGCCTGCTTCCCTTCGAAGGCAGCGAGGGGAGTCTGCTGTGCTTTCAAAGCGCGGTGACGCCTCAGCTGGCCTTCGTGGCGATGAACCCCTTCACCCTGGACCCCGGATACGCCCCCGTCCTGACGGCGGAGGAGCTGCGGGCGCTGGGCGTGGAGCGCAGCGAGGAGCTGTGCTTCTACGCGCTGTGCGTGGTGCGCAGCCCGGTGGCGGACAGCACGGTGAATTTACGCTGTCCGGTGGCGGTGAATGACCGCACCGGGCAGGCCATGCAGGTCATCCTGGAAACAGGCGGCTACCATATGCGCCACCTCCTGTCGGAGTTCGGCGGCGGGAGGGGGGAGGGACCATGCTGATCCTCCAGCGCAAGGCGGGGGAGTCCGTACTGATTGGGGAGGGAATCGAGGTCTCGATCCTTTCCGTAGAGGCGGGCAGGGTCCGTCTGGCTATCCAGGCGCCCAAGGATGTGTCCATTCTCCGCAGCGAGCTGAAAATCGCGGCGGAGGTCAACCGGGAGGCCGCCGGAGAGGAGGCCTCGCCCCTGGCCCTGTTGGACGTTCTGCGGGAGGGCGGCGGGCTCCGGCGCGAAAAGTGAAACAGGCATAGAACGCCCATGGACTGCATATAAAGTCTATGGGCGTTTTGTTGTGTCCGGACACAGCGGGCGGAAAAGTGGCGGGGGTGGCATGTAAAAAATTTCCATATCTGTAGAAAATTGACAGATTTATTGGAAGTGCATTAAAATTGGGAAATTCATATCGACATATTATGGTTACATTCTACAATTTTAGATAAATATCTTGCATCTTCCGACAAAATGTATTATACTAGGAACAGTCTCATACATTGGACAGGAATACGCGTGAGGGAGGCCGCAGAGCCGCTTTGCCGGCGAGGAGGGAACTATCCCCTTCGTGGGTAGGGGTAGCTTTGCCTAAAGAAGCGCCAAAACGCGCGATTTTCAGTGGAGGACAACAGTATGTCGAACTTTTTTACGTCCAATTCCATGATTATGCTGGAGCGAGCCGCGAACTTCCAGTGGGTGAAGCAGCGGGCGATTCTGGACAACATCTCCAACGCGGATACACCGAATTATAAAGCGAAGTATGTCACTTTTGAGGAGGCGCTGCGCGCCAGCATCACTCAGGCGGCTGCCATGGGCGGGACCGGAGATATCCGAGAAACTCTGCGCACGTCCGTACCGGTGGTTCACACCGCGTGGGACGAGTCTGCCCGTATGGATGAAAACGGCGTGAATGTGGCTGAACAGTCCATTGAGATGGTGCGCAACTCCTATCAGGTGCAGCATGTTTATCGGGCCATCAACAGCGATATGTCCCGGATTCTGATGGCAATCCGCGGCCAGTAACCGGCCCCGGCGCCCAGGCCGGGAGAGATAGAAGGAGAAGGCTATGTCATTTCTCAGTACGATTAACATTATCGGTTCCGGCATCACAGCCCAGCACCTGCGGCTGGACGTGATCAGCGAGAACGTGACCAACATCAACACCACCCGCACGGAGGAGGGAGGACCCTACCGCCGGAAGGTTGTGGTGTTCCAATCCCAGGACGGAGTCCGGCGCGACAACTTCCGCGCCGCCCTGGCCCGGGCACAGTTCCGGCAGAACGGCGTGGTGAGCAACGCGGGGTATGACACCACCGGCGGCGTACGCGTGGTGGAGATTGCGGACGATCCCTCGGACTTCAAGCTGAAGTACGATCCCGCGGACCCGGATGCCAATGAGGAGGGCTATGTGGAGCTGCCCAACGTGGATCTGGTCAAGGAGATCACGGATGCCATGGCCGCTAGTCAGGCCTATTCCGCAAACGTGACAGCGTTTAATGTACTGAAGGGCGTTATCAGCTCGGGCCTGGAGATCGGTAGATAGAGATAAACGGATATGGGTCAGGTCGATCAAAGGGTATTGATTGTCTGGCCCTCTTCCGCGCGTTTACCCCAAGATGTCAGCCGGGATGCTGTTTACCAGGGCATCCTCGACAGTTTACGACCAGCGGAAATACCATGGAGGATTTATAATATGGAAAATACATTCCAGAGAATCTCCCCCCTGTGGGAGACCTTCCCCATTCGGGAGACCCCGACTGTGCAGGAGAAGAAGGCGGAGGGGTCTGTCTTCGGCGATATTTTCCGGTCCCTGGTGGACAACGTCCGCCAGACCGAGGACGAGGTGGCCAAGAAGGAGTATCTGCTCTCCACCGGCCAGTTGGACAACCCCGTGGAGCTGAGCATGGCTCTGTACAAGGCGGAGACCTCCGTGGCCCTGTTTGTCCAGCTGCGTGATAAGGCGCTCAGCGCCTACAGCGAGCTCAGCCGTATCAGCCTGTAAAGGCTCCTATTCCATAGAAAGGGCCGGGGAAATTGCCAGTGGATACCACAAAGCTGAAAGGTCTTTGGGAGAAGGTCAAGGACTTTTTCAAAAACATGAGCAAGAAAATGCGCATCATATTGGCCGCCGCCCTGGCTGTGGTTCTCATCGCCATTGTGGTGACGGTGGTCCTGCTCAGCGGCAAAAAGGAGTACGTGCCGCTGTATCAGGACCTGACCCCCACGGAGGTAAGCGACATCCTTTCTTACTTCCAGAGCAATGGGATCACGGACTATCAGGCCACCGGCACCACCATTATGGTGCGCAGCGAGCAGTACCCCCTCCTGCTGGCCCAGCTGGCCCAGCAGGGATACCCCAAGGACGCCAGTCTGTACGGCAGCTACTGGAGCAACGTGGGGGCCTTGACCACCAACTCACAGGGTGAGCGGGCCTACCTCATCGCCCAGCAGGAGCGGTTGGAGACCACCATCCGGACCTTCAACGGCGTGCTGGATGCGGACGTGTACATAACGCCCGGCGAGGACCGGACCTACGTGCTGGAGGATATCTCCACAGAGACCACTGCCGCCGTCCATTTGACGCTGCGCAACAACTTCATCCTGCCGGACGAGACCGCCGAGGCCATCCGCTGGCTGGTCTCCCACGCATGGTCCGGTATGACCATCGATAGTGTGTCCATTACGGATACCATGAACAACACCTACTCCGGCACCGAGTCCGGCGCCTCCACCAGCGATGTCTTGGAGCTCAAGCGCCGTCTGGAGGAGTCCACGTCCAACCGCATCCGCACCGAGGTGAAGAACGTGCTGGACCAGTTGTACGGGGCGGAAAACGTAAGCGTTGCCGTGGGTGTGACGGTGGATGTGAGCGAGAGGTATGTGGACTCCGTCTCCTACAGCCAGCCGGAAGGCTCTTATGAGAGCGCAGGTCTTATCGGCCACGAGATGGGGACTTACGCCTTGACGAGGGACGGCTATCAGCTGGTGGGCGGCGTGCCCGGGACCAGCACCAACGCCGACATCCCGACCTATGTCCGGGATGAAGCACAAGGGGTGGAGGACGAGGACGGCTGGGTCAGTTCCTTCGAACGGGACAACAAAATCGACGAGACACGGGAGCAGATCAAGGTGGCCCCCACCATCTCCGACATCTCCATCGCCGTTACCATCAACGCAGACGCCAACACCGCCGCCAACCTGGACGTGGAGCAGCTGCAGAACCACGTGGCTAAGGCCGGCAACATCGGCGGCGAGAACCCGGCGGACCGGGTCAGCGTGCTGGTGGCGCCCTTCAAGACCGATCCCGTGCCCGAGCCTGCGCCCGGTTTGATCCCGCAGGAGTACGTGCCCTATGTGATTATCGCAGCGGCGGCGCTGCTGCTGATCGTCGTGCTGCTGATTGTGATTCTCAGCATTCGCAGAAAGAAGAAGAAGCAGCGCGAGGAAGAGGATCAGCGGATCATCGAGGAGCAGCTTGGCGAGCTGGGAGCCGATGGGCTCCTGGGCGAGCTGGGCCTCACGCCCCAGGCCGTTGGGGAGGACGGGCAGCCGCCCGCACCCACTACCGGCGCGGACATCATGGAGATCAATACCGAGAAGAGCATGGAGCTGCGCAAGAATGTACGTCAGTTTGTGCAGAACAACCCCGAGGTTGCGGCCCTTATGCTCAAGACCTGGCTGAAGGGAGGGGACGACGACAATGGATGATACCCGCATAGAGCTGACCGGCCCGCAGAAGGCCGCGGCCGTCGTCGTGTCCCTGGGCGCGGAGAAAGCGTCCCTCATCTACCAGTACATCGAGCCGACGGACCTGGAGACCCTGACGCTGGAGGTGGCCCGGCTGGGTATGCTGGATGCGCAGCAGACCGAGGACGTGCTCACTGAGTTTTATCAGAGCTGCATGACCCAGAAGGCGGTCACCGAGGGCGGTTTGGAGTATGCGCGGACGGTGCTGGAAAAGGCGTTTGGCACTGCGGCGGCCACCAGCCTGCTGGAGAAGGTGACCAAGAGTCTGAAAAACCGGGAGTTTGCCTTTTTGGACAAGGCGGATGTCAAGAGTCTGTACTCCGCTCTGCAGAACGAGCGGCCCCAGACTATGGCACTGGTTCTCAGCTACGTGGACCCCAACAAGGCTGCCGGCGTCATCGAGCAGCTGTCCCCCGAGCGGCAGGTGCGGGTGGTGGAGGCTATTGCCACCATGGAGAGCGCCTCCCCCGCCGCCATCAAGATCATCGAGGCGGATATGGAGAAGAAGTTCTCCAGTATGCTCACCACATCCAACGTCAAGGTGGGCGGCATCGACTATGTGGCCGGCATCATGAACAACCTGGACCGCTCCAGCGAGAAGGCCATCTTCGACCGTTTGGGCGTGGACAACGCGGACCTGGCGGACGAGATCAGGAAGCGGATGTTTGTTTTCGAGGACATCGTCACCATGGACGACAGGTCCGTCCAGCGCTTCGTCCGGGACTGCGACCCGAGAGATCTGGTACTGGCGCTGAAGAGCGCCAACGCGGAAGTCTCCAACAAGCTGTTTATGAACATGTCCGCCCGTATGGCGGAAAGCATCCGGGACGATCTGGAGATCACGACCAATGTCCGCATGAAGGACGTGGAGGATGCGCAGCAGCGTATTGTCAGCGTCATCCGCGACCTGGAGGAGAAGAACGAGATCGTGATCCTGAAGGGCGGAAAGGACGATATCATTGCGTAACATTCTCAAGGGGCTCCTTGACCCCGAGGCATACCGGTTCCCCGATACCGCCGAGCTGGCGGAGGAGGAGGAGCTCCTCCCCGCCGGGCCCGGCGGAGAGGAGGAGCCGGAGGGGGCCCCTCTGCCCGATGTGGAGGAGGCTCCGGAGCCGGAGGAGGACAGCGAAGCGCCTCCGCCCGGCAGGGCCGCGGACAGCCCTCCGCCGCCGGAGACCGGCGGCCCCGTGCAGTACGCCCAGCTTCAGGCGGAGCTGATCCTCCGGCAGGCCCGAGAGGAGGCGGAGGAGCTGCTGGCTGGCGCCCGTGCCGCCGCTAAGGCAGAGCAGGAGGAGATCCGAATGGGCGCCCGGGACGAGGGTTATCGCGAGGGCTACGCCCAGGGTATTTCCAAGGCTGTGGAGGACGCCGAGCGGGACCGTGAGGCCGTGGCCGAGCGCATGGAAAAAGAGGTGCAAGCCTTCCTGGAGAAGGCGGATATGGCCCGGGAGGAGGTCCTGCTCCAGGCGCAGGATGAGCTGTTGGACCTGTGCATCGCGGTGGCGGAAAAGGTGGTGCGCGTCAGCCTGCGCAGCAGCAGCGAGGTGATTGTGCGGATGATCCAGACGGCCACCGAGCGGCTCAAGCGGCAGGAGTGGGTCCATATCTACATATCCGGCTGCGACACCAAGGGAATTGCTAAAATTTCTCCCGCGCTGACTACGGCCCTGGGGGCTTTGAGCCAACATGTGAAGATTATCCCCATGGGGGACGACGAGGGCGGCACATGCATCGTCGAGACTCCGGAGGAGATCATAGACGCCAGCGTTTCCACCCAGATGACCAACATCCGCGACCTGCTTCGGGACCAGATGGGGGCGCTGTAGCAGCAAACGTACCGTTTCAGGCATGAGAAAGGATGACTATGTTCCGCGAGCTGATTCCTCAGATCCGGTCCGCCGAAACCATGAGCCGGACCGGAAAAATCGAAAACATCGTGGGCATGTCCATCGAGGCCTCCGGCGGCCGGGCCGCCATCGGGGACATCTGCCGCATCTACTCCAACGAGTCGGGCGGTCAGATACCCGCCGAGGTGGTGGGGTTCAAAAACGACCATATTCTACTCATGCCCTATGCTAATATGAGTGGGATCAGCGCAGGCAACTTCGTGCGCAACACCGGCAAGCGGCTGACGCTGCCGGTAGGGCCCTTCCTGCGAGGCCGGGTCATCAATGCCCTGGGTCAGCCCATAGATGGGCTGGAGCCTTTCGGACGAGGGGACACGTTCTCTATTGATTCCGGTTACATAAATCCCATGACGCGCCCCCCCATCCGGGAGCGGATGGAGTTCGGGGTGAAAGCCATCGACAGTCTGCTGACCATCGGCAAAGGGCAGCGTATCGGCATCTTTGCCGGCTCCGGTGTGGGCAAGTCCACGCTTCTGGGGATGATCGCAAAAAATGTGAAGGCAGACATCAACGTCATCGCCCTGGTGGGCGAGCGCGGCCGCGAGGTGCTGGAGTTCATGCAGAAGGATCTGGGGGAGGAGGGGATGCGCCGCTCCATTCTGGTGGTGGCAACCTCCGACCAGCCGGCCATGCTGCGCATGAAGTGTCCCAGCGTGGCCACCAGCATCGCTGAGTATTTCCGGGATCAGGGATATGACGTGCTGCTGATGATGGATTCCCTGACGCGTTTTGCCATGGCCCAGCGGGAGATCGGGCTGGCCATCGGTGAGCCGCCGGTGGCTCGGGGATACACCCCCTCCATGTATGCGGAGATGCCCAAGCTCCTCGAGCGCAGCGGCAACTTTGAGAAGGGTTCCATCACCGGGGTCTACACCGTGTTGGTGGAGGGCGACGACACCAACGAGCCCATCGCAGATACGGTTCGCGGTATTCTGGACGGCCACATTGTTCTCTCACGGCAGCTGGCCAACGCCAACCATTTCCCCGCCATCGACGTGGGGGCCAGCATCTCCCGTCTGATGGTTGAGATCGTTACGCCGGAGCACCGGCAGCTGGCCAGCAAGCTGCGGGATATTATGGGCGTGTACGAGAAGAACGCTGACCTGGTTTCTATAGGCGCCTACAAGTCGGGGACCAACCCCAAGCTGGACCACGCCCTGGGAAAAATCGATTCCATCAATCAGTTTCTGACCCAGGGGATTAACGAGAGCTTTTCCTATGAAGATAGCCTGGAGCAGCTGCGCAGAATCATGAAGTGATTTTGCGGAGAGCTATGGAATACAGGAGAACACACCTATGAAACGATTCCGCTTTTCTCTCGAGACAGTTCTGGACTATAAGCAGCAGGTTCTGGATTCCCTCCAGGTGGAGCACGGGGCCATCCTGGCCCAGGTGCGGCAGCAGGAGGCGTACATAGAGGAGCTGGAGGCGGCTTACCGCAGCCAGAGCCAGGAGTTCAACCGGCGGAAGCTGGAGGGGATCAGCATTCTGGACGCTATGAAGTACGAGCAGTACCTGCGCTCCCGGGAGCGGGAGATCGAGGAGGCATATAACCATCTCTACGAGCTGCGCAAGCAGGCGGAGGCCAAGCGCAACGAGGTGGTGGAGGCAAAGAAGGAGACCTCATCAATCGAGAAGCTGCGGGAGAAGAAGCTGGAGCACTACAACAAGGCCGTCCAGAAGAGCGAGGAAGCTCTGATTGACGAGTTCGTCACAACCAAGCGGGTCATGGAGGCCCAGAGCGCATAGAATGGTGAGCATCGTCCCGCTGGGGACGTTCTCAGATATATACCTTGTAATGACAGGAGAGGACCAGGAAAGGTGGTGAGGCCGGTCTCAGGCGCATATCCCATTCCAGACAGGAGGGGAGGTGAGCGGGCAAGGCGGCTCAGGCCGCTTCAAACGACTTACCCACGCGGATGCGCAGAGCAATGACGAAGGAGAAGGAAAGTATGGAATTCAGCACTCTGGCAAACGGCATTCTTGCCAACATTCACACCGCCGTGACCGTCCCGAAGAATGGAGCGCAGCCGGAGATCCAGAACCGCAGCGAGTTTTTGGAACAGGCGGAGAAGGTCTGGGAGCAGACAGTCGAAAAGCGTGCAGATGAAAAGCTCTATAACGGCAGCGAGACCCGGGCCAAGCTGACGGAGACAGAGATCACCGCCTTGACAAACAAGTATGATCCCCGGAACATGTCCGATAAGGAGTATGACGCCTTTCTGGATGACCTGGAGAGCATGGGGGCCATCTCTCCATGGGAGAAAAGGCTGCTGGGCTGCGACAACGTAGTTGTAGCGGCCTATCCGGACGAAAATGGCGAGGCTATCTCCCGTGAGCTGGAGATTGTGGAAGCGTGGAGCTACAGCAGCGCGCCGCCGCCCATTTTCAAAAGAGAGGACGCGGACGGAAACATCCTCAGGTGGATCAGCGACCGGCTTCGGTGGAGCCCTGAAGGGAAAACACCGTCGCAGAAAGAGATGCAGACTGCGGAGATCGATATGTTCAAAAGCCTCTCAGCGATTCTCTCCCGTATGGCGGGCCAGTCCCCTGGAAAAGCGGAGGACGGAGCTTCGAACGAGAAGCCGGCGGACATCATCGATCAGATGCGAAACCCCGACAGCGAAATCTACTCCGGCCTCCTCCAGAAGATCAAGGCACAGCTGGAGCGGAGCGAGGAGGAAAAGGAGAAGCAGGCCATAATCGATGCGCTGGACGCCATTCTGGAAGGGATGCGCGCCACGGACAGCGGCGAGAGGAAGACGGACATGGTTAGCTCCATGGCCGGCCTGTCCCGGCAGATCAACGCCCTGGACGAGGATGACCCCCGGCGGATGCAGCTGGAACAGCTGCGGCAGCGGCTCAATCAGCTGGGCATCTATTTGGACCTGAACACGGGCGGCAAGGATGAGGCCGGAGGCGAGGAGAACTGGGAGAGCCTGACCCAATTCCTCATCCGGCAGAACACACAGAAATCCAGCATAGACTTGGCAGACCTGATTTAACCGTAAAAGAGGTGAAACCAGACAGTGAACACAGTAGAAAACGCATTGCTGCAGCAGATGCAGAAGCTGGCGGCCAGCCTGACCGCCATGCCGGGAACGGCCAGCAAGGATAAGGCGGGACAGGATGCGGTCAGCTTCCAGGATATGATGCAGCAGTCCAACAAGGCGGCAGGGTCCAAGGACAAGGATTCCGCTGGCAAGCCCGTCAGGGAGGACGGCGAGGTTCAGGACGGTGAGACGGCCCCCGTTCAGAAGGAGGACGAGGAGCTCAAGCCTGAGACCCTGGTCGCCAACCCCAACGCAGTGAACGTTATGACCCTCATCCGGCCTGAGATCGTGGAGGCCGCCGGTGAGCCGGTGGAGGCGGTCATTGATCCCATTCCCCAGGAGACTGTGGAGGGCGCCGCCATGGATTTGACCGGCGAGATGACGGAGATGGACACGTCTGTGGACAGCGGCATCGGCGCGGAGGTTTCCATGGAACAGCAGCCCAAGGATTTCCAGCAGGCCATGGAGGAGGGCCCCCAACAGCAGGAGGGCGCACAGAACGTCCAGACTCAACAGACGGCCCCCCAGCGGCAGGTCCAGGAGACAGACAAGCCCGAGGCGGTGTCCGAGGTCCGAGTGGACCGCGAGGAGACAGAGGAGCCCAGCGGCGAGATGGCCGCGGCGGAACAGCCCGTATTTGAGGACACTCGTGTGGTGCCCGTGAAGGTGGGCGAGCGCTATGAGGTGGTGGACACCCAGAAGCCCGAGATGGAGGAAAATCTGGCCGACACTATCCGCACGGCGGTGCAGACCGGACAAGAGCGCATTGAGATCCGCCTGGCCCCCCAGAATTTGGGCAGCCTGGTTATCGAGATGACCCGGGATGTGAATGGCGCGCTCCAGGTGGTGCTCCACGCATCCACGCCCAAGGCGGAGGGGTTGCTCAACCAGCATCTCAACGGCCTGCAGACGGCGCTCCAGGGTTACGGTCACGAGAATGTCCATCTGGAGGTCCAGCGGGGCCAGGAGAGCCAGGAGCAGCACTTCCAGCAGGCCGATCCCGACGGACGGGGCCAGCACCAGAACCGGAACCAGCAGCAGGATCATGAGGAGGAGACCTCCAGCGCGGAGGAGTTCATGCAGAAACTGCGACTGGGCCTGTTCGGTACGGATGAGTGATAAGAAGGAGTAGAAAGGCGAATGAGCAATTCAATCAATGATATTGTGGGGAGCTATGATCTGAATTACGGCGCGCTGCAGAAGGCCAAGGAGGCCCAGACCGGTTACAGCCGCGAGGTTCGGAGCGATTCCTCCGAGAGCAACAACACGCTGTCCTTCGAGGATATGCTGTTGCTGATGGTGACCCAGCTGCAAAACCAGACCATCGACAACCAGGCCGACACCAACGACATGATGAACCAGATCATCTCCATGACCGTCATGCAGGCCATCACCGAGATGAGCACCCAGGTTCAAGATCTGACCGAGGCCAACATCCAGAGCTATACCGCCTCTCTGGTGGGCAAGGAAGTGACTATGGCCATCGTCAATAACAAGGGTGAGGTTACGGGTGAAAAGGTCGGCGTTGTAACCGCTACGGGAACCTATAATGGACAGCGGGTGGTCTATATCGGCGACGAGATGTTCCCCATTACCCATATTCTGGCCGTGGGCAGGCTGCCCAAGAAGCCCGAGGATACGGAGAAGCCTGGAGAAGGGGAGAACCCCGGCGATGTGGAAAATCCCGGTGGTGTGGAGAACCCCGATGGTCCCAAGGACCCCGATGCGTCGGAGGGCCCTGAGAATCCCGATGCACCCCAGAATCCCGACGCGCCGGAGAACACCGAGAACCCGGGCGGGAACAACGATAATACGACGGACGGAACGGATGCCGCCAGTCAGGCCGTACCTAAGGCGCTGGGATAACATTCCTCCCCTGCATCGCGCCGGAAAGAGGACGATACTATGACAGAACGAATCACCCCCATAGACCGGCTCAGCCACGTGGAGCAGGTGCAGTCGGTTCGCCGCAGGGAAGCGGGAAGCCAATTCGGCTCTATGCTCCAGCGGGAGATCCAGAGCGCTGCCCCGGCGGCGGAGAGCTTCTCCGTGGCCTTTTCCAAGCACGCCAAGGCGCGGGCGGAGGAGCGGGGCATCGAGGTGACCCCCACATTGATGGACCAGCTGGCCGACAGCGTGGAGCGGGCCAGCGCCAAGGGGGCGACCAACATCCTGGCTTTTGACGCCACAAGGGCGTTCATCATCAACATCCCCCACGGGCGGGTGATTACCACCATGTCCCAGGAAGAGATGCAGGACAACATTTTCACCAATATTGACGGCGCCGTCCTTCTTAAGTGAGAAAAAGCAGGACCTTTTACAGGATGCTTAGCCCTCCCGCCCGATTGACGGGAGAGCGGCGGCGCTAAAGGGTAAAGGAGATTATGATCGAATGACTGGAGCTATGTATGCCGCCATTGGCGGCCTGAAGACCCACATGACCAACCTCAACGTCATCGGCAACAACATTGCCAACGTGAACACCGTGGCCTATAAGGCCCAGCGGATGATCTTTGAGGAATCCATCTATACCACCATGTATGCCGGCAGCGACGGTACAGCCGTCCGGGGCGGCAACACCCCCTCCCAGATTGGTTATGGCGCGCAGGTCGGCTCTATCGACTTGAATATGGCCCCCGGCACCTACAATCCCACCGGCTATGGACTGGACTGTATGATCCAGGGCGACGGCTTCTTTATGCTGGGGACCAAGGATATGGAGTTCAACAGCGCAGAGGATTATACCAAGGCGACCCTTACCCGTGCGGGCGATTTGGATGTGGACCCCAATGGCTACATCACCAAGGGCAAGGGCGGCGATGTGGTGATGGGCTTCGCCATGGTCTATAATCCGGATTATAATCCGAATGCGACGGAGGATGAGATCAAGGCGGCGGCGATGAATGGAAAGAACATCGGCGATAAGCTGATCCTCAGCACCCAGCTGGTTCCCCTCCGCATTCCTCTGGCAGCTCGTGAACCAACCGCTGCAGAGCGAGAGGCAGCAAAGGCCGCTGGTACGGAGTGGAATGTCAACGATCCCGTATACGGTATGCTGGATGTGCCCGTAGAGGGCTCCACGGCGCGGAAGAACATCTCTCTAGCGGATGATAGCTTTTACACGGCGGGAGATGACGGAGAAATGACCTTTGCAGTGCCGGAAGGTGTTGGCCAGCCATTGAATCCAGACGGTACGCCCAATGACACGCAGCTCGTATACACCGGTCCTATCCCCAACACCCAGGACAAATGCGTGACCCTGACGGGTATGCAGATTAACTCCAACGGCGCAATCGTGGGTGTAGCTGATAATGGCGACACTATAGTGGTAGGCTATGTGGCGATTGCCCAGGTGGATGCGCCCAACGGCGTGACCCATGTTGGCGGCCCCTTCTACAAGGCTATGGAAGGTGCGGGAGAGATGACGGTGGGTATTGCCGGCGGCCTGCTGGAGCCTGGCACATACTTGAACAACCAGATTGTTATTGAAGGGGAGGGCGATGACGCTGTAGCAACTCCCGGCATCAAGGATGTGTTGGGTCAGATGAAGGCCATCAAGCTGCAAAACAGCGGCCTGGAGGCATCCACTGCCGACGTGGCCACGGAGTTCGCCAACATGATCGTCACCCAGCGCGGCTATCAGGCCAATACCCGTATTATCACCGTCACCGACTCCATGCTGGAGGAACTGGTGAACATGAAGCGGTAAGCCGCTTCCCGTAAGGCCCCGGTAACCAAGTGACCCACAGGCCCCCGGCCGCCGGATGGCGGCCGGGGGAGAAGAAAGGAGAGAACGGTATGATCGTCCTGACCAAGCGGAACAATGAGCGTTTCCTCATCAACCACAACCAGATCGAGAGCATTGAGATGATCCCCGAATCCAAGATCGTGATGATGAATCGGGACTATTTCATCGTCAAGGAATCCCCCGAGGACATTATAAAGAAGATCCAGGACTACAATGCCAAGGTGCAGGACGTCCACCGGATCGTTACAGTATCCGACAAGCGCTGACGCGCCCGGCGGGGGCGCGTTTGAGGGATGTTGAAGCCGAGGGGCCTGGACATGCTTCAAATGCGCCCTGGGAAAGGACTATCTCTCCCCTAATGGGGAGTTAAAATGGGTGAGAAAAGATATGAATATTACCTATGTAATCGGTGTTATCGGCGCAGTTGTGGTTATGCTGGTCGGTATGATGTTCGGCGGCACGGAGGGACTGCTGTCCCCGGGCCAGCTGAAGAACTTCTTTGACCCCGCCAGTATCTTCATCGTCATCGGATGTACGGTCATGATCGTGGTCGCATCCTTCCCCCCCAGTGCGCTGAAGGACATTCCCAAGCACCTGAAGGTGGTTATGAACACCAAGGGCAACAATCCCCTGGCCATTATCGACGAGCTGGTGGAGCTGGCCCAGGTGGCCCGTAAGAACGGCCTGCTGGCCCTGGAGGAAAAGGGCAACCAGCAGGCGGACCCCTTCTTCAAGCAGTGCATTATGCTCATCGTGGACAACAACGACGCCGACCAGGCTCGTGAGATCATGATGAACGACATTGAGCAGTCCTCCGCCCGGCACGAGGCCGGCGCGGGCATGTATGACAAGGGAAGCTCCGTAGCCCCGGCTTTCGGCATGGTGGGTACGCTGGTGGGTCTGATCAACATGCTGAAGGCCATGGACGTGTCCAGCGGCGGCGGCAATCTGGGCCCCGCCATGGCAACGGCCCTGGTGACCACCCTGTACGGGTGCGTGCTGGCCCACATGATTTTCGGGCCCATAGCCAACCAGCTGCGCCAGCGGGACGAGGAGGAGATGCTCTGTAAGCTGATTATCGTGGAGGGCATTATGTCCATTCAGGCCGGTTCCAACCCCAAGGCTCTGCGCGAGAAGCTGCTGACCTTCGTGGCCCAGCGCCAGCGCGAGGGCGGCGATAAGAAGGGCAAGGGCGGCGACGCCGCCGATTAATGGGCGAGGCTATGGAAATGAGGGGAGCGGAACATGGCTTCTATTAAAAAGAAAAAGGGCGGCGAGGGCGGCGCCAACTGGATGGACACCTACGGCGACATGGTTACGCTGCTGCTGTGCTTCTTCGTCCTGCTGTACTCTATGTCCACCATCGACCAGGAGAAATGGATGATAATTGTCCAGAGCTTCAATGAGACGGCCATCGTCAGTACAGACGACAGCCCCCGGGGCCCCGACGGCGACAGCAACGAGCAGCTGGGCAACGATATGCCTATGACCAGCGACATCGAGCACACCATGGAGGAGATGATGGAGTTCCTGGAGGAGATGGCCGCCAATAATCAGGATTCCGTGTCCTACAGCACCGGCGACGGATACGTCTTTATCGCCTTCAACGACGCGGTGTTTTTCGGCGGCGACAGCTTCGTGCTGCGGCCTGCGGGGCAGGAGGTGCTGCTGGGTCTGGTCCCCTATCTGGAGGAGTCGAAGCCATTCCTCGACCAGGTAGTGGTCACTGGCCACACAGCTACGGCCCAGGGGGAGTATAACGCCAGCAAGGACTGGCGGCTGTCCTCCGACCGCGCGTCGGAGGTGGTGGCTTTCCTCCATGAGAACACCACCATCAATCCCGCCCGCTTCGAGGCGCGGGGCAACGGTCAGTGGAAGCCCGTGGCGGACAATCAGGAGGAGGCGGAGCGGACAAAGAACCGCCGGGTGGAGCTGATGATCTCCTTCTCGGATACAGCGCTTGACAGTCCCTCCGCCGGGAGTATCGACGAATACTACACAACGACAAACCAGAACAATCCCAGCCTGACGACAGCGGCGGAATAAGCGGTCCGCTGCGCCATATCCGTCAAAGCAGAAGCGCGCCGCGCCTGCGGCGGCTTGGAATCCAAAGTTCGGAATGAGGAGACAATATGGCAGAAGTCTTATCACAAAGCCAAATTGACGCCCTGTTGGCGGCAGCCCAGAGCGGGAATCTGGATGAGGGCCCCAGTAAAGAGGAGTCCAGCGAGAAAAAATATAAAAAATATGATTTTTTCAGTCCCCGAAAGTTTAGTAAGGACCGCCTGAAGATTCTCAACAGTATCTATGAGAACTATACCCGGGTTATCAACTCCCGTCTGAACGCCATGTTTCACTCCACCTGTGAGATCGAGGTCGGGTCCATTGAGGAGCTGCACTACTACGAGTTCTCCAATGCCCTGCGCGAGGGAGACGTGCTGGCCCTGGCGAAGATCAACCGGGAGGAGCTGCAGGAGGAGTCGCCTATCCTGATCCATCTGGCTTCGCCGGTGCTGCTGACCATGATGGACCGGATGATGGGCGGCGAGGGGGACCCGGACGACAGTCTGGACGCCGACTACAAGCTGACGGATCTGGAGCTGAGCATGTATGCGGACATCATCAGCGACATGATGAAGTTTCTGGGGCGCAGCTGGGAAAACTACATCAACCTGGAGTTCTCCTATGTGCGCACCGAGACCAACCCCACGCTGGTGCAGCTCATTGGCTATGACGACACGGTGGTGATCGTGGGTCTGGACATCCGTTTCCCCAACAGCAGCGGACGGCTGAGCATGTGTCTGCCCGGTGAAATGTTGACCAATATCTTCACCGTCATCAGCCGGGACTCCGTCCACAGCCGAACGGGGGAGGACAAGTCCGACGAGATTTTCGATTCCCTGCGGGATTCCGATCTGGAGATCGTCGCGGAACTGGCGCGGACGAAACTGCTCCTAAGCGACATATTCCACTTAAATGTAGGCGACGTGGTGGATATCAAGCAGCCCAAGGACGCGCCCATTTTCCTCAATATCAGCGGTCGGCGATGGTTCGACGGGCGTATGGGCATACACAACAAGCAAATGGCCGTGAAAATCGGTGAGACATACATTAAGGCGTAAAGGAGCGTATCCTGATGGGAGAACTTACATTTAGCCCGATGGTAATCGACGCCATCGGAGAGATCATGAATATCAGCCTAGGCTCCTCTGCCACGGCGGTTTCCAACATGCTTGACCACCGCGTGGACATCACGACCCCGACCGTTCAGGTCATCAACGCGGAGGATTTCAGCCTGGGACGGATCGAACCGGCCATCGGCGTGGAGATCAAGTATGTCAGCGGCCTGGAAGGCAGCAACATCATGATGCTCAAGCGCAGCGATGTGAAGGCCATCGTGGACATCCTGCTGGGCACGGAGACGCCGGACGAGGAGTTTCAGCTTGATGAGTTGAGCGTCAGCGTGGTGTGCGAGGTCATGAACCAGATGATGGGTGCCGCCTCCACGGCTTTGAGCGACCTGCTGGGCCGGATGGTGAACATCTCCACCCCCGAGTCCTTCGAGCTGACGGACCTGGACGAGGTGCGCCGGGAGCATTTCCCGGTGGAGACCGGTCCTGTGGTGGTGGTCAGCTTCCAGCTGAGCATCGAGGGCGTGGTGGAGAGCGAGTTCATGAACGTCATGGGCGTGGACCTGGTCCGGGAGCTGGTGACCGGCTTTGGACTGGATCTGGACGCGGAGAGCTTTATGGACGGCCAGCCTGTCGCCACACCCGCGCCGGAGCCCGCCCCTGCTCCGGCCTCCTCTGGCGGTACGCTCAGTCAGGAGGAGATCGAGCGGCTGATGTCTGGCGGCGGAGAGGCCGCCCCGGCCCCCGCCCCGGCCCCCGCGCCCGCTCCGGCGGCCTCCTCCGGCGGTACGCTCAGCCAGGAGGAGATCGAGCGGCTGATGTCCGGCGGTGTACCTAGTGAACCGTCCCCGGCTCCTGCGCCGGCGACTCAGACTCCGCCGCCGGCGGCTATGCCCCAGCCTGGTGCGGCTCCCATGCCGGGCGCGGAGGGACAGATGCCCTACTATCCTCCCTATCCGCCCCAGGCGGCGGGACAGAGCGCGTATCCCTATCCGCCCTATCCCCCCTACTATATGTACCCGCCTCAGCAGCCGGTTCCTCAGCAGCCGGAGCCCAAAGTCATTAACACCCAGAAGCCCAAAATGGAGCCTCTCAGCGCGGATGCCCGCCTGAGCCAGGAGCAGAAGGAGAATCTGGACCTCATCATGGGTGTCTCCCTGGAGGTGGCCGTGGAAATCGGCCGTACCCGCCGGAAGATTCAGGACATTATCGCGTTTTCCAAGGGCTCGCTGGTAGTGCTGGACAAACTGGCAGGCGAGCCGGTGGACCTGCTGGTCAACGGACAGTGCATTGCCCGGGGCGACGTGGTGGTCATCGACGACAATTTTGGCATCCGGATTACCGAGATTCTGCAAAAACCGGACATTAATGAACTGACAAAATTCTAATAGGATTTGGCAGTATAACATATATCCCACTAATTAATAATGTAAAGGAAAAAGGTGTATTGTAATGGCTAAGATTCTTTTGGTTGACGATGCTGCGTTCATGCGCAAGGTAGTCAAAGATGGTCTCAGCAAGGCGGGCTATACTGACCTCCATGAGGCGGTGGACGGCGCCGACGCCGTGGAGAAGTACAACGCTCTCAAGCCCGATCTGGTCCTTATGGACATCACGATGCCCAACATGGATGGTCTGGAGGCTCTGAAGGCCATTCGGGCCGCCGACGGCAATGCCAATGTGGTTATGTGCTCCGCCATGGGTCAGGAGACGATGGTCATTGACGCCATCCGCTCCGGTGCGAAGGACTTTATTGTCAAGCCCTTCAAGATTGAGCGCGTGCTCAAGACCGTCACCTCCATCGTAGGCGAGCCCTGATGCCCTGGGACCTGCTGTCCCTGCTGGGCATACTGGTGGTCCTGCTGCTGGTGCTGGGCGGCTGCTGGCTGTTCACCCGCTGGGCCGGCACGGGTATGTCCGGTCAGTTCGGACTCCCGGCGGGCCAGCGGCGAATGAAGGTGCTGGAGCGCCTGGCGGTGGGGCGGGACCAATCCCTGTTGGTGGTCGAGGCCGCCGGACGATATTTCTTACTTGGCAGTTCTCCCTCCGGATTCTCCCTGCTGGCGGAACTGACAGAGGAGGAGGGGGCTCTTTGGAGCGCGCCCCCCTCCGATGATGCCGCGGGGAGAGAACCCCTGGACTTCCGAGAAATGCTGCGGAAGCTCCGGGAGAAGAAGTAACCGGAGAGGAGGTGCGCGCGTGCCGACGGACGCGATCATCAATGTAAACGGCGACAGTGTCCAGGCGTTGGACATATCGCTGCTGCTGGTGGTCATCACTCTATTGCCGACGCTGGTGGTGATGATGACCTCCTTCACCCGCTATGTGGTGTCCCTCTCCTTTCTGCGCACCGCCATGGGCACGCAGCAGACCCCGCCCAACACGGTGCTGGTGGGCATGGCCTTGATCCTGACGCTGTTTACCATGACTCCGGCCATGAATGAGATCAGGACCCAGGCCTATGATCCCTATGTAGCTGGGACAATCGGACAGGAGGAATTTTTCGAGCGAGCGCAGCTGCCCCTCAAGCGATTTATGCTGCGCAACACGGAGATCGCCAGCCTGGAGCTCTTCTGTGATATGTCGGGGGAGGAAGCGCCCTCCACGGCAGAGGAGCTGGAACAGGCGGTTGATCTTTCTCTGCTGACCATCACGCCGGCTTTTGTGACCAGCGAGTTGAAGGCGGCTTTCTGGATCGGTTTTCTGCTGTATATTCCCTTTATGCTCATCGACGTGATCGTATCCTCCACCCTGATGAGTATGGGTATGATCATGCTCCCCCCCTCCATGATTTCGACACCGTTCAAGATTTTATTGTTTATTTTGCTGAATGGGTGGGACCTGCTGTTCCACACCCTGATCGGGACGGTACGGTAAACTGAGAGGAGGAGGGACGCGATGGATACGACAATGGTAGCGGAGGTCCTCCGGGAGGGCGTATGGGTGGTCATCAAGCTGTGTGCGCCCATGCTGCTTTTGAGTATGGCGGTGGGCGTGCTGCTGGCCATTTTTCAGGCGGTCACCCAGATCCATGAGCAGACGCTGTCCTTCATCTTCAAGCTGACGGTTGTCATCATTGTGCTGCTGGTGGCTGGCGGTTGGATGATGGAGACGCTGCTGGACTATACCCGGGGCCTTTTTGCGCTGATGCGCAGTTAGGGGGCGTGGGTGTGGACTGGGCAGAAGTAACGCTGTTTTTGCTGATTCTCTCCCGCATGAGTGGATTTGTGCTCTTCAACCCCCTGTTTGGCCGGCAGAGTCTCCCCGGCATTGTCAAAAGCGGGCTGGTCCTGCTTTTAAGTTTCACAGCTTTCCCCATGACGATCTATCGCCCGGCGGTGCCGGAGAGCATCATCGAGCTGGGGGTGACGCTGCTTTTAGAGCTGGCGGTGGGGTATCTGGTAGGGGTTGTGATGAACCTGTTTTTCTACATCCCTCTGCTGGGCGGCGAGACCATCGACATCCAGATGGGCATGAGCATGGGCAAGACCTATGACCCCGGCAGCCAGGCGTCCACCACGGTGACGGCCTCGCTGCTGAACGTTCTGATGATGCTGCTGTTTTTCGCGGGCAATGGGCACTATACCTTGCTGCGGATTTTTCTGGCCTCAGGGGGCGTCGTCCCCTATGGGCAGCCGGCCTTCGGGCAGGAGATCTATCAGGCACTTATCCAGCTGTTTATCAACTGCACCATCATGGGCATCAAGCTTTGTATGCCCATTCTGGCGGCGGAGCTGTTGGGTCAGGTGGGCATGGGTATCCTGATGAAGGTGATCCCCCAGATTAATGTCTTCGCCATCAATATTGAACTGAAGGTCATCATCGGGCTGGCGCTGCTGCTGGTCCTGCTGGCGCCCATCAGTGAGTTCCTGCTGCGGGCGGAGAACGATATGCTCCTACAGATACAGCATCTGCTGACCGCCATGGGTTAGCGGGCGCTCTGGCATAGGAAAGGGGGGACAGAGCGGTGGCCGGCGATTCCAAAACCGAAAAAGCAACCCCGAAAAAGCGACGAGACGAACGAAAAAAAGGTAACGTCATGATGAGCAAGGACGTGGTGGCCGTAGCCACGCTCCTTGGCACCTTGGCAATGCTGCACGTCATGAGCGGCGTGGTCCCGGAGCAGGCAAATAATCTCTTCCAGACCTGCTTCGGTTATATCAGGGACACCACGCCCGCCGCCATGCCAACCATCCTGCGACAGCTGCTGTACAACTGTGTGATGACGGCGGTGGTGGTGGCTGGGCCATTTCTGGGTGTTACCGCACTGCTGGCCGTGGCGGCCACTTTTGCTCAGACCAGACTGCTGGTCTCAGCGGAATCCCTGAAGCCCAAGTTCAACCGCATCAGCCCTCTCCAGGGCTTTAAGCGGCTGTTTTCCTTGCGCAGCGTGGTGGAGGCCCTGAAGGGCATTTTGAAGATCACTATTCTGCTCTACCTTATATACCGGTACTTTCAGACCGTGGCCCTAGGCTTCTCCAACTTCCTGGACATGGATATTGGTCAGGCGTGCTCGATCCTCTTTGAGGATATTGTCACCCTGATCATGCAGGTGGCCATCGCCTTTACGGCCCTGGCTGGGGCGGACTACTTTTACCAGTGGTGGGACTATGAGCGGCAGCTGAAGATGTCCAAACAGGAGATCAAGGAGGAGTACAAACAAACCGAAGGCGACCCCCAGGTCAAGGGAAAGATCAAGGAGATCCAACGCCGCCGGGCTCAGCAGCGTATGATGCAGCAGGTGCCCGGAGCGGATGTGGTTATCCGAAACCCCACCCATGTGGCCGTGGCCCTGCGCTACAAGCCGGATCAGGACGATGCGCCGGTGGTGGTGGCCAAGGGTCTAGACGAGCTGGCCCTGCGTATTGTGTCGGTGGCCGAGGAAAACGGTGTGGCCGTGGTGGAGAACGTGCCCCTGGCCCGCAGCCTGTATGCGGACGCCGCGCTGGACTGCATGATCCCAATGGAATTTTACGGCCCTGTGGCCGAGGTGCTGGTCTACGTGCTGAAACTGGACCGGCAGGAAAGCCCCCGCACGTAACTTTGAGAGCTCCCGCCCAAGTGAATTGGGGCGGTATAGCATAAAAGCAAGAGCTGATTTCTGGAAAGGACAGTGCCCATGAAGCGAATTCTCCAAAACGGCATAGCGCTGGCAGTGGTGGTCATTGTTCTATTTATTTTCGTTCCCCTGCCGACCCCTCTGCTGGACGTTCTGCTGGTGGTGAACATCTCCCTGTCCATGCTGATTCTGGTGATTACCATGACGGTGTCGGATGCGCTGGACTTTTCCATCTTCCCGTCCCTGCTGCTGATTACCACGCTGTTCCGATTGGGACTGAACGTGTCTACCACCCGGGCCATTCTGGGAAATGACGGCAACGCCGGCAATGTCATTGAGGCCTTTGGCATGATGATTGCTCAGGGGAACATTGTGCTGGGTATTATCATCTTTCTGATTATCGTCCTGGTGCAGCTGATCGTTGTGACCAAGGGCGCGGAGCGCGTCTCCGAGGTGGCGGCCCGGTTCACCCTGGACGCCATGCCGGGTAAGCAGATGGCCATCGATGCGGATCTGAGTTCCGGCCTGATTGACGAGCAGGGGGCTAAGGCCCGCCGTGCCAAAATTCAGAAGGAAGCGGATTTCTACGGCGCAATGGACGGCGCGACCAAGTTCGTCAAGGGTGACGCCACCTTGTCCCTGATCATCACCGCCATCAATCTGGTGGGCGGCCTGATCCTGGGCAGTCTAGGCGGCGTGGAGAATGTCTGGGAGGTATATTCCATCGCCACCATCGGCGACGGCCTGGTCAGCCAGGTGCCCTCCCTGATGATCTCCACGGCTACCGCCATGGTGGTCACCCGCAGCGTGTCCGATGGCAGTCTGAACGACGACGTCATCCGACAGTTTCTGGCCCAGCCCAAGGCTATTCTCACCGCGGGTCTTGTCATCGCCCTGCTAGGCTGCATCCCCGGCACGCCCCACGTGCCGCTGCTGATTGTGGGCGCGGGTTTGGCCGTGTCCGGCGGTTTTATCGGCAGCCGGGCCGACAAGCGGCAGGTGGAGGAGATCGCCGCCCAGGCTGCCGCTGCGGTCCAGGAGGAGGTCCCCCAGCCTACAGCCAGCGAGTATTACAAGGATATCAACAACGTCTATTCCCTCCTGACGGTGGACCCCATCGAGATGGAGTTTGGATATAGCCTCATCCCCATGGTGGATGAGAACAGCGGCGGCAAGCTCATCGGCCGCATCGTCATTTTCCGTCGGCAGTACGCTCAGGATATGGGCTTCGTCATTCCCTCCATCCGCTTCCATGACTCCTCCGCACTGGGCACCAACCAGTATGTAGTGAAGATCAAGGGCGAGGAGGTAGCCCGAGGAGAAATTCTGGTGGACTACTATTTGGCCCTGGAGCCGGCCAATCCAACCGGTGAGATCGACGGTATCGAAACGGTGGAGCCAGCCTACGGCATCCCCTCCCGGTGGATTCTGCCGGAGAACAAGGAGATGGCGGAAATTTACGGCTATACCGTCATCGATCCCCTGTCCGTCATGCAGACTCACCTCAGTGAGGTGGTTCGGGCCCATGCTTACGAGCTGCTGGGCCGGGCGGAGGTGATCCAGCTGGTGGAGAACCTGAAGAAGACATCCCCGGAGCTGGTGGAGGAGGTCATTCCTAATGTGCTGACTTACGCCCACCTGGAGCGCATCCTGCGCAACCTGCTGCGGGAGGGCATCCCCATCCGCGATCTGGGCACCATCCTGGAGACGGCGGTGGAGGCACTGGCCAGCACCAAGGATCTGGATATGGTTACCGAGAACATCCGCGGCGCTCTCAGCCGCACCATCACCCGCCGTTTCTGCGAGCACGGACAGCTGCGGGTGGTCACCCTGGACGCTGAGGTGGAGAAGCGGGTTATCGCCTCTCTGAGCAAAAACGAGCAGGGTATCTATCTGGCTATGGGGCCCGACCTTATGCAGCAGATCGTCACCCAGCTGGCGGACCTCATCAAGAAGTTCAACGATCTGGGACAGACGCCCATCGTCCTCACCAGCCAGGTCATCCGCGTGTATTTCAGCCGGATGCTGGCCCAATTTTACCCCAACTTGTACGTGCTGGCCTTCAATGAGATCACCAGCGATGTGCAGATACAGTCCTTGGGCAACATAGGGCTGCTCCGTGACACTGGTGCGCCGAGAAAGGCGGCGGCGGTATGAGCGGCGCGGCGTTGACCCTGGACCAGCTGGGCTATACCCAGCCGGAGCTGGATGCCATGAGCAAGGAGGATCTGCTCCTGCTCTACCGCAGCAGCGGGTGTCAGGAGTTGAAGTGGACGCTGGCACTGCGATATGTGGGTCTGGTAAAGTCCATCGCCCTGCAGGTGCGGGGGGTGTACTCCAGCTTCGCCCAGGTGGACGACATTATCAACGAGGGTGTGCTGGCTCTGGTGGGAGCCATCGACAAGTTCGATCCCGACAAGGGCATCAAGTTTGAGACTTTCGTATCCAAGCGCATTCGAGGGGCGGTCATCGACCTGGCGCGCCGCCAGGACTGGGTGCCCCGAAGCGTCCGGCGGAAGGCCCGGGAGATCGATCAGGCCAGCGTGGAGCTGTACGCCGAACTGGGCCGATGTCCCACCGACGAGGAGATTGCCAGCCGGCTGGGGGTTACCAGCCAGCAGTATCAGGAGGACCTGGCTAACTCCGCACTGTGCAATCTGCTGAGTCTGGACTCTATCTTTGACGACCAGGAGCAGGGCGGCATGGATGTAGCGGACGGGGGAGGCGGAGGCCGCCCCGAGGATTCCCTGCTGCGCCAGGAGCTGCTGGATACACTGGCCGATGGCATCGCCTCCCTGCGGGAGAACGAGCAGATGGTCGTATCCCTGTACTACCGTAAGAACCTCAGCATGAAGGAAATTGCCCAGGTGATGGAGGTCAGCGAGCCACGTATCTCTCAGATCCACTCCAGGGCCATCCAGAAGCTGAAGCTGTATATGAAGCAATACATGAACGGGGATTGACCCCGCCGCGAGAGGAGCGCCATACTTATGTTTAAGGGCTTTTATCAGTTGACCTCCGGTATGCTCAGCCAGGGCCGCCGGTTGGACGTGATCGCCAACAACATGTCCAACGTGTCCACCGCCGGCTATAAGGCCGACCGGTATACGGACAGCACCTCCTTCCGGGAGGTCATCATCAGCCGGGTGGGCAACAAGGACAAGGTTAATACCGAGGAGATCGGCCGGGAGAGCTACATCCTGGCCCCTGACCAGCTGTATACCGACTACACCCAGGGCTCCCTGGAGGAGACGGAGCTGCCGCTGGACTTCGCTATCGAGGGGGATGGTTTCTTTGCCATCGAGTGGAATGGCCAGGTGGCCTACACCCGGGCGGGCAGTTTCAACCTGGACGATGAGAATTATCTGATCCTTCCCGGCCAGGGCCGGGTGCTGGACGAAAACCGGCAGCCCATTCAGCTGCCCACGGACAACATCTATGTGGACCCGGACGGGACGATCTACACGCTCAATAACCGCAATCCCCTGGCCACACTGGGTGTCTTCGCTTTCCAGGACAACGGTGCACTGGAGCGCAATGACCACGGGCTCTTCACCGGCGGCCAGCTTCAGGAGAGTCAGGGCTACGTCATTCATCACAAGATGGTGGAGCGCTCCAACAGCAACATGGTCCACGAGATGGTGTCCATGATGAGCGCCCAGCGGGCCCTCCAGAGCGCAGCGGAGATGAGCAAGATTTACGACCAGGTCATGACCAAGGACACCACCGAACTGGGACGGGTGTAAAGAACTGAGGCGCTGATAACAGAAAGGAAGGTGTGCATGAAATGAATATGTCCTTTTATAATGCCGCTGTGGGCGCGTTTCAGCAGCAGCTGCGTATGAACGTACAGTCCCAGAACATTGCCAATATCAACACCCAGGGCTTCCGCTGTGAGCGGGCGGCTTTCGGCGAGCTGATGAACCGGAATGTGGTGGGCATCGACGAGGAGCGCCTGCCCAAGGGGACCGGCGCGCGGATGATTCATGCCCCCATCGACTTCTCCACCCGGGGGTACAAGGATACCGGGCTGACCTTCGACTTTGCCATCAATGGGGACGGCTTTTTCGCCCTCTTTGATCCTGCCACACAGGAAATCAGTTATACCCGGGACGGCTCTTTCCAGATGAACGAGTTCCAGGTTCCCCCTGCGGAGGATGCAGAGCCGGAGTACGATGAAAACGGTGAGCTGATCGAAGCTCAGCCCACCTCCGTCTGGCGGTTGAGCGACAACCAGGGCCGCTGTGTTCTGGACCCTCAGGGAAATTTCATCGTCATCGACCCGGAGAACCGGGAGGCCCCGGTAGATGTGGGCGTGTTTGACTTTGCCATTCACTACGGCATGGAGCACGCCAGCGGCTCCCGTTTGCTGGCAACGGAGAAAAACGGACAGCTGTATCTGGGCACCGGCCAGGTGGTGCGGGGTCTGCTGGAGATGAGTAATACGGACCTGACCCAGGAGTTTATTAAGGTGATTGAATCCCAGCGGGCGTTCAGTTACTGCTTAAAGATGGTGACCACCAGCGATGAGATCGAGACAACCTTTAACAATTTAAGAGGGTAACATAATAGAGGAGGGGAGAACATGGTAATCAAGAGCTTTGACCAGCTCAGCTCCCTGGAGTTGGACACCCTGCGGGAGATCGGCAGCATTGGCACAGGAAACGCGGCTACCGCCCTGGGCCAGTTGCTCGAGCGAGAGGTGCGCATCACTTTGCCTGAGGTGCGCATCATGGGCTATAACGAGGCCATTGACTGGATCGGCGGTCCGGAGGCAGTGACCGCCGGCGTGCTGGTGGGCATGGGCGGACAGATGAGCGGCGTGATGCTGTCGGTGCAGCAGCTGGAGTTCATTAACCTGGTGCTGGCGACCATGCTGGGCTCTCCGGTCAAGGGGTACGAGGAGCTGGATGAGCTGTGCCAGTCCACCCTGATCGAGGTGGGCAACATACTGATTTCTACCTTCATTAACGCGCTCTCCGGGCTGTCGGGCATCTCGGTCAGCCTGACGGTGCCCGCCTTTGCAGTGGATATGCAGGGGGCCATATTGGCTGTACCCATGGCGATGTATGGCGGGACGAGTGACTACCTTATGACCATCGGCGGGAATTTCGTCTGCGACAACAAGCAGGTCCCCTGCCACCTGCTGCTATCGCCGGACGTGCGTTCTCTGAATTTCTTGTTAGCAAAGCTGGGCGTTGCGGAATGAATGAGAAGATAACTGTCGGGATTGCAGATATGAAGATGGCCAAGGGCGCTGGGGTGCTGATTACCTACGCCTTGGGCTCCTGCATTGGATTGTGCTTCCAGGATCCGGCGCTGCATCTGGGTGCGCTGCTGCACGTGATGCTGCCGATGAACATGGAGGCGGGGCGCAAAAACGCCTTTAAATATGCGGACACGGGCATCCGGGAGACGCTGCGGCAGATGACCGCTCAGGGGGCGCTGAAAAGCCGCATCACCGTGAAAATTGCCGGCGGGGCGAAAATGTTCGAGGTCAGCGGCGGTGGTCTGGGAAATATTGGACAGAGAAACATTGAAAGCGTACATACCATCCTCCGTCAGGAGGGGGTCCGCCTGACGGCGGAGGACGTGGGGGGCAAGGTGGCCCGCACCCTGCTTTTCGATGTGGTCAGCGGACAGGGCTGTATCCGGTCATACGGCCGGCAGGATATATTTTTCTGAGTGAACACAGGTTATATGGAATAATTTAGAGATGGGAGTGTCAGAGAATGGCTGAAACGCACAACAGCCGGATCCTGCTGGAGTCCGGTACGAATGAAATCGAGATCATGAAATTTACCATCGGGGGGAATCTGTACGGCATTAACGTGGCCAAGGTCCGAGAGATCATGATCTCCGAGCCCATCAAGCCCATGCCCCACGCCCACCCGGCGGTAGAGGGAATCTTCAAACCCCGGGATGCGGTCCTGACGGTGGTGGATCTGCCCAAGTATCTGGGAGTGGAGAGCGAAAAGCATCCCAAGGATATCTTTATCATCACCAATTTCAACAAGATGTTTATAGCCTTTCGTGTCCACACGGTGGACCGTATCAGCCGTATCTCCTGGACCGACATCCAGAAGCCGGACAAGACCGTCTCCGGCGGCGCGGAGGGCGTGGCCACCGGCATTGCCCAATGTGACGGTGACCTTGTGACCATTCTGGACTTCGAGCGCATTGTGGCGGAGATCGCCCCGGAGACAACGATCCAGATTTCCGAGGTGGAGCGCCTGGGTCCCCGGGACCGCAATGACAAGCCCATTTGGGTGGCGGAGGACTCCGTGCTGCTCAGCAAGATGATCGGCGACTCCCTGCGGAAGGCGAACTATGTCAACCTGAAGATGTTCCCCAACGGACGGGAGCTGTGGGAGGCCCTGAGCGCTCTGCCAGAGAGGGGTGACATCAGCCGGGATGTGGCGCTGATTATCACGGATATCGAGATGCCGCAGATGGACGGACACCGGCTGACCAAGCTGATCAAGGACACCCCCCGCTTCAAGCAGATTCCTCTCATTATTTTCTCTTCCCTCATTAGTGAGGAGATGCGCATCAAGGGCCGGCAGCTGGGCGCGGATGAACAGCTGACCAAGCCGGAGATCGGCCACTTGGTGGACGTTATGGACCATCTGCTGGAGAGAATGGCCGCATCCCAGGATATGTAGGGAGGAGAAAGCACTATGGCCAATTTCGCCAAGACCAAATACATTGTGCGCCAGCCCATCAAGGACCTGCAGGGTGCGGTTCTGGGCTATGAGATCCGCTATACCGGCGAGGATGCCGGCTACGGCGGGGAAAACGGCCAGGATTTCGCGGCGGCGGAGACAATTTATAACTTCCTGACCCAGGCCACCGACCAGACTCTGAAGGGTGCGCTGAACTTTATGACCTTCACCACCAATCTGCTCATGAAGCAGACGCCCAAGCTCTTCGCTCCAGAGGAGCTGGTCATCGTGGTGGGGGAGAGCGTTATCATCCACCCTCTGGCCATGCGCTTTGTGGAGCGTTATCGCCAGGAGGGGTACCGAGTGGCGGTAAAGGACTTCCAGTTTGCGCCTCGGTTTATCTCCAATCTGCGGCAGTTTGACTATGTCCTGGTAGATTTGCGCCATGCCGAGGATGCCGGCGTGCGCCGTCTGGCGGAGATGGTTCACAGTATGGGGAAGAAGTGCGTGGCCACAGGTGTGGACACCGAGGAGCTCTATCAAAAGGCGTTTATCCTCGGTGCGGATGCCATGTGCGGCCGCTACGCCGCCGAGCAGATGTTCACCGCCGTCCACTCCAGCAGCTATCTGCAGAGTAACTTCTTCCGTCTGCTGGTGGCCATTACCAAGGACGAGCCGGAGGTGGATGAGATTGAGCAGATCATCTCCATGGACGCTACGCTGACTTACAGTCTGCTGCGTATTGTCAATTCGGCCTACTTTGCTTTACGCAACCGGGCCACCAACGTCCATCAGGCGGTAACGATTCTGGGGCTGGGGCAGCTGCGGCAGTGGATTTATCTGATGGGCTGCCGCGATGAGAAGGGGGAGCTGGACGAGAGTCAGGAGGAGATGCTCAAGCTCTCCTTCACCCGTGCCAGCTTTGCCAGTGAGCTGATGCGCTACGCTAAAAATATGCCTATCAACCGCAACGACGCCTATCTGATGGGCATGTTCTCTACGCTGCAATTTTTGATTGCCGCGCCTCTGGAGGACATCCTCTCGGAGGTCGCCATCTCTTTGGATGTGAAGGACGCACTGCTCAACCACGAGGGGCGCTGTGGACTGCTGTACGATTTGATCCTGGCCTATGAGCGGGCGGACTGGGCAGCCATCAACCGCTTGGGAGAGGAGCTGGGCCTGCCTACAGACCGTCTGCCGGAGATTTATTTCCAGTGCTTGGACGAGGTCGACAATATCTGGCGGCAGATTATCAGCACCGGCGAGGCCGGTGAAGAGGAAACGCCCGGCCAATAATGCGGAAAAGACCGTACCCCAAAGGAGGTACGGTCTTTTTACATTTACAGAAGCTGTTGCCCCCGGTCGTGCCGGGGACTATCCATGACAATCTTGCAGGCACGGGTAAGCTGGGCAAAAATAGTGCTGTTGTAGCGGCTCTCGTAGACGGTGACCATGGCATGGGCCTCCGCCCGGCGGCGTACAATGTATGAGGGCTGGAGATTGGTCAGCGTCAGCGCTTTTACATCTGCCGCACAGCGCGTACAGGGGCACAGCCCGAACATCTGAATATACCGTGGAGCTTTTTCTTCAACCAAAGCTTCCATCACGTTGACCACGATCAATTCGTCAGGATCGGGTGCAGGGGCAAGTTTAGGGGCAGGCCTAGGCTCCGGCTTTGGCTCCGGCTCCGGTTCGGGTTCCGGCTCCGGCTCCGGTTCGGGTTCCGGCTCCGGCTCCGGTTCGGGTTCCGGCTCCGGCTCCGGTTCGGGTTCCGGTTCCGGTTCCGGCTCGGGTTCGGGCTCCGGCTCCGGCTCGGGTTCCGGCTCCGGCTCCGGCTCCGGTTCCGGCTCGGGTTCACGCTCCGGTTCAGGCTCGGCCTCAGGCTCCAGCTCCGATTCCGGCTCTAGTTCAAATTCAGTTTCCGGCTTCGCCTCTGAAGGCTGTGGAGCATCGGTCAGCTCGGCGAGAAGCTCGCTCTCCAGTGCGTCCTTGATTTGCAGGGATACCTGCTCATCGTTGCTGCGGGCGACCTCCAGAATGGGCGGCGCCAGGGGGCGGGAGGCGGTCTCCGCCGCGCTCTCTCCTATGGGGAGGGCGTCCGCCGGGGCGGCCTCCGCCGGCTCCACGGGCTCCGCCTGGGAGACGGCGGGGGGCCGGATGGGCTCACTATCTCCGCCCGGCGCGAGCAGGTTCAGCACGTGGGCGGTCTTGCTGCTTTTGGCGTTTTTCTTTGAGGTGGCCATGGGTATGATCTCTCCTTAAACTTAAACATAAACGAACTGCGGGTCTTCCCCGGCCCTGTGGCGGATGCTTAGACGGGGAGCGCCCGGGTGATCTCGTTGATGAGTGCCCGGAAGTCCGAGGCCGGCTTGGAGGCGGGGGCATAGGTTAAAACGCTCTCCCCGTGGGCGGGGGCCTCCGCCACCGAGACGCTGGTGCGGACCTTGGCCTCGAAGACCGTTGTGTCCAGCTGGGCGGCGATCTGACCGGCCATATCCAGCACCTCTCGGTTGAGGGTAAAGCGCTGGTTGTATTTGTTGAGCAGGATGCCCAACACCTTCAGACGTGAGTTGTAGCAGCGGCGGACGGTGTCGATGGTCTCCCGGATCTGGGCCACGCCCAGCAGGCTGAGAATTTCCGGGGCCATCGGGATGATGAGCCCGTCGGAAACCACGTAGGCGTTCACCGTCAGCACGTTCAAGGCCGGCGGTGTGTCCACGATGATATAGTCGTAATCGTCCTGCACCTCTGCCAGTGCGTTTTTCAGCAGGAATTCCCGGCCCGCCCGGTTAAATTCCAGTTCGGCGGCGCTGAGCAGGATGTTGCTTGGCAGGATGTCTCCGCACTCTGAGGGTACGATGACTTCCCTGATATTGCGCGCGCCCTTCATTACGTCATAGACGGTGGCGCAGTTGTCTATATCCAGTCCCAGACAGAAGCCCAGGCTTCCCTGGGGGTCCAGGTCCACGCCCAGCACCCGGCGGCCCATCTGATGCAGGCCGGCCAGCAGGGCGCAGGAGGTGGTGGTTTTCCCCACGCCGCCCTTTTGGTTTGTGATTGCGATAACAGCAGACAAAATATCCCCTCCGCTCTGCAAAATCTTTTCAGTGGCTCTTAACTTTACTATACTACGTGACGATAAAAAAGTACAGAGGGATATTCTCTTTTTCTGTAAATTTTCGAAAATATCCGTGTGACTTCATGATAAAGGAGAGATTGACATGGCATCTATCGGCGGCGTCAGTGGAAATAACATGACCAGCAGCCTCTACAACAGCGCCAACGTCATCAGCGGCCTGGCCAGCGGCTTGGACACTGAGAGCATGATCGAAGGTCTGGTACAAAGCTACCAGAAGAAAATCCAGAGCCTCAGCAACAAGGCGACCAAGCTGGAGTGGAAACAGGAGGCTTACCGCAGTATCATCACTAAGATGAACGCCTTTGCCAGCAAGTATACCTCCTATAGCTCCGCCACCAACTTGATGAGCGCATCCTTCTTCAGCAGCGCCGTCAAGATCGCAACCATGGGGGCCAACAAGGACAAGGTGACCGCCTCCGGTCGTACCGACAGCGACGTGAAGCTCAACAGCGTCAAGCAACTTGCCTCCGCCGCCCGGTATACTACCAGCAGCAACCTGCTGGGTATCAACTCCGGCTTCGCCATCACCGGAGATGGCATGAAATTCGACGAGACGTTGGAGATGGGCGCTCTTTCCGGTTCCCTGTCCCTGAACTACGGCGGAAAGACTGTCAGCATCGTCTTCGATCCCAATAAGGACATTATTCCCGACACCAAGAAGGACGCCAGCGGCAACGAGGTCTCCCTGACCGCTACCGAGCGGGCCGCAGAGCTGGAGAAGGTCATCAGCAAGAAGCTGAGCGAGGCCAAGATCACCCTCTCCAGCGGCGAGACCAAGTCGGCCAGCGAGCTCATTGACGTAAAGCTCAGCGGCGGTAAAATAACCTTTGCGGACAAGAGCACCGGCGGCAACAGCGTGTACCTCTCCGGCGCCAGCGGCACTGTGGAGAGTGTGCTGGGTCTGGATCTGGAGAATGCAGAGGAGGATAAGCCCGCCTCCATCGACGTGACCAAGAGCGGGAAGTTCACCCTACACCCCACCGTGGCCGAGACGATCTCCAAGCAGCCCATCAATATCTCCCTGGACGGCAAGAGCAAGAGCCTGTATCTGCCCAAGATATCCGTCAGCACTGTGACCAACGACGACGGCACCACCACCCGCAAATATTCCCTCGCCATGCCGGAGAAGGTGACGATGAACGACGGCTCCACCGGCATCAAGTTCACCGAGCGCTATAAGGACCTCAGCGAGGAGGAGTGCGCCGACAAGTATGCCGAGATGGTCAATGAGATCGTCAAGGACGAGTTCGCCGGCAAGATCAAGGTGACTAACGAGGGCGAGGGCGGCGAGCTGAAGCTGAAGTTCCAGGCCCCTGACAACTCCAACTTGATCATCGACACTGACGCGGGCCGTGCGCTGGGTTTGGGCGGCACCAGCGCCACAAACTACCTCAATACCAGCAAGACCCTGGGCGAGCTCCTGCCTGCGGGCACGTTTATAAAGGACTACGACGGCAATGAGGTCAAGCGCAGCCTGACCATCAACGGCGTGGAGATCGGCAAGTACACCAGCGACACCAAGCTCTCCGACATTCTAAGCGACATCAACGCCAACACCGCTGCCGGCGTGAAGGTCAGCTACTCCCAGACTAGCCGCCAGTTCACCTTCACCAGTAAGGAAACCGGCGCTGACACGAAGATAAATATTGACGGGGGCCTGGCGGAGGAGATGTTCGGTTCCACCGAGCTCAGCGACAAGAGCGACTACACCTTTGGCGAGGCGTACGGCGTCTCCTGGCTGGACGGTAACAAGGTGAATTTCAAATTCCCTGAAGTCAGTGGCTACTATTCAATCACGGTGAACAAGGACGATACGATTGAGGACGTTGCCGAGAAATTAAACGGCTCTATTTTCAATCACGGTTATACCGCCTCCTACAATAAATACACGGGCGAGCTGGAAATAACCGATGATAAGAGCGGCGCGAAGGTCGATATGGACATGTGGGCCGATCATCCGGACCCGGACTTCGGGCGCTATGAGCTTGAATTCAATGAGAAGTACGCGCCTGAGATTTCCTACACCCCCGGTCAGGACGCCAAGTTCGAGGTGGAGGTCAACGGTGAGACGCTGACCATGACCCGCCCCAGCAACAGCGTCAACATTGACGGCATGACCCTGAATTTCAAGGAGACTTTCGAGGGCGGCGAGCCGGTGACCTTCCATCGCAGCACCGATTCCGACAAGATCGTTGATGCGGTAAAGAGTATGATCGCCGACTACAATGAGATGATGTCGGAGATCCGCGGCCAGTATGCCACCCTGCCCTATAAGTCCAACGGTTCGTTCAAGTCCTATGAGCCCCTCACCGACGAGGATAAGGCCACCATGAGCGAGAGCGCCATCCAGAAGTATGAGGAGAAAGCCAAGCAGGGTCTGCTGTTCAGCGACACCAACCTCTCCGCCCTGTACGACCGGATGCTCGCTGTCTTCTCTCCCGGCGGAGAGGATGGAGCTCTGCTGCGGCAGATGGGCATCACCATGGACTTCTCCTCCACCGACGGCTCCTCCTCCATCACTCTGGATGAGAGCAAGCTGCGCTCCATGCTGGATAGCGACCCCGACGCGGTGGCGGACCTCTTCACCCGCTCCTCCGAGGCCGGCGGCGCCTCCAACGGCATTATGCAGGGCATGAAGACTCAGCTGGACCGTTACGCGGGTATCACCGGCGCCACCAAGGGTATCCTGGTTCAGCAGGCCGGTACGCCTCTGAGCTCTCTGACCCTGATGAACAACAACTGGCAGAACCAGATTGACGGCATCTATACGGATATCGAGAAGTGGCAGGATAAGCTGTCTGCACAGGTGGATAAATACACCAGTATGTTCAGCAAGCTGGAGACGCTCATCTACCAGATGAACTCTCAAAGCTCCACACTGGCCGGCCTGATGGGCGGCTGATACGCCGGATGACAGAAAGGAGCGGCCCCTATTATGGATAGGAGAGGCTATCAGCAGTACAAACAGCAGTCCGTGGGCTCCATGACCCCCAGCGAGCTGTTGCTGCTGCTGTACGATGAATTGGTCAAACGGGCGACCATGGCCTCCATTGCTCTGGAGAAGGAGGACTACCCCACCTTCGAGGCTGCTGTGGACCGGTGTACCGACATCGTCAACTATCTGGACGAGACCCTGGACCGGCAGTACCCCATCAGCCGGGATCTCAGCCGGATGTACGACTTTTTCACCTATCAGCTGGGCCGGATCAAAATCGGCCGGAATAAGGCGGAGCTGGAGCGGCTGCGTCCTATGCTGGCGGATATGCGCGACGCCTTTCATATCGCAGAGAGAAACAGCAGCACAGGGAAAGGCGGACAAATATGACCCGGGATGACTGGTTGGAGTTGACAGTTCTAGAGAGAAAGAAGTATAATTACCTGGTAGAGGTCCAGGACGTGACCCGGCAGCTGGCCGAGAGCCTGGACCGCAACGACCAGGTGGCCGCCCGGATGCTGGTGGCCATGCGCCACGATCCCATCCGGCAGCTGGCCGAGGTGGACAGCAGCGGTAAAACCCGCGCCGCCGCCTTGGATGGGGAGGGCCGGGCGATGGTGACGGCCCTGCGGCGGGGCGAGGAGCCCCGAGATGACGGCCAGCGCATCTACGCCGAGCAGGTGGGCAAGACCCGCCGTCTGCTGGAGCAGGTGGTGGAGATGGACCGCCGGCTGAGCCTGCGCATGGCGGGCGAGCATTCGTTTTACCAACAGCTTCCGCCTGACTGAGGACTTGTCCTGCCGGCGGGGCAAACGGGAAGAACCGGACCGGAGCAGCCGGCCCGCCCCCTCTTCCTGAGTAAGAAGCTGCGGTTTGTTCCGCCGGCTTTTAGGGCCGGCGGAACAGGCACGCTTGCAAGAACGGGAGGCGGCGCCGCGTAATGGCGGAAATTCGTCTGGAACACGTGTCAAAGCGATATATCGAGGAGAAGCGCGCCAACTACGCCCTGCAGGATGTGAGCCTCACGGTAGAGCAGGGGGAGTTCGTCTTTTTGATCGGCAGCAGCGGCGCGGGAAAGAGCACCCTGCTGAAGCTGATGGGCGGGGAGATCGTCCCGGAGGAGGGCACCGTGTGCCTCAACGGCGCGAATATGGCCCGGCTGATCGGCCCGTGGCGCGTCCGGGCGGCCCGCACCTTTGGAGTGGTCAGCCAGCAGGGACTGCTCATCCGCAAGCGGACCGTGGGAGAAAATTTGATGCTGGCCGCCAGCGCCGCCGGTATGATGCGGCGCAAGGGGCGGGAGGCGGTGAAAAAGGCCCTGGGCATTGTGGGTCTGCCCGGCGTGGAGGCCTGCTATCCCGCTGAGCTGTCCATCGGCGAGAGCCGGCGGGTGGAGTTGGCCCGAGCGGTGATCAACAGCCCATCCATCCTGCTGCTGGATGAACTGACGGCGAACTTGGATGACGATGTGATATGGGATCTGCTGCATCTGCTCACGGAGCTGAATACCCATGGAACCACCATTGTCATGGCCACCCACGCCAGTCAGTATGTGAACATTCTGCGGCGGCGTGTGATCACGCTGGTGGATGGAAAGGTAGCGGGAGACGTTAAAAATGGGAAGTACGGCGACCTCAGGTGAGAAGCCGGCTGCCATAGATGCACGACCGGGCGCGGCCTTCCGCCGCCGCGCTGGGCCGCTTTATGGGCGGAGAAAAGAGCCCGCCGAGAGGCCGGCAGGAGAGAAAAGCCCGCCGCTGGATAGCAGCGGCTCGGGGAAAAATTAGGAGGAAAACGCATCATGAACTTTAGGAACATGTCCATCAAGAAAAGCCTGATCATAGGATTCGGCACGACGATTCTCGTTTCTCTGGCTATTATCATTGCCTCTCTGGTGATGATGAGTTCGCAGAAGGCAGCCTATCAGGATATCATCGATCACTATGTGGAGGCGAATCAGCGGGCCTCTGAATGCCGCATCGACTACAACATCGCAGCTCGCGGTCTGCGTGACGCGGTGCTCTCCGGCGATATGAGCAACCTGGATACCGCCACCACCAAGATGACCGCCCTGGAGGCGGCCATTACGGAGCTCAATGCCAGCTTCCCGCTGGATGATCAGACGCAGCTCAACACCTTCATCAACACCATGAAGGAGTGGGGCGTGGAGGCCCAGGAGATCATTAAGGTGGCCCGCACGGATCGCGAGAGTGCACGTGTGATGATTGTGGAGCAGTGCTCCCCCAAGCTGGCGGCTGCTGCCGAGGCGGGCGATAAGCTGGCCACTCAGCTTCAGAACGAGCAGGAGAAGATTATTCAGCAGCAGAACACTGTCTCCACCATTGGTATCGTTGTTATTCTGGGCGTGATGATCGTTGCCACTGTCATCGTGCTGCTGATGGCTTTCAAGATTATCAGAAGCATCGCCGAGCCCAGCAATCAGGTCCGTGCCGCTCTGGTGGGCTTCAGCCAGGGCAATCTGCGTATCCCCGTGGAATTCACCGGCAAGAATGAGCTGGGCGAGATGTGTGATGCCCTGCGTACCAGTCAGAAGGTGCTTCACAGCGTTATTCAGGACATCTCCGACACCACCGGTCAGATGGCCAAGGGCAACTTCGACGTGGAGCTGACCGCCACCTTCCCCGGCGATCTGGCCCCCATTCAGAAGAGCGTCAACGAGTTTGTCGTGCGCATGAGCGATACGATCACCAACATCTCCCAGTCCGCCAGCCAGGTGTCCGCCGGATCTGAGCAGGTGTCCAACAGCTCCCAGTCCCTGGCCCAGGGCGCTACTGAGCAGGCCAGCGCCGTCCAGGAGCTCGCCGCCACCATCAACGATATCTCCGTCAGCTCCCGTCAGACGGCTGCCTCCGCCGAGGAGGCCCGCATCAGCGTGGGTCAGGCCGGCGCACAGGTGGAGACCAGCAACGACTACGTCAAGCAGCTGAATGTGGCTATGACCAATATTTCCAGTTCCTCCGAGGAGATTGGCAAGATTATTGCCACCATTGAGAACATCGCTTTCCAGACCAACATCTTGGCGTTGAACGCCGCTGTTGAGGCCGCCCGGGCCGGCAGCGCCGGCAAGGGATTTGCCGTGGTGGCCGACGAGGTGCGCAACCTGGCCAGCAAGTCCGATGAGGCCGCTAAGGCCACCAAGGACCTGATCGAGAATTCCATCAGCGCCGTCCGTGAGGGTGCCGACGTGGTGAGCAAGGTTACGGATTCCCTGGAGAAGACAACGGTGCTGACCGGCAGCGTAGTGGGCCTGATGGATCAGGTCACCGAGGCTGTGGAAAACCAGACCACCGCTATCTCTCAGATCACCGAGGGCATTGATCAGATTTCCGCCGTGGTGCAGACCAACTCCGCCACCAGTGAGGAGTGCGCCGCCGCCAGTGAGGAGCTCAGCTCTCAGGCCAATATCATGCATCAGCTGATGGCCGAGTTCCAGGTGGGTAATAAGGGTGGGTTCTCCAGCCCTGCCGCCCCTCGCTTTTCCAGCGCGGAGAGCACCGGCTGGTCCGATGCGCCCAGCGCAGATCCCCTGATGCTGAGCGGTCGCAGCAGCGATAACCCCTTCAGCGGTTCCAAGTATTGATCTTCGGGGCGTTATGCCCATGATGCGTTTCCGTACGCGGATACATAGCGGCGGATATGGCGTCCTGCGCGGTCGGGATGCCATATCCGCCGTCCACGGCGCATACGTCGGCGTCGGAGTGAGGTGAATGCAATGCCCCAGGAGTGGAAAAAACAGGAGCAGGGTCTGATTTACGCCCTGGACATCGGGACCCGCAGCATCATCGGCGTAGCGGGCCGGGTGACGGATGAGCGGCTGGAGGTCCTGGCGATTGAAAAGGAAGAGCACGGCCGCCGGGCCATGCTGGACGGCCAGATTGAAGATATTGATCAGGTGGCGAAGGTGGCCCGTCGGGTTACCGAGCGCATGGAGGCCAAGCTGGGCTGTCGGCTGAGCCGGGTGTGCGTGGCCGCCGCCGGGCGTGCCCTGCGTACAGAGCGGGGGCACTATGCTATGGAGCTGCCCCAGGTGCAGCGCATCGGCAGCGACGTTATCAGCCAGCTGGAGAGCGGTGCCGTGGCCGACGCGGAGAGCCATCTCGGTGACGAGCAGGACCCTCAGCGCCGGAGCTATCTGGTGGGGTACACGGTGTCCGGCTATCTGTTGGACCGCTACCCGCTGGCCACGCTGAAGGACCACAACGGCCAGCAGCTGGAGGCGGAGGTGGTGGCCACCTTCCTGCCCAGCGAGGTGGTGGAGAGCCTGTATACCGTCATGGAGGCGGCGGGGCTGGAGGTGGCGAGCCTCACCCTGGAGCCTATTGCCGCCTTGAACGCCGTGATCCCTGCGGAGCTGCGGCTGCTGAATCTGGTGTTGGCGGACATCGGTGCGGGCACCACAGACATCGCCATCTGCCGGGATGGCGCGGTGGTGGGCTACACCATGGCTACCACCGCCGGGGATGAGATTACAGAGACATTGATGCGCCGCTTTCTCATCGACTTCGCCACGGCGGAGCGGATGAAGATGCAGCTGGACGAGGCGGCCGTCACCTATCGGGACGTGTTGGGCCTGGAGCAGAGTGTCAGCGGTGGAGAGATTCGGGAGACACTCCAGAGTGCGGCCCAGAATCTGGCTCAGGAGATTGCACAGCGGGTGACGGACATCAACGGCGCGCCGCCCTCCGCCATGTTCCTGGCCGGCGGCGGCAGCAAGCTGGCGGGGCTTAGAGAGCTGGTGGCCGGGGCGCTTGGCATGGACGAGCGCCGGGTGGCTTTGGCCGGCAATAACTATGACATCAGCGCTTTTTCCCGGGAGTATGATCTCAATGATCCGGAGTTTGCAACGCCCTTGGGTATCGCTGTGTCGGCGGGCCTGGGGCTGATCAGCGACAGCTACCGCATTATGCTCAATGGCAAGCCCGCCAAGCTCTTCCGCAGCGGGACGCTGACAGTGCTGGATCTGCTGATGATGAATGGCTATACCTCTGCGGACTTAGTAGGCCGCACGGGCAGGACTCTGAGCGTTACAGTGGACGGACAGCGTCTGACCTTCCGAGGAGAGAGCGCTGTACCCTGCATCCTGCGGCGCAACGGGGAGGACGCCAAGCCCTCTGAGCTGGTCTATGCGGGGGACGCCATCGAGTTCGTCCCGGCGGTGCCTGGCGCGTCCGCTGAGCGCACGCCGGCAGATTTGTTGGGTGTGGACTACGCCGGGGGTGTGCTGATTAACGGCCGCCCAGCGGACTTGGATACACCTCTGCGCTCCGGGGATCAGGTGATCTCCACGGTGAGCGCCCCCGTGCCGGAGGAGCCGGAGGAGGAACCAGCGCCGGAGCCCGAGCCCTGGCGGGAGGAGCCGGCTCGTTCCGGCGGCGGGGCAGTGTCTCGGCGGCCATTGTTCCTGTATCTGAACGGGGAGCCCCTGGTGCTGCCCGGCAGAGAGGACGGCGGGAGTTATTACCTGATGGATCTCTTGGATCGGTCCGGCATCGATTTTGAGACGCTGGACGTGCCGCTGGTGCTACAGGTGAACGGGGCGGATTGTCCCTTTACCCAGGAGCTGCGCAACAACGACCAGGTGACCATCCGCCGCGGACAGTGATGCGGTATGAAACGGGGCAACGCCCCGGGCGAAGCGAGGAAAGTTTTCGATGAATAAGAAAATCAAGATTTTTCTATTGATTTTAGGGGCCCTGACCCTTTTGACCGCCTGCGGGAAGAAGGAGGAGACTCTGGAAGCGTATGTGCTGACAGAGGGCTCGGAGGATGTGGTTGTGGCTCTGGACAGTATCCTGGGGGAGGGGGAGGCGATCCTGTCCTCTGTCGATGCGCCCACGGATATTGCCATCGAGGAGGGGCTTGATGTCTCCCACACCTACCACTACCGGCAGATGGAGGACCCCGCAGAGCTGGCCGGACGGTACGCCAAGGTGCTGATGGGCGGTGAGCAGGGATTTAAGGCCCTTGATGAGGAGAACCATTTGCTCACAGAGGAGCCGGTGGCCGACACGCTGATCGGCGAAATTATCCTGGGCAAGGCGGCCACAGCCGAGAGCGAGGACGGCGGCAGCCGTTTTGTGCGGGTGGTTGTGGGCTGGTCGGAGTACTCTGTGGCGGTCCAGGTGGCCTACATGAGCGGGCGGATGCTGCCCCCCGTGGAGGATGAGAAGGTGAAGGAAGAGGAGGAGACTAAGCCCAGCGCCGTGAGCGAACAGCTGGACTACTTCAACTCCCTCAATCCCAGCCAACTGGGTCTGGACGGGGACGATATGAGCGACTATATGGTCTATCCCCAACAGGCTTGGGTGCTTGTAGACGGCATCTCCTGCCGGGAGCTTCGCGTCTATCTCCAGGACGCGAAGAACGCGACCAATGTCATCGTGGGGACCTTCTACCTCAGCAGCGATATGTCCCATGTCTATAAGAAGAACGCAGACGGTCAGATCGTACCGGTATCGGTGGATTGATCTATTTAAGAAAGGAGTAAAACAACTATGATGGACAGCATTGCGGCCGCCAGCATGAGTATGAGCGAGGCCAGATTCGCCGCCGCTTATGACACGGCGATCATGAAGAAGTCCATGGACAGCATGGAGAGTCAGGCACAAGCGCTGATCAACGACATGCTGGCCGCCGTCCCCGCTCCCAGCCAGTATAACTTTGACGTATACGGCTGAGTGAGAGATGCAGGGCCGCGTCCTCGGGGTGAGGGCGCGGCCTTTCCCTATGTCCAGCAGGGGTGTTCGACAGGAAATACCTGGAAAGCTAAAAGTCCTGAGGAGATTTTAGACTTTTGTAACAAACTGTGCTGGTTTTGTTAACATCCTTCGGGTATTCTTAATCTTGCAAGTGACAAGACTTCTTTTTCATCTGATCCTCCAAACCATAGAGAAAACCCGGGAGCTGCGGCTTCCGGGTTTTTTCTGTATATGACGGTTCTGGAGGTGTTTTTGGCTGTAAAGTTACCAAAGCTGAAAAGCGGTAGAAAAGGCGTTATCAGATAATGCTGCAGTGCGTCTCGAATGTTGCTTTCACTGCATCCAAATGCTGCGGTCATTTCTGACTGGTATGCGGTCCTTTATTCAGACGTTTCTTTCCATGGTCAATTACCGTGGATATCCGGCTCCTTTTTCTTGCTTTTTCGTGGAGATTCGTGTATACTTAAACCCAGGTATTACGCCGAGGACAGAAGGAGGAGGGGCTATGGAGCGTATCAGCAAGGACAACTACTATTTGAACATCGCCGAGACCGTTATCGGACGGGCCACCTGTATGCGTCGGTGCTATGGAGCCATCATCGTAAAAAATGACGAGATTATCTCCACAGGCTACAATGGAGCGCCCAGAGGACGCAGAAACTGTGTGGACATGGGCCGGTGCACCCGGGAAATGATGAACATTCCCAGAGGAGAGCGCTATGAGCTGTGCCGCTCCGTCCACGCGGAGGCCAACGCCATCATCTCCGCCGCCCGGCGGGATATAGTGGACGGGACGCTGTATCTGGCCGGACGGGATGCCGCCACGGGGAAGCTGCTGGACGACACCACCTCCTGTTCCATGTGCCGGCGGCTGATTATCAACGCAGGGCTGAAGCGGGTTGTCTGCCGCACCGGGCCGGGTAGGGACGACTACACCGTCACCGATGTTCAGGAGTGGGTTGAGCGGGACGATACTCTGCCGGTGGAAAATATGTAAAGTTTAGGATTCCTTTAAATCCGAAGTTCCCCCTTGCCGAGGCAAGGGGGATTTGCTATAATCAGTTTGTACTTCCCTATAAAACAATCCTGTTGAAAGGAAGCGATACAGACGAGATGAAAGTACTGATTACATCCGATTGGTACGCACCAGTAATCAACGGCGTAGTGACCTCCGTGCTGCTGCTGCAGCGGGAGCTGGAGCGGCTTGGACACGAGGTTCGGGTCGTCACCCTGTCCGCTACGCTGCACTCCTATAAGGAGGGGAACGTCTACTACATGGGCTCCGTCAGCGCCAACAAAATTTATCCCGGCGCGCGGCTGCGGGTCAACCGGACGCGCAGTCTGGTCCACGAGCTGGTGGCCTGGGGGCCGGACGTGATCCACTCCCAGTGTGAATTTTCCACCTTCCGGGTGGCCTATGCTCTGTCCAGCCACCTGGGTGTTCCCATCGTCCACACCTATCACACGGTCTATGAGGACTACACCCACTACTTCTCCCCCAGCGTGCGGGTGGGGAAGGCTGTGGTTTCCGTTTTCTCCCGCTGGATCTGCGGGCGGGCGGCCTGCATTGTGGCCCCCAGCCGGAAGGTGGAGCGGCTGCTGCGGGATTACGGCGTGCAGTGCCGCATCGAGGTGATCCCCACCGGAGTGGACCTGTCGGTTTATCGCCGGGAGCCGGATCGGGAGCGGATGGAGGCCCTGCGCCGCCGCTGGGCGGTGCCCGAGGGGCATACGGTGCTGCTGTACTTAGGGCGGATGGCCAAGGAGAAGAACCTGGAGCAGTTGATTGACCAGATTGCCGCTGCCGGGCGGCGGGACGTGACATTGCTGCTGGTAGGGGATGGCCCTGACCGGGAGGAGGTGCTGGACTACGCCCGGGGAAGGAACTTGGATGTGGTCTTCACGGGCATGGTGCCCCACGGCGAGGTGGCGGACTACTACCGGCTGGGGGACGTGTTTGTCACCGCCTCTACTAGCGAGACCCAAGGGCTGACCTACTTTGAGGCTTTGGCGGCGGGACTGCCGGTGCTGTGCCGGCGGGACCCCTGTGTGGAGGACGTGGTGACCGACGGCGTCAACGGCTGGCAGTACGAGAATGGCGAGGCCTTCGGAGAGCACCTCTCCGCATTGTGCGCGGACCCAGCTCTGCGGGAGCGTATGAGCCGAGCGGCCAGCGCGTCGGCAGAGAAATTTTCCGCTGAGACCTTCGGTGCGGCGGCGGTGGAGCTGTACATGTCCGTACAGCGGGAGAGCCTGCCGGCAGCTGTGGGGGAGAGACAGTAGCATTCCGCGGAGGGGGCGACGACTTAAGTTAAGCCCAGAAAAAACCACCCCGCCCAAATTGTGGGGAAGGTAGACGCGATAAAAAACAGACCCAGAAAGCCAACCTCGGCTTTCTGGGTCTGCTAATATTCCAGCGTCCCGACAGTGACGGGCAATGAGCCAGTGACAGTCCCGCAAACAGGAGTATATTTCTTTTGCCGTGGGGCGGAATGCTGGCAATATCCGGATTTGCTTTTACTGGCGCCGTGTGATAAACTGGTATGGAAATAATTTATCGATAAAGGAGGGAACCTGCTATGGAGAGCATCGACGTCAACTACGGCCGGCTGCGGAGATATGACACCACAAAGCCGCCTCTGCGGCAGAGAAAGGTCTTTACCGCCATCCTCCGGGCCCTGTGCGGCATGAGTATGGCGGGACAGGAGTACAAGATCGAGAAGATTGGCATGGAGGGGCTCAGCCCTCCCTATATCCTTCTGAGCAACCATATGTACTTCGTGGACTTCCATCTCTGCTCCATCGCTACCTGGCCCCACCCCGTCAACAATATTGCCACGATCGACGGCTACTACCGCCGACCCTTTATCATGGAATGGCTGGGATGCCTATGTAAGCGGAAGTTTACCACCGATATGACCCTGTTGCGCTCGGTGAAGCGGGTCCTTCAGGACTACGGCGACATTCTGTGCATGTACCCGGAGGCCCGGTACTCGCCCATCGGCACCACCGCCATTCTGCCTGACTCCCTGGGGAAGTTGGTGAAAAAGCAGGAGGTCCCTGTGGTGGTGCTGCTCCACCACGGCAACTACCTCCACACCCCCTTCTGGAACTACC